>NZ_CP046588.1:0-345000 GCF_014083965.1 Stenotrophomonas sp. SXG-1 | reverse complement strand
TGGCTTCGGAATTACTCGGGGTCAGCCCCGCCGCGGTCAGCAGTGCGGCGATGCGCAGGCCTTCGGCCGGGATCGCCACGTCCTGCAACGGCAGCTGGGTGATGTCGCCCTGCCCGGTCACCGCCGCTTCCCAGCCGGCAATGGCCTGCTCGGCCGCCGCAGCGTCGTGGAAGCGGGTCGCCAGCTCACGCGCCAGGCGCAGCTTGACCACGCGCGGGTTCAGGCCGCCATTGGCCACCTGCTCGCGCAGCTGCACGGCTTCAGCCTGGCTGATGTCGAAGGACAACAGCTCGATCCAGCGCCACATCAGGGTGTCGTCCACCTTCATGGTCTTGGTGACGATGTCGATGGCCGGTTCGCTGATGCCAATGTAGTTGCCCAGCGACTTGGACATCTTGTTGACGCCGTCCAGGCCTTCCAGCAGCGGCATGGTCAGCACCACCTGCGGCTTCTGGCCGTGATGTTCCTGCAGGCCACGGCCCATCAGCAGGTTGAACTTCTGGTCGGTGCCGCCCAGCTCGACGTCGGCCTCCAGGGCCACCGAGTCGTAGCCCTGCACCAGCGGGTACAGGAACTCGTGGATGGCGATGGACTGCTGGGCGGCGTAGCGCTTGGCGAAGTCATCGCGCTCGAGCATGCGCGCCACGGTGTGCTGGCCGGCCAGGCGGATCATGTCGGCCGCGCCCATCTTGCCGAACCACTCCGAGTTGAAGCGGACTTCGGTACGGCTGCGGTCCAGCACCTTGAACACCTGCTCCTCATAGGTACGGGCGTTGGCCAGCACATCCTCGCGGCTGAGCGGCTTGCGGGTCAGGCTCTTGCCGGACGGGTCGCCGATCATGCCGGTGAAGTCGCCGATCAGGAAAACGACCTGGTGGCCGAGGTCCTGGAACTGGCGCATCTTGTTCAGCAGCACCGTATGGCCCAGGTGCAGGTCGGGCGCGGTGGGGTCGAAGCCGGCCTTGATCCGCAGCGGACGGCCTTCCTGCAGGCGCGCACGCAGATCCTCGAGCTTGAGGATCTCGTCGGCACCGCGGCCGATCAGGGCAAGGGCTTCTTCAATCGAGGACACGTGACTACTCCCGGCAACGCCGATTCTTGTGTGGGGTGTTAAAGCAAAGTTAACCCGATTGGCTTCACAAAAGCCAATGGGCACAAGGGTTTGACGCGGTTTTCTCAGGTGTCTATGGTAACCGGCGATCAGGCCCGCGCTCCCGGGCTGCCAGGAAAAAACCGCCGATGCACAATTCCGAACAAGGCCGCGCACGCAAGCAGCGCTTCCAGGAACGCCTCCACGTCCTGCACGACAACGCCCTGCATCGGAAGCTCAGGCAACATCTTCCCGCCGCTTTCAATGAGCGCTGGACCCGCCGCCATTGGATGCACGCCAGCCTGTTCGCGACCATCGGCGCCCTGGTGGCAACGATCGTCCCGGGCTTCTCGCACACCATCGACGCCCCCTTTGCCGACAGCCATACCAGCCTGGCACTGCCGTTGCCGCCGCTGACCATGGCCCGCCAGCAGCAGGTGCCCGGTGACAGCTGGCAGGTGCTGCGCGTGGAGCGCGGCCAGACCCTGAGCGATCTGTTCGACAAGGCGGGCATCCCGGCCACCACGCTGCACCGGGTGCTGGACCACCCCGGTGCACGCGAGGCGCTGACCAAGCTCCGCCCGGGCGCCGAGATCGCCTTCGACATGCCGCTGTCCGGTGACCTGCGCAGCATCCGTTTCGACCGGGATGCCGACAACCGGGTGGAACTGAGCCTGACCGGCGACGACATCAAGGAGAAGGTGACCCAGCGCGAGACCTCCACGCGCACCGTGGTCACCAGCGGCGAGATCACCAGTTCGCTGTATGCCGCGGCCCGACGCGCCGGGCTGTCGCCGTCGGCGATCGCGACGATGACCGACGACATCTTCAAGTACGACATCGACTTCTCGAAGGACCTGCAGCCGGGCGACCGCTTCAGCGTGGTGATGGATGAAACCTGGCGCGAAGGCGAGAAGGTGGACACCAGCAAGATCCTGGCGGCGACCTTCACCACCGGTGGCAAGACCTATTCCGGCTTCCGCTTCGACCGCAACGGCAAGTCCGAGTACTACGACATCAACGGCCGTTCGCTGAAGAAAAGCTTCATCCGCATGCCGATCCCGTTCGCGCGGCTGAGCTCGACTTTCGGCGCGCGCAAGCACCCGGTGCTGGGCAAGATGCGCATGCACAAGGGCGTGGACTACGCTGCGCGCACCGGCACCCCGATCATGGCCGCCGGCGATGCCCGCGTGCAGTTCGCCGGCGTGCAGCGCGGCTACGGCAACGTGGTGATCCTCGACCACGGCCGCGGCCACACCACCCTGTACGGGCACATGTCGCGCTTTGCGAACATCAAGACCGGCCAGCGCGTGGCCCAGGGCACGGTGATCGGCTATGTCGGCTCGACCGGCCTGGCCACCGGCCCGCATCTGCACTACGAATTCCGCGTCAACGGCGAGCACCGCAATCCGCTGACCGTGACCATGCCGCCGCCGGAGCCGCTGAAGGGCGCCGAGCTGGTCGCCTTCCGCGCGCAGACCGCACCGGCGATGGCCCGCATCCAGGGCATGGAGAAGCTGATCTACGCCGACGCCAGCCCGGCACCGACCAGCCGCGACGAGGCCGCCCCCGAGGTGGCCAGCGCCAAGGACAAGCAGGCGACCGGCCGCAAGCGCGGCTGAACCCCTGCGTTGACGAAGAAGGACGCGGCAGCACAAGCTTGCCGCGTCCTTTTTTTATGCCCGCCATGAACACGACTGCCGACGCTGACGTCCCCCTGTACCTTGGCCTGATGTCGGGCACCAGCGCCGACGGCATCGATGCCGCGCTGGTGCAGTTCCCCGCTGGCGGAGGCTGCCGCTTCGTGCACGGGCTGACCGCCCGCTGGGAGCCGGTGCTGCGTGCGCGGCTGGTGGCGCTGGGCGAAGGCGGACCGCTGGACTCGCTGGAGGAGCTGGGCGAGCTGGACGCCCGGATCGCGATCAACTTCGCCGAAGCCGCCAATCAACTGCTGGCCGAGGCCGGCGTGGACCGCAGCCAGGTCCGCGCGATCGGCTCGCACGGCCAAACCGTGCGCCATCGCCCGCTGGCCACCCCCGCCTTCACCGTGCAGCTGGGCGATGGCAACCGCATCGCCGAGCTGACCGGGATCACCACGGTATCCGACTTCCGCCGCCGTGACGTGGCCGCCGGGGGCCATGGCGCGCCGCTGATGCCGGCCTTCCACCTGAGCATGCTGGGCGCCGCCGATGAGGACCGTGCGGTGCTGAACCTGGGCGGCATCGCCAACCTGACCCTGATCCCGCGCGAAGGTGCGGTGCGTGGCTTCGATACCGGCCCGGCCAACGCGCTGATGGATGCCTGGTGCCAGCGCCACACCGGCCGCACCTTCGATGCCGACGGCGCCTACGCCGCCAGCGGCGCGGTGGACGAGGGCCTGCTGGCCGGCTGGCGTTCGGACCCGTGGTTCGCGCTGCCACCACCGAAGAGCACCGGCCGTGAGCAGTTCCACCTGGCCTGGGCCGAGGCCCACATGGGCGAAGGCCAATACGCTGCCGCCGATGTGCAGGCCACCCTGCTGGAGCTGACCGTGGCGACGGTGGCCGATGCGCTGCTGACGCAGCAGCCGCGGACCCGGCGCCTGCTGGTCTGTGGCGGCGGTGTGCGCAACCGGCAGCTGATGAAGCGCCTGGCGGCGCGGCTGCCGGGGGTACAGGTGGAGTCCAGCGCGGTGCACGGGCTGGACCCAGAGTACGTGGAGGCGATGGGCTTTGCGTGGCTGGCGCAGCGGACGATGGACGGGCTGGCCGGCAACCTGCCGAGCGTGACCGGGGCCAAGGGGCCGCGGATCCTCGGGGCGATTCACCTGGCGTGAGGTGGCGTCATCCACGCATGGCGTGGATCTACCGGGCAGCCGAGCGTGGGCTCGGCTCTACAGCATTGCGGCGCGGCCGCTAATCGAAGCCCTGCCCTGCGGGCAAGGCCTGCAGGGCGGCGATGGCGTCGGAGAGCGCGTCCACTTCGGGATCACCGAAGCCGGAGCGGACCTCCAGTTCACTGCTGAACAGGCCCTGCTCCAGCAAAGCGGCGCAGGTCTGTTCGTGGGTCCAGCCGCGGGCGACCGCGACGCGTTTGATGCGTTCCAGCAGCAGCGGGTCCAGGTCCCGCAGCACAACGTCGGCCATGCTCGCTTCCCCGTTCGCAAGGCACCGCCCCCTCGGCGCGTCGGGGCGATGATCCCGCAGACCGGACGGGCAGGCAATCAGGTGGCGCTGGCGGCCTGGCGACGGCGCTGCTGCAGGATCAGCAGGGCGCAGAGGATCACCACCGGGATCGCCACCAGCGCGGTACCGACGAAGAACAGCGCGTAGCCTTCCAGCAGCGTCCGGCCCTGTGCGAGCGTCTGTACCGACCACCCCGAAAGCCCCTTGAGCGCCTTGCCGGGCATCGCGTAGAACGAACTCAGCAGCGCGTACTGGGTTGCGGTGTATCCGATGCTGGTCAGGCTGGACATATAGGCGATCAGCGCCGTACCGGCGAAACCGCTGGCGAAGTTGTCGATGGCCATGGCCACAGCAAAATGGGTCGTGTCTGGGCCCGAATAGGCCAGCCAGGCAAATGCCAGGTTGGAGGCCGGCCCCAGCACGGCACCCACCATCAGCGCCGCCAGCACCCCCCAGCGAACCGAGACCAGGCCCGCCGCAGCAATGCCGACGAAGGTTGCGACCAGGCCCACCGAGCCACGCACCGCGCCCACGGTGTCCTCGTCCAGGCCGAGATCGACGTAGAACGGGTTGGCCATCGGCCCCATGACGAAGTCGGCCATGCGATAGACGCTGATGGCCACCAGGATCAGGATCGCGCCGCTGCGATGCTCGCGGACGAAGGCGATGAACGGCCCCGCCACGGCGTCGAACAGGCCGCGCGGCGTCCACAGGGAGGTCGCCTGTGCCTGCACGGCAGCCACTTCCCGCGCGGGTTCACGGGCCATGACCACGGCTACCACGCCAAGCGCCATCAGCACGGCCATGATCTCGTAGGAGACCTGCCAGCCAACACGGGCCGCGATGATCAGGATCAGCGCATCGGTGACCAGCAAGGCAGTGCGGTAGCCCAATGCCGAGGATGAGGTCAGCAGGCCAAGCTGCTCGCTGTTGTCAGCACTTTCAATGCGCCAGGCATCGATGACGATGTCCTGGGTGGCCGAAGCAAACGCCACGATCACGGCCATTACGCCGAACACGACGATGTGCTGCCAGGCGATGCCCAGGAACTGGATCTGGCCGCCCTTGGGCTGGACCAGCGCCATGCCGACAAGGCCCACCACTACGACCAGCTGCGACAGCAGCATCCAGCCGCGGCGGCGGCCAAAACGACCGAACAGAGGCACGTCGGTCTTGTCGACGATCGGCGCCCACAGGAACTTCATGGTGTAGGCCAGCCCGACCCATGACAGGAAACCGATCGTGCTCAGCTCGATGCCTTCCTTGCGCATCCAGAAGCCGAGCGTGTTGCCCACCAGATAGATGGGCAGGCCCGAACTGAAACCGAGCAGCAGCATCGCCAGCACCTTGCGCTGGCTCAGGTTGGACAACACCTGCTGCCACGGTCGGCGCGGCTTGGCGGCCTCGGTCACAGGTCGTAGTCCACGGTGAACGGGGCGTGGTCGGAGAAGCGCTCGTCGCGGTAGATCGAACAGCTACGCAGTTTGTCGCGCAGGCCCGGGGTGATGAACTGGTAGTCGATACGCCAGCCGACGTTGTTCGCACGGGCGGCGCCGCGGTTGCTCCACCAGGTGTAATCCTCGCCGGCGGGGTTGAGCAGGCGGTAGGCATCGGCCCAGCCACGGCCGGCGGCGACATCGGTGGCCTGGCCGTGGTCGGCGCACAGGGCGTTGAGCCAGTCGCGCTCCTCCGGCAGGCAGCCGGAATTCTTCTGGTTGGACTTCCAGTTCTTGATGTCCAGCGCCGAACGCACGATGTTCCAGTCGCCGCACAGCACGTAGTCGCGGCCGCTGCGCGCCCACTCCTCCAGGATCGGCCGCAGCCATTCCATCACTTCGAACTTGAAGCCCTGGCGCAGGTCGCCCGAGCTGCCGGACGGGATGTAGAAGGAGACCACGCTGAGGTTGCCGTAGCGCGCCTCGATGTAGCGGCCTTCGTCGTCGAACGGCGCCCAGCCCAGCGAGGTGATGACCTGGTCCGGCTCGCGCTTGCTGTAGATCGCCACGCCGCTGTAGCCCTTCTTGGTGATGGCGTCGCGATAGAAGCAGTGGTGCCCGTCTGGACGGAACATCGGGTCGGTCAGCTGGTCTTCCTGGGCCTTGGTCTCCTGGATGCACAGGACGTCGGCGTCCTGGGCACGGAACCAGTCGAGGAAGCCCTTGGTCGCGGCGGAACGGATGCCATTGGCGTTGAAACTGATGATGCGCATGCAAGGGACCTACGACAGGAAACCGGGCAAGCATACCGGTTGCCCGCGGGGCTGCGCAGTCTGCCCGGCCAGGCCGCGACGCCCTTCACACGGGTCCGGACGAGCGCGAAACGCCCAGCTGGATTAGGATTTATGCTCCAAATGAAGATGAATCGAGTTTTGATGAGCGACCACCGCCACCGTTTCCTGCAGCTGGCCCTGACCGCCGACGCCCTGCGCTTCGGCCAGTTCACCCTCAAGTCCGGCCGGCTGAGCCCCTATTTCTTCAACGCCGGTCGTTTCGACTCCGGTTCGCTGCTGTCGCAGCTTGGCGCCTGCTACGCCGATGCCATCGATGCCACCGGAATCAAGTACGACGTGGTGTTCGGCCCGGCCTACAAGGGCATCCCGCTGGCCACCGCGATGGCCTGTGAGCTGGCCCAGCGTGGCCGCGACCTGCCGCTGTCGTTCAACCGCAAGGAAGCCAAGGACCATGGCGAAGGCGGCCAGCTGATCGGCGCCGACATGAATGGCAAGCGCGTGCTGATCGTCGACGACGTGATCACCGCCGGTACCGCGATCCGCGAAGCGCTGGGCATCATTCGCGCTGCCGGTGGCACCCCGGCCGGCATCGTGGTGGCGCTTGACCGCCAGGAGATCACTTCGGAAACCGATCGCCGTTCGGCGGCGCAGTCGGTGGCCGAGGAGGCCGGCATTCCGGTGATCGCCGTGGCATCGCTGGCCGATCTGCTTGATTTCGCCTCCGGCAACCCGGAACTTGTGGGCTACCGGCAGCCGCTGGAAGCCTACCGGGCCCAGTACGGCGTCCGTTCGATCCGCTGACCGACCAGGGGAAAGGTCATGTCCCGAGTTCCTGCTGTTCTCTTTGCCGGCCTGCTGCTGGCCGTGCCGTTCACGCTGCCGGCGCAGTCGCGGGGTGGCGACAAGGTGGAGAAGAAGCTGTACTGCTGGAACGAGGGCAAGGAGCGGATCTGCAGTGATTCGCTGCCGGCCGATGCGGTCAACCATGCCCGCGAGGAATTCAACGCGAAAAGTGGCCTGCGCAATGCGCAGGTCCAGCGCGCGTTGACCGACGAAGAGCGTGCCGCCGCCAGCACGGTGGCCGCGCAGCAGCAGCTGGACCTGATGGCCGAGCAGACCCGCCAGCGCACCGAGCAGGCGATGCTGACCACCTATGGCAGCGAGGACGACCTGCGCCGGGTGTTCGCCGAGCGCCAGGAAGTGCTGGACAACAACCTGAAGACGGCCGAGTACAACGTCACCAGCCTGCGCGAGTCGCTGGTGGCCCTGCTGTCGGCCGCCGGTGATCGCGAACTGGCCGGCGCCAAGGTGGCCGACAAGCAGGCCGGGGCGATCCGCCAGCGGCACGTGCAGCTGCAGGCGCAGCAGCGCCTGCAGGCCGGGTTCCTGCAGCAGCAGCAGGCGTTGAAGGCCGAAATTGAAAGCACCCTGCAGCGCTATCGCGAGCTGAAGGGCGTGGCACCGGCTGCCCCGGCAGGCTGACGACGCTCCTGCCGCCGGGCATGGCCCGGCGCTACCCCTGGCCTGGTTACGGCCTGGCCCACGGAATTTATGCACTCTTTACGCGTCGGCCCGGTCCGGCGCGTAGTGCGTTTATGGGGGGCAGGACGACGATGACGACCTGAGGTGGAGGGGTTCCACCAGGACGCTATTGCAATGTCCCCCTGGCTGTCGTTGTTGTGTGGCGTGCTGGTGCTGGTCGCCGCCGCCTATCTTCTTTATGTCGTGCTGCGGCCCGAGTCGTTCTGAGCGGAGCCGGCCATGACTGAGATGCTTGTGATTATTGCCGCCAGCCTGCTGCTGGCGTGGCCGCTGGGCCTGTACCTGGCCCGCGTGATGCGTGGCACGCCGATGAAGGTCGACGTGCTGTTCCACTGGATCGAGAAGCCGCTGTACAGGGTGTTCGGCGTCGATCCATCGCGCTCGATGTCCTGGCGCGGCTACGTGCTGGCCTTCGTCCTGAGCAACGTGGTGGTCGCGGTACTGACCCAGGCGGTGTTCATGACCCAGGCCTGGCTGCCGCTGAATCCGGATCAGATCCCGAACATGCGCTGGGACACCGCGCTGCACACGATGATCTCGTTCCTGACCAACACCAACCAGCAGCACTATTCGGGCCAGGCGCAGCTGTCCTACCTCTCGCAGATGACCGGTATCACCGGCCTGCAGGTGGTGACGCCGATGATGGGCCTGGCGCTGGCGGTGGCCACGCTGCGCGCGCTGTTCTCGCGTGCGCCGCAGGCTGCGGCCGCCACCGGTAGCGGCGATGACCGCCAGGTGGCGGTGGGCAACTACTACGTGGACGTGGTGCGCCTGTGCGTGCGCTTCCTGTTGCCGCTGTGCCTGGTGTGGACGCTGGTGCTGACCAGCCAGGGCGTGCCATCGACGATGGCCGGTGGGCCACAGGCCACGCCGATCGATGCCAGCGCCGGCATGGCCGAACAGAAGCTGCCGCTGGGCCCGGTGGCGGCGATGGTCGCGGCCAAGCAGCTGGGCGCCAACGGTGGCGGCTGGTACGGCCCGAACAGCAGCTTCCCGCTGGAGAACCCGACCCCGCTGTCGAACGCGCTGGAGATCGTCGGCATCCTGCTGGTGCCGATGGCGGTGATCTTCATGATCGGCGCGTTCACCGGCCGGCGCCGCTTCGGCGCCCTGGTGTTCAGTTGCATGCTGGGCATGTCGCTGCTGTCCACCGGCGCGATGATGTGGAGCGAAGGGCATAGCGCCAGCGCCGCCACGCCGTTGCTGATGGAAGGCAAAGAGGTGCGCTTCGGTGCCGACGGCACTGCGCTGTGGGCGGCGGTGACCACCCAGGTCTCGAACGGCTCGGTCAACGGCATGCACGATTCGCTGGCGCCGCTCAGTGGCGGCATCGCGATGGTCAACATGCTGGTCAGCGCGATCTGGGGCGGCATTGGCTGTGGCCTGCAGCAGTTCATCGTGTACCTGCTGCTGGGCGTGTTCCTGGCCGGGTTGATGACCGGGCGCACGCCGGAAATGTTCGGCCGCAAGCTGGAGACGCCACAGGTCCGCCTGTTGGCCCTGCTGGTGCTGCTGCAGCCGATCACCCTGCTGGTGTTCACCGCGATCACCCTGGCCGTACCCGGCCTGGCGGGCACGTCCAACCCCGGTTTCCATGGCATCAGCCAGGTCTTCTACGAATACGTCTCGGCCTATGCCAACAACGGTTCGGGCTTCGAAGGGCTGGGTGACGCCACGCTGTGGTGGAACCTGAGCTGCTCGCTGGTGCTGCTGCTGGGCCGCTTCCCACTGCTGATCATCCCGCTGGTGGTGGCCGCACAGCTGGCCGCCAAGCGCCAGGCGCCGGAGTCTGCCGGCAGCCTGCAGATCGAAACCCCGACCTTCGCCCTGACCCTGGTCTCGGTGATCGTCATCCTGACCGTGCTGCAGTTCATGCCGGCGCTGGTACTCGGCCCGATCGCCGACCACCTGAGCCTGGGACTGCACTAAGGACACCCCGATGAGTACCCACGCAAGTTCAACCCGCAGTTCCCTTGCTCCGCGCCCTGCCCTGCTCGATGGCGCCGGCCTGCGCCGTGCGCTGGTCGACGCAGTGCGCAAGCTGTCACCGATGCACCTGGTACGCAGCCCGGTGATGGCAGTGGTGATGGCCGGCACGATCGTCGCCGCCATCGTCACCCTGACCGGCAATGCGCCGCTGGGCTTCGGTCTGGCGGTGACCGCGATCCTGCTGGTGACCGTGTTGTTCGGCAACTTCGCCGAGGCGGTGGCCGAAGCCCGCGGCCGTGGCCAGGCCGCCTCGCTGCGCCGTGCCCGCCAGGATCTGGTGGCGCGCCGGCTGGCTGCGCCGCAGCCGGGCGCGGCCGAAACCCAGGTACCCGCCGCGGAACTGCGCCCGGGCGACCATGTGATCGTCAGTGCCGGTGAGCTGGTGCCGGCCGACGGCGAGATCGTGCAGGGCCTGGCCACCATCAACGAAGCGGCGGTGACCGGCGAATCGGCACCGGTGCTGCGCGAGGCTGGCACCGACCGTTCCGGTGTGATCGGCGGCACCAAGGTGCTGTCCGACCAGATCATCGTGCGGGTGACCGCCGAGCCGGGCCACAGCTTCCTGGACCGGATGATCGCGCTGGTGGAAGGTGCCAACCGGCAGAAGACCCCGAACGAGATCGCGCTGACCCTGCTGCTGGCGGCGATGACGCTGACCTTCCTGATCGTGGTGGCAACGCTGCCTGCGATCGGCGCCTCCGTGGGCGTCAAGGTCGACCCGCTGTTGCTGATCGCGCTGCTGGTGTGCCTGATCCCGACCACCATCGGCGGGCTGCTGCCGGCCATCGGCATCGCCGGCATGAACCGTGCGCTGGCCGCCAATGTGCTGGCCAAGTCGGGCAAGGCGGTGGAGGTGGCCGGCGACGTCGACGTGCTGCTGCTGGACAAGACCGGCACCATCACCTACGGCGACCGCCAGGCCAGCCACTTCCATCCGTTGGCCGGTATCGATGCCAGCCAGCTGCGTGAAGCGGCGCTACTGTCTTCGCTGGCCGACCCGACCCCGGAAGGCAAGTCGATCGTGCGCCTTGCGCGCGAACAGGGCTGCGCCACCGCCGAACCGGACCATGCCGACTACCTGGCCTTCACTGCCCAGACCCGCATGTCCGGCGTGGACCTGGAACATGGGCGGCAGATCCGCAAGGGTGCCGCCGATGCGATCCGTGCTCACGTGCAGGCGCTGGGTGGCAACGTGCCTGCGGAACTTGCAGGTCGCGTCGAGCAGGTGGCACGCAACGGCGCCACCCCGCTGGTGGTGGCCGAGGGGCGACACGTGCTGGGCGTGATCGAGCTGTCGGACGTGGTCAAGCACGGCATGCGCGAGAAGTTCGCGCAGCTGCGGGCGATGGGCATCCGCACGGTGATGATCACCGGTGACAACCCGCTGACCGCCGCCGCCATCGCTGCCGAGGCCGGCGTCGATGACTACATCGCCGAAGCGCGACCGGAAGACAAGCTGGCGCGCATCCGCCAGGAGCAGGCCGGCGGCCGCCTGGTGGCGATGGTCGGCGACGGCACCAACGACGCCCCGGCATTGGCCCAGGCCGACATCGGCCTGGCGATGAACTCCGGTACGCAGGCGGCGAAGGAGGCCGGCAACATGGTCGACCTCGATTCGGACCCGGCCAAGCTGCTGGCGGTGGTGGAAGTGGGCAAGCAGCAACTGATCACCCGCGGCGCGCTGACCACCTTCTCGCTGGCCAACGACGTCTCCAAGTACTTTGCGATCCTGCCGGCGCTGTTCGCCGCTGCCGTTCCGACCATGGCCGCACTGAACGTGATGCAGCTGTCGAGCCCGCGCAACGCCGTGCTGGCGGCGCTGATCTTCAACGCCCTGGTGATTCCCGCCCTGATTCCGCTCGCCCTGCGTGGCGTGCGCTTCCGCCCGGCCACCGCAACGGCGCTGCTGCGCCGGAACATGCTGGTGTACGGCCTCGGCGGCGTGCTGCTGCCGTTCGCGGCAATCAAGGCGATCGACCTCCTTCTTGTCCTGGTATTCGGCGCATGAACCGTACTGTTTCCACTTCGTCTTCCCTTCCCCGCGAACAGAAAGCCGAGGCCCGCGTGGCCAGCCTGCAGGATGGCGCAAGCTGGCGCCCGGCGATCGGCCTGGGCCTGGCCACGCTGCTGCTGGCCGGCGCGGTCTACGCCGGTATCGCCACCGGTTTCGCCGGCCTGGCCTACCCGACCCAGGCCGAGGGCAGCCTGCTGCGCGATGGCAACGGCCAGGTACGCGGCTCGGCATGGCTGTCGCAGCCGTTCACCGGTGACGGCTACTTCCAGGCGCGCCCGTCGGCCGCCAACTACGACCCGATGGCCGCGGCCGGTTCCAACATGGCGCGCAGCAACCCGGCACTGGCCGAGCGCGTGGCTGCCAGCACGGCTGCGGTAGCCGCACGCGAAGGTGTCGCGCCGGCGCAGGTGCCTGCGGATCTGGTCACCCAGTCCGCAGGCGGCCTGGATCCGCAGCTGTCGCCGGCGGCGGCTCAGCTGCAGGTGGCACGCGTAGCGCGTGCCCGTGGCCTGCCGGTGGCGCGCGTACAAGCGCTGGTGCAGGCGCATACCGAAGGCCGCCAGTGGGGCCTGTTCGGCCAGCCGCGGGTGAACGTGGTGACGCTGAACTTCGCGCTGGACCACGCGGCCAAGGCGCCGTGATGCCGGCCTGCACCGGCTGCGCGCACAATGGCGGGCATGACAGCGGCACCCATGACTGATGCGCGTACCCGCCAGGCCGATGCCCTGGTCGAAGGCCTGCAACGCGAAGCCGGCGGCAAGCTGACCGTGTTCCTCGGCGCGGCGCCGGGCGTGGGCAAGACCTACACCATGCTGACCCGCGCGCAGGAACAGCTGCGCCGCGGCGTTGACCTGGTGGTCGGGCTGGTGGAAACCCACGGCCGCGCCGATACCCAGGCGCTGCTGGAGGGCCTGCCGCAGCTGTCGCTGAAAGCGGTGGCCTACCACGGCCACACCCTGCAGGAGATGGACCTGGATGCCGTGCTCGCGCGGCACCCAGCGCTGGTACTGGTGGATGAACTGGCCCATCGCAACGCGCCGGGCAGCCGCCATGAGCGCCGCTGGCAGGACGTGATGGAGCTGCTGGACGCCGGCATTGACGTCTGGACCACGGTCAACATCCAGCATCTGGAAAGCCTCAACGATGTGGTAATGCGCATCACCGGCGTACGCGTCAGCGAGACCGTGCCGGACGGTGTGCTCGACCGACTGCACGACATCGTGCTGGTGGACCTGCCGCCGCGCGAACTGATCGCGCGCCTGCAGCAGGGCAAGGTCTATGTGCCCGAACAGGCCGCACAGGCACTGCAGGCGTTCTTCTCACCGGCCAACCTGACCGCGCTGCGCGAACTGGCGATGCAGGAGGCCGCCGACCGCGTCGACAGCAGCCTGCGCGAAACCCGCGCCGCGCGTGGCGAAGGCAATCTGCCCCTGCGTCGCGGCGTTCTGGTGGCCATTGATGGCGGCGGCCAGAGCGAATACCTGGTGCGCGTGGCGCGGCGCATCGCAGAGCGCCGTGACGCGCCGTGGACGGTAGTGACCGTGCAGGGCCGGCGCCAGGACGAGGCGACCCGGCGCGAGATCGATGCGGCCTTTGCGCTGGCAAGGCGGCTGGGCGGCGACGCCGAACTGCTGCATGGATCGAGCATCGCCGATGCCCTGCTCGACCATGCCGCACACAACGGCGTGTCGACCCTGGTGCTGGGCCGGACCCGCGAACGTCCACTGGCACGGATGTTCAACCGCACCCTGACCCAGCAGCTGATCCAGCGTGGCGCGCATTACGAGATCACCATCATCAGCACACCGCAGGCACGCGCACGCTCGCGCCGCGAGAGCCTGCTGCCGCCAATGCGCGGTATCAGTCATGAACCGGCACAAGCCCTGATCGCTACCGCGCTGGCCTGTGCGGTGGCGTGGCTGGCCGAACACTGGGTGGGCATGGCCGACCTGTCGATGGTGTTCATCGTCGCGGTGGTGCTGGTGGCGGCGCGCACCCGCGCCAGCGTGGCGGTGATGGCGGCGATCCTGTGCTTCCTGGCCTACAACTTCCTGTTCATCGCGCCACGCTTCACCTTCGCCATCGGCGCGCGCCAGGGCGTGATCACCGTGTTCCTGTTCCTGGCCGCCGCGCTGGTGGCCGGACGCCTGGCCTCGCGCCTGCGCATGCAGGTGATCGCGCTGCGTGCCGCCAACCGCCATGCGCGTGCGCGCCAGCAGTTGGGCCGCCAGCTGGCCAGTGCCGCCGGCAACGGAGAGGTGGCGCAGGCGGGTCGGCATGCACTGGAACAGGCCATGGACGTGCCGGCGTGGCTGCGGATCGGCGCCGATACCGCAACCGGTGGCCGCAGCCAGCCTGGCGATACCGATCTGGCCGCCGCCGACTGGGCGCTGCGCCACGGCCAGCCCAGCGGCCGCTTCACCGACACTCTGGCCGGCGCGCAATGGTGGTTCCTGCCGCTGCTGGATGGCGAAGACCGCGCGATCGGCGTGGCCGGCCTGTACCTGCCCGGCGCGCAGGCGCGCCTGCTGCCCGAGCAGCGGCAGCTGGCCGAAGCGATGGTGGATGACATCGCGCAGGCCGCGCTGCGCACGCGGCTGGTGGCCGAACTGGAACAGGCCCACGTCAGCAACGAGACCGAGCGATTGCGCTCGGCCCTGCTCTCTTCGGTATCGCACGATCTGCGCTCGCCGCTGGCGGCGATGATCGGTTCGGCCGACAGCCTGGCCAGCTACGGTACGGCGATGGATACAGCCGATCGCCGTGCCCTGCTGGACACCATCCTGGTCGAGGGCGAACGGCTGGACCGCTACATCCAGAACCTGCTGGACATGACCCGCCTCGGCCACGAAGGATTGAAGATCAACCGCGACTGGATCGGCGTGGACGAACTGATCGGCTCGGCGGCGCGGCGCCTGCAGCGCTACCAGCCCAAGGTACGGCTGGAGCTGGATATTCCCTCCACGCTGGCGCCGATCTGGGTGCACCCGGCGCTGGTCGAGCAGGCCGTGTTCAATGTGATGGAAAACGCGGCCAAGTTCTCGCCGCCCGATGCCGCCGTGCAGGTGCAGGCGCGCGAGCTGGACGGCCAGCTGCGCATCGACGTGATCGATGCCGGCCCCGGCATTCCCGATGACGAGCGTGCGCGCATCTTCGACATGTTCTACAGCGTCGAGCGCGGCGACCGCGGCCGCCACGGCACCGGCCTGGGCCTGACCATCTGCCAGGGCATGATCGGCGCGCATGGCGGCAGCGTGCAGGCGCTGCCCGGACGCGACGGTCGCGGTACCCTGATCCGCATCACCCTGCCCCTGCTCAAGCCAGCCTCCCACGATGAGCCCGACCCCGATTGATGCCAGCGTGCCGGCCGCGCGCGTGCTGGTGATCGATGATGAAACCCAGATCCGCCGGTTCCTGGATATCAGCCTGCGCGCGCAGGGCTACCAGGTACGGCAGGCCGCGACCGGCCAGGAAGGCCTGGAGATGGCCGCCAGCGAAGACATGGACCTGGTGATCCTGGACATCGGCCTGCCGGACATGGAAGGCCACGAGGTGCTGGAGCAGCTGCGGCAATGGAGCCAGGTGCCGGTGATCATGCTGACCGTTCGCGCCGGCGAAACCGAGAAGGTGCGGGCGCTGGACAACGGCGCCAACGACTACGTGACCAAACCCTTCGGTACCCAGGAGCTGATGGCGCGGGTACGGGCGCTGCTGCGCACGCGCAGCGTGCCCAGCGACGGCACCCCGCCGGTGTTCGACGATGGCCATCTGCATGTGGACCTGGTGCGCCGTGAAGTGGCACTCGATGGCGAGCCGGTGGCACTGACCCGCAAGGAATACGCGCTGCTGTCGCTGCTGCTGCGCAATGCCGGGCGCGTGGTGACCCAGCCGCAGATCCTGCAGGAGATCTGGGGGCCGACCCACCAGCACGACACCCATTACCTGCGCATCCTGGTCGGCAAGCTGCGGCACAAGCTGGGTGATTCGGCGCTGGATTCGCGCTACCTGTTCACCGAACCGGGCGTGGGGCTGCGGTTCAAGGGGTGAGGGTGTGTCGACCAAGGTCGACACCTACCAACAGCTCCAGGACATTGTCAGGGGTGGGGCGGTGTCGGAGTGCGGGGTGTCAGCCGCATGGATGCGGCTGCCAAGCTTACAGGGACGTACTTGCTGCGTCCCCGCACTCCGACACCGCCCCGCCATCCCACGGATAGCCGGCCTTTGACGTTGACGTTGATTCGGCGGGTGCCGGGCGCAGCCCGGCCCCACCTCAGAACCCCAGCGGGGTCTCGCCCAGCACCGGTTGCAGCTGGCTGCGGAACAGCGCCTGGATGCGTTCCAGTGCCGCCTCGTCGTTGCCCTCGAAGCGCAGCACCAGCACCGGCGTGGTATTGGAGGCACGCACCAGGCCCCAGCCATCGGGGAAGTCCACACGCAGGCCGTCGATGGTCGACAGGCGGCCGCCCACATAAGGGTTGTCCGGCGACTGCGCCGCCGCCACCAGCATCGCCACCAGCGCATGTGGCGTACCGTCGGCCACCGGCACCTTCAGTTCCGGCGTGGCCACCATCTCCGGCAGCTCTGCCAGTACCTCATCCGGGGTCTCCTCGCGCTGGGCCAGGATCTCCAGCAGGCGCGCCGCCGCATACAGGCCATCGTCGAAACCGAACCAGCGCTCCTTGAAGAAGAAGTGGCCGCTCATCTCGCCGGCCAGCTCGGCGTCGGTCTCGCGCATCTTCGCCTTCATCAGCGAATGCCCGGTCTTCCACATCAGCGGGCTGCCACCATTGCGCAGCACGTGGTCGGACAGCTTGCCGGTGCACTTCACGTCGTAGATCACCATCGCGCCGGGGTTGCGCATCAGCACATCGGCGGCAAACAGCATCAGCAGGCGGTCGGCATAGATGATCCTGCCTTCGCCGGTGACCACGCCCAGCCGGTCGCCATCGCCATCGAAGGCGACGCCGAGGTCGGCGCCGAAGCGCTTGACCGTCTGCACCAGGTCTTCCAGGTTGGCCGGTTCGCTCGGGTCGGGATGATGGTTGGGGAAGGTACCGTCGACATCGCAGTACAGCGGAATGACTTCAGCACCGATCGCTTCCAGCAGCTGCGGTGCGAGCGCACCGGCGACGCCGTTGCCGGCATCGGCCACGACCTTCAACGGGCGGTCCAGCTGCACGTCGTCGGCGATGCGCTGGATGTAGTCGGCACTGACATCGCGCTGCTGGTAATCGCCCGGCTCGGCGGTCTGTACCAGGCGGCCTTCGATGATGCGCTGGTAGAGATCGGTGATGGCATCGCCGGACAGCGTCTCGCCGCCGATGACCACCTTGAAGCCGTTGTACTCGGGCGGGTTATGACTGCCGGTGACCGCCACGCAGGTGCCGGTGCGCAGATGGAAGGCGGCGTAGTACACGACCGGGGTCGGTGCCAGGCCGATGTCGATCACCGCGCAACCGGCGCGCCTCAGGCCCTCGGCCAACCCTGCGGCCAGTTCCGGGCCGGACAGGCGGCCGTCGCGGCCGATCACCACCTCGCGCAGGCCCTGCTCCAGTGCCACGGTACCGATGGCCTGGCCGATCAGCGCCGCCGTCTTCGGCGTCAGTTGGCTGCCCACCACGCCGCGGATGTCGTAGGCGCGGAAGATACCGGCCGCCAGTTCCTCGGCCGGAACCGGCGGCGGGGGCGGCGGTGCACTTTCAGTTGTGCTGGCCTCGACCACCGGCGGCGGCGCCATCTGCAGGCTCTCGCTCAGGGTCGGGCCATGATCCGCTTCCGCCACGGCCGCACGGCGCGGCAGCGGCAGCGTCTTCGGCAGGCGGCCGCGACCCACCACCAGCAGCACGGCGATGAACGCCAGCAGCAGCGCAACGATGGCGCTGGCCAGCGAACCCAGGCCCAGCGGACCGGGTTCGACATTGGGTACCGCGGCCACCAGCCGCAACGGCGTACCCGGAATTGGCCGCGCCAATGCTTCGGCACTTTCGGCCAGGCTGGCATCGCCCTGGGCGACGAGGTCATGCGCGCCCTGGCGCAGGCCAAGGAAACCGGCCGATGGCGCACTCACCTGGTCCAGCGGCGAGGTCAGTCGCAGCAACGGCTGGCGCACGTAGAGCACTGCCGGGCCCAGGCTGCCCAGCGGCACCGGTGCCGCCAGGCCAAGACGATTGCCACCCCCATCGCGGACCACGCGCAGGCTGGGGCCGGTCTCGGCCAATGCGGCTTCCAGCAGCGCCAACCGGGCATAGCCGAAGGTCGCCGGGTCGGCGTAGGCGTTGGCCAGATCGGCGGTCAGTACTTCGGCGTGCTCGACGCCGGTCCAGCTCTCGCGGACCGCGAGTGCCGCCGCAGCGGCATCGCCGGCCTGCAGCGCCTGCTGCACGCGCTCGTTCTTCAGCTGCTGCTGCAGCTGCTTCAGCTGGCCGGCGGCGGCCTCCTGCAGGCCCTGCACAGCCTGGTCGCGCGCAGCTTCCAGCGCCTGGCCGTTGGCCTCCTGGCGCCATTGCTGCACCGCGCTCCATCCGAACCAGCCAGCCAGCAGGACCAGCAGCACCCCCAGTAGTGGCGCACTGCGTCCCAACGACCGTCCCCGCTGTCCTTCCCCGATGCCGCTCATCGATGTCCCCTGTCAACGCACCCCGGTATGGCCGAATCCACCCGTTCCCCGCACGCTGTCGGTGAAAGTATCCACCACCTGCAGGCTGACGCGGGTAATCGGCACGACCACCAGCTGCGCGATGCGATCGCCCGGCTCGATGGTGAAGGCCTCGCGGCCACGATTCCAGACGCTGATCAGCAGCGGGCCCTGGTAATCGGCGTCGATCAGGCCGGTGCCGTTGCCGAGCACGATGCCGTGGCGGTGGCCCAGCCCGGAACGCGGCAGGATCACCGCGCACAGGTTCGGATCGGCGATATGGATGGCCAGGCCGCTGGGCACCAGCGCGGTGTCGCCCGGCTGCAGGGTCAGCGCGGTATCCAGCGCCGCGCGCAGGTCCATGCCGGCGCTGGCTTCGGTGGCGTAGGCCGGCAGCGGCCAGCTGTCGCCGAAGCGCGGATCGAGCAGCTTGACCTGCAGCGGTTGGGAAGTGAAAGCCTGGGTCATGCCTGGAGTCTCCGCGCGATCAGCGCCAGCAGTTGTTCGGCCAGCTCGCGCTTGGAGGTGGCCGGGAATACCTGTTCACCGTCCTGCCAGAAGGCAGTGGCGGCGTTGTTGTCGCTCTCGAAACCGCCGCCGCTGATGCCGACCTGATTGGCGATCACCAGGTCCAGGCGCTTGTCGACCAGCTTGCCGCGTGCGTACTTCTCCACGTCGTGGGTTTCGGCGGCAAAGCCGACCACCAGCTTCAGCGACTGCGTCTGCGCGGCGACTTCGGCCAGGATGTCCGGCGTGCGCACCAGCTCGATCACCAGCGACTGGCTGTCGGCGGTCTTCTTCAGCTTCTGCGCAGCCACTTGGCGCGGTGTGTAGTCGGACACCGCGGCGGCACCGATATAGATGTCGGCCGGCAGCGACTTCAACACGGCATCGCGCATCTGCGCGGCCGAGCGCACGTCCACGCGCTGCACGCCGGGCGGCGTCGGCAGCTGCACCGGGCCGCTGACCAGCACCACCTGGGCGCCCATCGTCGCGGCGGCCGCGGCCAGGGCAAAGCCCATCTTGCCGCTGCTGCGGTTGCCGACGTAGCGCACCGGATCGATGTCTTCATAGGTCGGGCCAGCGCTGATCAGCAGGCGCAGGCCCTGCAGCGCGCGGGTTTCCGGTGCGGCAGCCGCCGCCGTGGTACTGCCATTGGCGGCCAGCGCGGCGACGATGTCGCCGGGCTCGGCCAGACGGCCGGGACCGGATTCGCCCTCGGCCAGCGGACCGTCGACCGGGCCGATCACCTGCGCGCCGCGCTGGCGCAGCAGGGCGATGTTCGCCTGGGTGGCCGGATGCAGCCACATGCGGTGGTTCATCGCCGGGCAGATCGTCAACGGCGCGGTGCTGGCCAGGCACAACGTGCTGACCAGGTCATCGGCATGGCCCTGCGCCAGCCGGGCCAGCAGATCAGCGGTCCCTGGGGCGACCACGATGCGGTCGGCCCAGCGGGCCAGCTCGATATGGCCCATGGCCTGTTCGGCGGCGCTGTCCCACAGCGTGGTGCGGGTCGGCTGCCCGGACAGGGCCTGGAAACTGAGCGGAGTGACGAACTGCTGGGCACCGGCGGTCATCGCCACCTGCACCTGGGCACCGGCGTCGCGCAGGCGCCGCACCAGTTCCAGCGCCTTGTACGCCGCGATCCCGCCTCCGACACACAACAGCAGTTTCTGACCTTCCAGCGCGCGCGCCGGCGCGGGGGAAGCGTTGGGGGAGTCAGCCACCTGGAATTCCTGTGCAAACGAGGGCGCTAGCTTACCCGATGGTCGGTAATGTCCCGGTGCAGGGCGCACATAGCGGGCGGCTATCAGCAGATGGAATCCGCCTGCGTTGACCCGGGATTCACCCGGTAACAGTTTCGGACCTTTCCTATACCCCTACGTCTCTGTGCTTTTGCAGAATCAGGCATTGGCTGCCGCCCGCCGTGGCCTGTTCGACCTTCGAGGAGCCTCGTGCATCCACGCATCATCATCGCCGACGACCATCCCGTGGTCCTGCATGGCATCCGTGTCGTGCTGCAGACCCACCTGATGGACATCGTCGGCAGTGCGCGTGACGGCGCCCAGCTGCTGGAGCTGGTGGACCAGCACGACTGCGATGCGGTGCTGACCGACCTCTCGATGCCGGGTGCCGGCCCGGACGGTCCGGAGCTGATCGACGCGCTGCGCATGCGCCGCCCTGGCCTGCCGGTGGTGGTGCTGACCGGCGCCCGTCATCCCGGCCTGCTGGACGGACTGCTGCGGGAGGGCATCAGTGGCCTGGTCGACAAGTGCGCCGATTTCGCCGAACTGCCCCAGGCGCTGAACGCCGCGATGGCGGGGCAGGTATTCGTCTCCCAGCAGCTGCGCCACCACCTGCAGGCACGCGACCTGCTGTTTCCGCGCGAGCCGGCGCCGCTGTCGGCACGCGAACAGGAAGTGCTGGAACTGCTGGCGGCCGGTCTCAATGTGAACCAGGTCGCCGAGCGCTGTGGGCGCAGCCCGAAGACCATCAGCCGGCAGAAGGCCGAAGCCAAGCGCAAGCTGGGCCTGCAGAACAACCAGGAACTGTTCGACTACCTGCAGACCCGGCGCGACTGAGGCATCGACCGACCCGGACCCGCGGCAAGCCCCGATGGGAGATGCCGCCGAAGCTGGCGATGATGCAGGCATGCCCATCCACGACTGGCCCGAACAGGAACGCCCCCGCGAGAAGCTGATCGCGCGCGGGCCCACGTCACTTTCCGACGCCGAACTGCTGGCCCTGTTTCTCGGCTCCGGGTTCGGTGGCCGCGATGCCGTGCAGACCGCGCGCGACCTGCTGCAGGCGCATGGCCCGTTACGGGTGCTGCTCGATCGCCCCGCGCGGGAGCTGGCGCGCCTGCCCGGTCTGGGTCCGGCGCGCAGCTGTACCCTGGTTGCTGGGCTGGAACTGGCCCACCGCTACCTGGCCGCCGAGCTGGAACACGGCGAAGCGGTCGGCAACAACCCGGCCGCGGTCGGACGCTATCTGCAGCACCGCCTGCGGGGGCAGGCACGGGAGATCTTCATGGCCCTGTTCCTGGACAATCGCCACCGCCTGATCGCCTGCGAGGAACTGTTCCACGGCACCATCAACGCCGCACCGGTCTACCCCCGCGAAGTGGTGCGGCGCGCCCTGCTGCACAACGCGGCGGCGGTGATCCTCAGCCACAACCACCCTTCCGGCGACCCGGAACCCTCCAGCGCCGATACCCGCATCACCGACGAACTGCAGCAGGCGCTGGCGATGGTGGACGTGCGCCTGCTGGACCACTTCGTGGTGGGCGAGGGCCGTCCCGTTTCATTTGCTGAACGGGGACTTCTGTCCACGCCCCAGCCGCGCCTGTTCGGCTGAGCACGGCCCCTTCAGGCGCCATCGGCCGCCCCCACAGGCATGTTCTGGTCAGCGTGGGCGCGGGTATCTGCGCTAAAATGGGCGATTCCGCCGCTCATTCTCACAGCAGGCCTCGTGAAAAATCTCCTCCGCGCCCTGATCAGCCAAGGCATCGAAGCCTTGCGCGCCAATGGCACCCTGCCCGCCGACTCCCTGCCGCCGGACTTCGTGGTCGAGCGCCCGAAGACCCGCGACCACGGCGACTTCGCCACCAACGCCGCGATGCTGCTGGCCAAGGCCGCGCGCAGCAATCCGCGCGCACTGGCACAGGCATTGGTCGAGGCGCTGCCGCGCAGCGAGGACGTCAGCAAGGTCGAGATCGCCGGCCCCGGCTTCATCAACTTCCACCTGGCCCCGGCCGCGTACCAGCGCGAAGCCGCCTCGGTCATCAAGGAAGCCCACGACTACGGCCGCAATCTGTCCGGCAATGGCCGCACGGTGGGCGTGGAGTACGTGTCGGCCAACCCGACCGGCCCGCTGCATGTCGGCCATGGCCGCGCGGCGGCGATCGGCGACTGCGTGGCACGTGTGCTCGACGCCAACGGCTGGAACGCCAAGCGTGAGTTCTACTACAACGACGCCGGCGTGCAGATCGAGAACCTGGCGCTGTCCACCCAGGCGCGGATCAAGGGCATCGCGCCGGACCAGGACGGCTGGCCGGAAGGTGGCTACCGCGGCGAATACATCGCCGACGTCGCCCGCGCCTACATGGCCGGCGCCAGCGTCGACCTGGAAGGCAGCACCGTGGTCGGCGCCAAGGACCCGGACGACATGCAGGCGATCCGCCGGTTTGCGGTGGCCTACCTGCGCAACGAGCAGAACCTGGACCTGGCCGCGTTCGGCGTCGACTTCGACATCTATTTCCTGGAAAGCTCGCTGTACGCCGACGGCAAGGTAGCCGAAGCGGTGGCCAAGCTGCAGGCGTCGGGCCATACCTATGAAGAAGGTGGCGCGCTGTGGCTGCGCAGCACCGACTTCGGTGACGACAAGGACCGCGTGATGCGCAAGTCCGACGGCACCTTCACCTACTTCGTGCCGGACGTGGCCTACCACCTGTCCAAGTGGCAGCGCGGCTACGAGCGCGCGATCACCGAACTGGGTGCCGACCACCACGGCTCGCTGGCGCGCGTGCGCGCCGGCCTGCAGGCGATGGAAGTGGGCATTCCGCAGGGCTGGCCGGAATACGTGCTGCACCAGATGGTCACCGTCATGCGCGGCGGCGAGGAAGTGAAGCTGTCCAAGCGTGCCGGCAGCTACTTCACCCTGCGCGACCTGATCGAGGAAGCCGGCCGTGATGCCACCCGCTGGTTCCTGATCGCGCGCAAGCCCGATTCGCAGCTGACCTTCGACATCGACCTGGCCCGCCAGCAGAGCAACGACAACCCGGTGTTCTACGTGCAGTACGCGCACGCCCGCGTCTGCAGCCTGCTGCGCCAGGCGCAGGAGAAGGGCCTGGTGTACGAACAGGGCAACGGCCTGGCCAACCTCGGCCGCCTGGCCGACGACGCTTCGCTGCTGCTGATGAACGAGATCTCGCGGTACCCGGAAGTGGTGGAGGCGGCCGGCGTGGCGCTGGAACCGCATCTGGTGGCGCAGTACCTGCGTGAATTGGCGCACGCGTTCCACACGTGGTATCACGGGACGCCGGTGCTGGTGGATGACGCCGCCGACCGCAACGCCAAGCTGACCCTGGCCTGCGCCGCGCGCCAGGTGCTGGCCAACGGCCTCGAACTCCTGGGCGTCAGCGCCCCGGAAAAAATGTAAGCATCAGGAGACGCAGTACACATGGCAGCACGACGCGGCAAAAACCAGGCACGACGCAACAGCAGCAGCCAGGGAACACCCGGATGGGTGTGGCTGGTCGCTGGCGTGGCGATTGCAGCCGTGGTGTTCCTGGCGGCGCCGAACCTGTTCAAGGGCGAAGGCGATGGCTTCCTTCGCGCCGGTCCGCAGCCGAACCCAAACGCGCAGCCGGCCCCGGTCGCGGATGCCGACAGCGATGTTGGCGCCCAGCCGGCCGCGCAGCCGGCCACGCCGAAGCCGGCCGAACCGGAGAAGCCGGCCGCCACCCAGTACGACTTCTACACCCTGCTGCCGGGCAAGGAAGTTGAAATGTCCGACGCCGAACTGGCCGCCAGCGCGCGTGCCGAAGACCAGCGCCGGGCCAAGGCCGAAGCGCAGCGCGCGCAGGCGGCTTTGGAAGGCAAGCCGGTTCCGGCCGCCGCCGCTGCACCGGCACCGACAGCAACCGCCAGCGTGGCCAGCACCGCACCGGTAACCGCCACCAGCCGTCCGCTGCCGGCACCGCTGAGCGAACGCCCGGCTGCGGCAACGCCTCCGGCCAGCACGCCGACGGCGTCGACCAGCGCCGCCGCCGCCACTCCGGCAGCGCGCGCGGAAACCCCGCCGACCGCGGCCAGTACCCCGGCCGCTGCTGCGCCGGCCGCCGCCGACAACGCCCGCTACATCCTGCAGGCGGGTGCGTTCGGTGCCTCCGGCGATGCCGAAGCGACCAAGGCCAAGCTGGCGATGATGGGCCTGGCGGCACGCGTGGAATCGGCGCAGATCAACGGCAAGACCGTGTACCGCGTGCGCATGGGGCCGTATGGCAGTGCCGGCGAGTTGTCCGAAGCCAAGCAGAAGCTGGACGGCACCGGCCTGCAGGCGATGGCGATCAAGGCGCAGTAAGCCTGCCGCTGTGAACGAAAAAGCCGGGCATTGCCCGGCTTTTTCGTTTCTGTAGAGCCGAGCCATGCTCGGCTGAATCCAGACGAAGCCGAGCATAGGCTCGGCTCTACAGGACCCGCGAAGCAGGTCAGCCTTCGCGGGCGACCTGGAAACCGGCGAAGGACTGGCTGACCGGCATCAGTTCAAGGCGATTGATGTTCAGGTGCGGCGGCAGGCTGGCTACCCAGAAGATCTGTTCGGCGATGTCTTCGGCGGTCATCGGGTTGGCGCCGGTATAGAGCTTGTCCGACGCCGCCTGGTCGCCATGGGTACGCACCACCGTGAACTCGGTTTCGGCCATGCCCGGCTCGATCGTGGTCACGCGCACGCCGGTGCCATGCAGGTCCGAACGCAGGCCCAGCGAGAACTGGCTGACGAAGGCCTTGGTACCACCGTAGGCGTTGCCGCCCGGATACGGGTAGACGCCGGCCACCGAGGAAATGTTGATGATCGCGCCCTTGCGCTCCACCAGCTGCGGCAGCAGGCGATGGGTCAGGGTCACCAGCGCGGTGATGTTGGTGTCGATCATCGTGATCCAGTCCGACAGCCTGGCGCTCTGTGCCGGCGCGGTGCCCTGCGCCAGGCCGGCATTGTTGACCAGCAGATCGATCTCGCCGAAGGCCGGCGGCAGTGCCAGCAACGCGGCTTCCATCGCCACCGGATCGCGGATGTCGAAGGCAGCCGCGTGCACCACGTCCTTGCCGTAGCGCTCGACCAGCGGCTGCAGGCGTTCACCGCGGCGGCCGGTGGCGATCACCTTCCAGCCCGCCTGGGCGAAGCGGTGGACGGCGGCGGCGCCGAAGCCGGACGTGGCGCCGGTAATCAGGACAGTGCGGGTCATCAGGCAACTCCAGGGGGGGAAAACCGGACGCCCATTCTGTCACCGTCGGCCGGCCCCTGCGTTGCCGATGCCGGCTGACCACGCCCGAGGCGTGCGCGGCTCAGCGCACGCGGAATACCCGGGCCTTGGGCAGGTCTTCGTCGACCTGCAAGAACCAGCGCCCGGAAATTCCTGGAACAACGGCGATCTGCGGCGACTGCAGCACCTTGCGCAGCTTCATCTGCCCCTTCATCACCTGCCATTGCTGGCCGTTATCAAGGGTGAACAGCGTGCCGGGCTGCCAGCCTGCGACCTCTCCGACCACGCGTGCATTGACCGGTCCTTCTTCCAGGCCCAAGTGCATTGCTGCCGGTGCCGGCACATTGGCAGGCAGCGGCGCAGCGGCGGGGGCCACCGCTGCCGTCGGCCCGGTGGCCGCGCGCTCGGCCTCGCGCAGTACCCGGTTCAGTGCCCGCAACTGCGCCGGACTGAGCCCGACCTCGGCCAGTTGGGATGCACTGAGGCGCCGCTCGACGGGTACGAAGCGGTCCTGGGCGAAGGCAGCGAAGCTGCTGGCGAGCAGCAGTGCGGAAAACAGATACCGGCGCATGCAAGGGTCCCAGCGAACGAGTGCCCACGATGCTGCAGTTCGATGACAATCCGGTGACACGCCAGGGGCCGCTACAATTGGGCCATGATCAACAACGATGTCCTGCGCAGCGTGCGCTACTCCCTGGACCTGGGCGACCACCACGTGGTGACCCTGTGCCAGATGGCCGACCCGGCCTTCGCCGTGGATCCCGAGCAGGTCAAGGCCTGGCTGCGCCGCGAGGACGAAGCCGGTTTCGAGGCGATGAGCGACAGCGCGCTGGCGCACTTCCTCGATGGCCTGATCGTGCACCTGCGCGGTCGCGACGAGAGCCAGCCGCAGCGTGCGGTGGAAACCCGCATCGACAACAACCTGGTGCTGAAGAAGCTGCGCGTGGCGTTCCAGCTGCGCGACGTCGATCTGATGGAGATCTTCGCCAGCGCCGGTTTCAACGTGTCCAAGTCGGAAGTGGGCGCGCTGTTCCGCCAGCCCGGCCACACCAACTATCGGCGTTGCCTGGACCAGATGCTGCGCAATTTCCTCAAGGGCCTGAGCCTGCGCCTGCGCGGCTGAGCACGGCCTCGACGAACGCCCGCGCCGCCGGTGTCGGCAGCCGCTGCCAGACCAGGTGCACGCGGCGGGTCGGGGTCGGCTGCAGCGGAATCCGCACCACGCCCTGGAAGCCTTCGGCAATCAACGTCGGCACGATGCCAACCGCCAGCCCATGGCGGACGAAGCGCTCGATCAGTTCCATCAGATTGACCTCGAAGCGCACCGCATGCGGCAGGCCAGCGGCGGCGAAGGCATCGTCGGTCTGCCGCCGCGCACCGGTGCCGCGCGGGAAGTCGACCAGCGCCTCGTCCTGCAATTCGGTCAATGGCAGCCGCTTGCGCCGGGCCAAGCGGTGCGACGGCGCCAGCACCGCCACCAGGTCTTCTTCCTGCAGCATCTGGTGGCAGACCCCGTCCAGGCCGGCCGAGGGTGACAACCCGACCAGCGCCACATCCAGGTCGCGCGACTGCACCTGCGCGATCAGGTCCTCGCTCTTGTCCACCCGCAATTGTAATTCCACCTGCGGGTGCACCTGCTGGAAGGCGGCCAGCATCGCCACCACGTCGATGCCGGTCAGCGAGGAAATCTGCCCGATCGCCAGCAGCCCGCGCACCTCGCCACTCACCGCCGCCACGTCGGCACGCAGATGGCGCAGGCTGGCCAAGGCCTGCCGCGCATGCACCAGCATGGCCTCACCGGCGGCGGTGGCCCGCACCTGGCGCGGCAGGCGTTCAAACAGCGGCGTGCCCAGTTCCTGCTCCAGTGCGGCGATCTGGTGGCTGAGTGCGGACTGCACCACATGGCAGCGTTCGGCGGCGCGGGTGAAGTTGCCTTCCTCGGCCAGGGCGACGGCAAACTCGAGCTGCTTGAGGTTCACCCTGCTATCTCGTTTCCAGATGACAGGGATGATGATGATTCATTTCCATCATCGCTGCAGCAGGCGGACACTGTGCACCCCGCTTCTCTGGAACACCGCGTGAGTCCGTCCCTCCCCCCTCTGCACCGCTGGCAGGTGCTGCTGATGTCGGTGGCTACCGGCGTGGCCGTGGCCAGCAACTACTATGCGCAGCCGCTGCTGCACACCATTGCCGATGCCTTCGGTGTGCCGTTCGGCCAGGTTGGCATGGTGGTCACTGCCGCACAGCTGAGCTATGCCGCCGGACTGATCCTGCTGGTGCCGCTGGGAGACCTGTTCGAACGCCGCCGCCTGATCGTGGTGATGAGCCTGTTGTCCGCCGGCGGGCTGGTGATCAGTGCCTGTGCGCCGTCGCTGACCTGGCTGCTGGTGGGCACCGCGATCACCGGCCTGTTCTCGGTGGTGGCCCAGGTGCTGGTGCCGTTCGCCGCCACGCTGGCGGCGCCCGAGCATCGTGGTCGCGTGGTCGGCACGTTGATGAGTGGCCTGCTGCTGGGCATCCTGCTGGCACGTACCGTGGCCGGCCTGCTTTCCAGCCTGGGCGACTGGCGCCTGGTGTACGCGATCGCCGCCGGCACCCTGGTACTGACCGCGCTGGCACTGCAGCGCGGCCTGCCGCGCTTCCACCACAGCGCCGGCCTTGGCTACTTCGCGTTGCTGCGCTCGATCGGTGTGCTGTTCGTACAGGAACCCGTGCTGCGCCAGCGCACGCTGCTGGGCGCCTGCAGCTTCGCCATGTTCGCGATCTTCTGGACGCCACTGGCGTTCCTGCTGGCACAACCGCCCTACACCTACAGCGACGCCACCATCGGCCTGTTCGGACTGGTCGGCGCCGCCGGCACGCTGGCGGCCGGCCTGGCCGGCCGCATGTCCGACCGCGGGCAGACCGGCCGCGCCACCGCCATCGCGCTGGCGCTGTTGCTGCTCTCGTGGCTGCCACTGGGGCTGTCGGCACACTCGCTGCTGGCGCTGCTGGTCGGCGTAGTGGTGCTGGACCTGGCCGCGCAGCTGCTGCACGTCAGCAACCAGAACCTGATCTATGCGCTGCAACCAGCCGCACGCAACCGCCTCAATGCAGGCTACATGACCGGCTATTTCATCGGCGGTTCGCTGGGTTCGCTGTTGTCGGCGCAGGTCTACCAGCGCTTCGGCTGGACCGGCGTCTGCGTGGCCGGTGCCACGGTGGCCGTGCTGGCCCTGCTGCTGTGGCTGCCCGGCGCGCTGCGTGCGCGCCAGGCGGTGTCGTCGAACTAGAAGCTGCCCTGCAGCGCCAGCTCCCAACGCCCCCCGGCATTGCCCGGGAACAGGCGCTTGGCCGCGCTGTCAGTGTCATGCACGGTGGCGCGCAGTTCCCATGCCGGGGTCAGCGAGGCGATGGCACTGAGCTGTCCATGCAGGTAATCCGGCCCCTGGGCGGTGGCCAGCCAATACTGGCCCACCGCCGCCTCCAGGCGGAACCGCTCGTGCAGCGGTACCCGCACGCCCAACTGGGCATAGGTGCCGCGATGGCCGCCGGCCAATGCATCGCTGGAATGGGCGACCTGCAACCAGGCGCGCTGCTTCCAGGTCACGGTGGTATTGAGTTCGGTCCAGTCCAGCGCGCGGCCGGTGCCCGGGTACATGTAGCGGGTCAGGTTGGCATCCAGTGTCCAGTCCGGGGCCAGCGCACCGGACCAGCCCGCCACCAGGTCGAACTCGCTGCGCGCGCCGTTGTCCGGCTTGAACGAAACGTTGGAGCCCCACACGCTGGCGTACCAACCCGATGGGATCGAAACCTTCGCGCCCGCCTGCACCGCCGGGTCGCCGTCGCTCTGCGAGCTGCCACGCCACACGTAGTCACTGGTCAACGCCGCACTGCCACTGACCTGTACCTGTGCCTGCGCGCTGCCGATTCCGAGCAGCCCTGCCAGGGCGGCCACCACCGCCGCCATCATCCCCTTGCTGTTCACTGCACTGTGTTCCTCGTCGAAGGCGGTCACGCCGCCGGGAACGCAGTGTCGAGGCGGTGGCCGTAACGGATCGAGGGTGCTGCCGGGCCCGTGGCGCAAATTCGGCGTAAATCCCGCGGATCGGGGCCACATGCCAGCAGCGCGGTATCATGGCGCCCTGTTTCCAGGAACCAACCGCGTGGACGCCATCCTGACCCCGGTATCGATCGGCGAGCTGATCGACAAGATCACCATTCTCCAGATCAAGGCCGAGCGCATCGACGATGCGGCCAAGCTGGCCAACGTGCGCACCGAACTGGACGGCCTGCTGCCCTTGTTGCAGCAGCAGCTGCAGGCACAGCCGGCCCTGGCCGCGCTGCAGCAGCAGCTGAAGGCGATCAACGAGCGCATGTGGGACATCCAGGACCAGCTGCGCGACAAGGAAGCGGCCCAGGTATTCGACGATGCCTTCATCCAGCTGGCACGCGGTGTCTATGGCACCAATGGTGAGCGCGTGCAGGTGAAGAACGAGATCAACCGCGTGGCCGGTTCGGCGCTGGTGGAAGAGAAACAGTACCAGGGCGAGTAAGCCCGCTCATCCGCATTCGAGCAGGTGCCGGATGCGGAACAGCTCACCATCGCTGTGGATGCCCAGTTTTTCGTAGGCCGTGCGCTTCTGCGTGCTGACCGTACTGGCCGTGCGTCCGAAACGCCGCGCGACCTCGCCGGTGGTGCAGCCCTGCAGGACCAGCCGGAGCACCTCGCGCTCACGTCGGCTCAAGGGCGTCAGCACAGGCGCCGGTGTGCGCCGCATGCGCGATCGGCTCAACTGCGTGCGCAACTCCGGGGGCACGAAGCGGCCGCCACGCGCCAGTACGTCAACTGCGCGCCGCAACATCTCCGGCGTGGTTCCCTTGGACAGAAAGCCGCGCGCGCCGGCCTGCATCGCCATGGTCACCGTGCTGGCATTGCAGTGCGCAGACAGCACCAGCACCGGCAGCAGCGGCCAGCGCCGCGACAACAGCCGCAACAGGGCCAGGCCCTGTTCGGGTCCGCACGGCGCCAGCAGGTCGATCAGCAACAGGTCGATGCCATCCGGCTGGCGCTGCAGCAGATCGAGCAGATCACCTTCGCGGGTGAAGCTGCCACAGACCTGCACGCCACCGTGCTGGCAAAGCACCACCTCCACCCCCAGGCGCAGCACGGGATGCGGCGCCAGCATTGCCAGGCGGCGGGGCCGATCGAGGGGCCGATCGAGGGGCAGAGCGGGAACGGCAGGCGGCATCACATGGATCCGACGGTACGAAGTGCCCACCGTAGGCCCGCGCCGGGAGCAGCGGAATCCAATTTATTGCAACGCAGCAGCGGCCCCGGAACATGCTCAGCTGCGGTTTCGGGTCGTCACAACGCAACAGGCCCGGCATGCGCCGGGCCTGTCGAGGCATCTTCAGCGCGCAGGCGCGCCGAGGAAGCTATTACCAGCTGAAACGCGGGCCGACGGTGTATTCCTTGTCGCCGTCGCGGTTCATCTTCAGCTCGCCATTGATGCCCCAGTTCTGGTTCAGCTTGACCTGGCCACCCAGGCGACCGTACCACTGGCCTTCCGGATTGATGCCGTGCTTCTTCGAGAAATCTTCGTAGCCGACCATGCCGTAGACTTCGGCGTGGGCACCGAAGGCGGTGCGGATACCCGCTTCAGCGCTGTAGCCGTTGAAGTCCAGGCCGTGCTTCTGGTCGCGCTTCTGGTAAGCAACGCGGGCAACGAAGTCGGTGGTCGGAGCGATTTCAACGTTGTAGCCGGCGCCGATCTTCCACTGGTCCAGCTTGATGTTGGTGTGGTCGATTTCCTGGCGGCTGTACTCACCGAAGGCGTGGAAGTTCGGCAGGAAGCCGTACGAACCCTTCACGCCCCAGCCGTCGGCCTTGAACGCGTCGATGTCGGTCTTGGCGTAGTCGGCTTCGGCGTAGTTGTACGACAGGTTCTCAGCAGCCGAGGCGGTGAACGGCAGGGCAGCGGCCAGGGCCAGAGCAATCAGCGAATTCTTCATGGGGGTACACCTTTACTTTCTTATGGTGTGCAGCAGCGCCAGGGCGCCATCGCATCGGGAATGTAAATTCTCCGTTATTCGCCACAACGCTCCCTGAAAACAGCGGTCTTCGCATTGCTGAATTTTTTGGCTTGATTCAGGCTGTCTCTGGCATACGCGCGCGGCGCGCGTGCATTTGTGATTCGTCGCCGACTGCAACAGGAGGTTGCCTTGCACGTTTCCGATCCGCTGCTGATGCCTGTTCGCGCCGCCCTCCTGGCCTGCGCTTCCCTGTTTCCGATCCATGCTGCGCACGCGCTGCAGGCGGCTGACTACCAGCGCGCCGAACGCGTGCATGACAGTCATCTGCGCGGTGCGCTGCGCAATGCTTCGGTCCTGCCCCACTGGCTGGCCGATGGGCGCTTCTGGTACGAACGCGAAGACACACAGGGCCGGCGCCAGGCGATACTGGTCGATCCAATCCAGGCTACGCGCCAGATCCTGTTCGAACCCGATGCGCTGGACGCCGCAGTTGCACCTCTGGGTGCCAGCGGGCCACGCCTGCGCTTGAACAGCGTGCAGGTACTGGATGATGGCTTGCGCCTGCAGTTCAACGGCGAGGCGGCGATCAACTGCCAATGGCCACGCCTGCAGTGCACGGCCGCACAACAGGCGTTGCCGCCGGCTGATGCACTGCCGTCGCCCGGTGGTGATGCCTGGCTGCAGGTACGCGACCACAACCTGTGGCTGCAGCACTCTGGAGCGGCGCCGCAGCTACTGACCCAGGGCGGTGAAGCTGGGCATGGCTATGGCGTACTGCCGGACTTCACCCTGCGCGGTATTCCACGCCGTCAGGGCCGGATGCCGGCACGACCGTTCGCGGTGAGCTGGTCACCCGATGGCCGTTACGCAGCCGGCATCCGCTACGACGAACGCGCGCTGCAGGACTATCCCTATCTGGAAAGCAGCCCGACCAACAGCGCGCGGCCGCGCGTGCATACCGTGAAGCTGGGGGTACTGGGCGATGCACAGCAGGTACGCGACAGCCTGTATGTGATCGATATCCCCAGCGGCAGGCAGCATGACATCGCGCTGCCCGAGGGCTGGAACACGCTCAGCGAGGCCGGCATCCTGGGTTGGGACGGTGATCGGTTGTATGCCGTGATCGCGCACTTCGGCACACCGCGCAGGCTGCGCCTGGTGGAGATCGATGCCAACAGCGGTGCATTGCGCACGGTTCTGGAAGAAGCCAGCGACACTCGCCTGCAGCTCAACGTGTATTCCTACAACCGGCCAGCGGTGGCCATCCTGCCCGGGCAGGACACCGCCGTGTGGTTCTCGCAGCGCGATGGCTGGGGCCATCTGTACCGGGTGCGCCTGTCCGACGGCAAGGTGCTGCGCCAGCTCACCCGCGGCAAATGGGTGGTGCGTGACCTGCTGGGTGTGGACGCTGCGGGTGGCTGGGCGTACTTCAGCGCCGGTGGCGTCGACGGTGGCGACCCCTACGTGCGCGGCCTGTACCGGGTATCGCTGCAGGGCGGTCCGATCCAGCGCCTGGCCGCCGATGGCAACGACCACATGGCCGATGCCGGTACCGGCGCGCTGTTCGGGGGGCGCGCTCCCCAGGCGCTGTCGCCTGGCGGTGGGTATCTGGTGGATACCGTTTCCCGTCTCGACCAGCCACCACGCACCGTGCTGCGGGCCAGCGATGACGGACGTGAAGTGATGGTGCTGGAAACAGCCGATGACAGCGCGATCATTGCTGCCGGCTGGCGCGCACCACGGCGCGAACGGCTGCTGGCCGCCGATGGACGCACGCCGATCTTCGCCACCGTCTACCTGCCCCGCGACTATCGCGATGATGGCAGCTTCCCGGTGATCGACGCGATGTACGGTGGTTCCTTCATCAGCAATGCGCCGGTGACCTACGCCGAGGCGGTGTCTGCCCTGAATCCGGTATCCCGCGCCAGCTTGGCCGAACTCGGCTTCATGGTGGTCAGCATCGATGCGCGCGGCACCGGTGGCCGCAACAAGGCGTTCCATGACAGCAGCTTCCTGCGCGCCGCCGATGTACAGCTGGATGACCATGTGGCTGCGCTGCGCCAGCTGGGCGAACGCTACCCGGGCATCGACCTGGAGCGGGTCGGCATCTACGGGCATTCGTTCGGCGGCTATAGTGCAGCGCGCGCCCTGCTGCGCTATCCCACGTTCTACAGGGTGGGCGTGGCCTCGGCTGGCAGCCACAATTTCCAGGGTATGTACGGCGGCGCCCTGCACGGCATGGACCGGCTGTTCGGTGGCGTGCTGCCGGCCATGCCCACTGCCGAAGGCGTGCCGGCGCCCTTTGCCGGGCTCGACAATGCGGCGCTGGCCGGCAACCTGCGCGGGCATCTGCTGCTGGTCTATGGCGAACTGGACGAGAACGCGCCACCGGCGCTGACCCTGCAGCTGGCCGCCGCCCTGAACAAGGCCCAGCGCAGCTACGACCTGCTGTACCTGGCCCGGCAGGACCACGAACTGTTCCGCAACGACGCCACCTACACGCACCGCATGTGGGACTACTTCGTGCGCCACCTGGCCGGCCAGCAGCCACCGGATACGGTGCTGGCGCCGCTGCCCGGTGGCCCGGGCTGAACAGGCGCGCACAGGATGTCGATCCACGACGCCCTGGTTCGTCGGGTACTTGAAGGCCGTGCATGCGGCACGGTCCATCTGGAGGCAGGCAATGAGCTACATCGATGGTTTCGTCCTGGCGGTGCCCACCGCCAACAAGGAGAAGTTCCTCGCCCACGCACGCACAGGGGATCCGGTGTTCATCGAGTACGGCGCGCTGCGCGTGGTCGAGTGCTGGGGCGATGACGTGCCGCACGGCAAGACCACCGACTTCTTCGGCGCAGTGAAAGCCACGCCGGACGAGACGGTGGTGTTTTCCTGGATCGAATGGCCGGACAAGCCGACCCGCGACGCCGGCATGAAGAAGATGATGGAAGACCCGCGGTTTGATCCTGCGACGAATCCGATGCCGTTCGACGGCGCGCGGATGATCTACGGCGGCTTCGTGCCGATCTACGAACTGACGCGCTGAAACGGGCGGACGTGCTCAGCGCGCGTCCGTTTCATCGCTGGCAGAGGCATGGCCGGCGCCCAGTGCGGCGCCGGCGCCGAGGCCCACACCGCCCATGCCAGCGCCCATTCCGCCACCGCCACCTCCTCCACCCGCACGACCGCCCTTGGCATCGCCCTCGTTGCGGCCCTTGCCGCCGCCACTGGCGCCACCCGGCCGGGTCGGCCCCTGCGGCGGTATCTGCAGGTCGGCCGGAATCGGCGCCAGATCCAGCGCTTCGCGCACGAAGTCGCGCAGCGAGACCACCAGTTCGTGGGTATGTACCGGCCGCCCCTGTGCCAGTTCATTGGCGGCACGCGCGGCCAGCCGCACCTGTTCGTCGGTGCCCAGCAGCAGGATGTCCAACAACGCCGCTTCAACGGCATCACGAATGCGGCGCGCGCGATCCGAACGGGGCTCGGCGATGCCCTCGGCATCCTCGCGCTGGCGCAGGTCACGGCGATGGCTGGGATCCACACCCAGTTCGCCGGTGAACGAACCGCCCAGGGTCTTGTAGGCCGCCATCAGCGTGCGCAGCCGTTCGTTGATCTGCCGGTTCTCGCGCTCGCGGCGCTGTTGCAGGGTCTGCATCACCAGCAGGCGGATGCCCACGCCCAGCAGAGTGATCAGGACCAGGCCGGCCAAGGTGGACAGCACGCCCTGCCAGGAACTGAAGTCGATACCACGCATGCCCGGGGCTCCGGCGGGAACAACCTGCATCTTGCCCCAGACCGCGTCCCAGAAACGCGAAAGGCCCCACCACCCCGGGGGTGGCAGGGCCTTCGGTCACGGCGCGATTACTTGCGCTTGGCGACCTTGCGCACGGCCTTCCTGGCCGGAGCCTTCTTGGCGGCGACCTTCTTCAGCGGCGCAGCCTTCTTGGCGACCGTCTTGCGGGTGGCGGCAACCTTCTTGCCAACTGCCTTCTTGGCAACGGCGGTCTTCTTGCCGACAACCTTCTTGGCAGCGGCGGTCTTCTTGCCGACGGCCTTCTTGGCGACAGCAGCCTTCTTGCCCACAACCTTCTTGGCGGCAGCGGTCTTCCTGGTGGCGACCTTCTTGGTGGCGGCAACCTTCTTGCCGACAACCTTCTTCGCAGCCACGGCCTTCTTGCCAGCGACCTTCTTGGCGGCGACGGTCTTCTTGGCCACGGCCTTCTTGGCGGTAGCGACCTTCTTGCCGACAACCTTCTTGGCGGCCGCGGTCTTCTTGGCAACGGTCTTCTTCGCGACGGCAGCCTTCTTGGTGGCGGCCTTCTTCACGGTGGCGACCTTCTTGCCGGCAGCCTTGGTGGCGGCCTTGGTGGTCTTCTTGGCAGCAGCGGCCTTCTTGGTCACAGCCTTGCCTGCAGCTGCCTTCTTCTTGGCCACTTCCTTCTTCAGGGCAGCGGCTTCGGCCTTGGCGTTCTTCTTGGCGGCTTCCAGCTTCTTCTTGGCGTTGGCAACAGTCTTGCCGACCGACTTGGCAGCCTTCTCGGCCTTCTTGGCAACGGTCTTCTCGACCTTGGCCACGGCCTTCTTGGCCTTGGCAACGCGGGTACCGGCAGCCTTGGTGGCGCGCTTGACGGTCTTCTTGACCGACTTCACTGCGTCTTCGGCAGCGTGGGCGATGGTCTCGCCAACGTTGGTGGCGGTTTCTTTGACGTTCTCGACGGCGTCGGTCACGACCGACACACCATTACCGTTGCTCATGTTGCCCTCCTGGGGGCCTTAAGTATCAAAACGGGGCGATGCTATACCGACATTGACGATCGTGGAACGGGGCGCGCGCGCGCAATCGCATCTGATGCGACGGCAATGGTGTAGCCGGGCGCCCTCGCGAGCACAGTGGGTTGACAGGAAACCCCTTTTTTTCAGTGCTGCGCCGCACGATCCGGGTAGCGGCAGGTGCTGCCTGCGTGCACCAGTCCGAATACAGCGAAAGGCGTGCGATATGGCGCATCGCGGCACCAGGATGCGCAGAACTGCGCAAGTATCGGCCTGTATCCACATGCGCTTCGGCAGACGTCGGCACGTTGAGAAGCACGCCCTATGCTGTCGGTACCGCCCCACAGATGGCGATGCCGACCCACGTTCCGGGCGCCGGTTTTCATGGCGCATTTATCCAGATCGCGACACACTCATTCAGCTTGTTTTACCGTAGGGCCGAACCGCCCCCACCCACGCCAGCGAACCGACTCCCATGCGACCGCTTCCCACCCTGCTCACGCTCGCAATCGCCGCCGCCTTCGGTGGCTTCGTTGCCACCGGCATCAATGCCCACCTGGACAACCGTGCCGATGCCGCGCCGCTGCCAGCGGTGCTGCCGACCACGGCGGCATTGCCCGCCTCGGTAACCGGACAGGCGGTGCCGTCGCTGGCACCGATGCTGGAGAAGGCCATGCCGGCAGTGGTCAGCGTCAACACCAAGCAGGTGGTGCGCGTGCGCAACCCCTTCTTCAACGACCCGTTCTTCCGCCGCCTGTTCCCGGACATCCCGCAGGAACGCATCAACGAATCGCTGGGCTCGGGCGTGATCATCGACGCCAAGGAGGGCCTGGTACTGACCAACCACCATGTCATCGACAACGCCGATGACGTACAGGTGACACTGGCCGACGGGCGCACGGTCAAGGCCGAATTCCTCGGTTCGGACCGCGATACCGACATCGCGCTGATCCGCATTCCGGCGCAGAACCTGACCGACATCAAGCTCGGCAACAGCGACCAGCTGCGCGTGGGCGACTTCGTGGTGGCCATCGGCAATCCGTTCGGCTTCAGCCAGACGGTCACCTCGGGCATCGTCTCAGCGGTGGGCCGCAGCGGTATCCGCGGGCTGGGCTACCAGAACTTCATCCAGACCGATGCGTCGATCAACCCGGGCAACTCGGGTGGCGCACTGGTCGATCTGCAGGGCCAGCTGGTCGGCATCAATACCGCCAGCTTCAACCCGCAGGGCAGCATGGCCGGCAACATCGGCCTGGGCCTGGCGATTCCCTCCAACCTGGCACGCAGCGTGGTCGACCAGCTGGTCAAGCACGGTGTGGTGGTGCGCGGCACGCTGGGCGTGGAAAGCCAGAACCTGACCGCGCAGATCGCGCAGGGCCTGGGCCTGGGCGAAACCCGTGGCGCACTGATCACGCGCGTGCTGGCCGGTTCGGCCGCCGCCGCAGCCGGGCTGAAGCCGGGCGACGTGGTGGTCTCGGCCAACGGCCAACGTGTAGACAGCGCCGAAGCCCTGCACAACGTGGAAGGCCTGGCCGCGGTCGGCAGCGCATTGACGCTGGACGTGCGCCGCGAGGGCAAGCCGCTGCAGATCAAGGCAACGTTGAAGGAACAGGCGCGCGCGGTCACCGGCGAGAGCCTGGACCCGCGCCTGACCGGGGCCACCTTCGTCGACCTGCCCGAGTCATTGCGCCAGTCCGGTGTCGGCGGCGTGCTGGTCAGCGAGGTCAAGCGCGGCAGCCGCGCGGCCAGCAACGGCCTGCAGCAGGGCGACATCATCACCGATGCCACGGTGGGCGAATTCGCCGACCTGGCCAGCTGGCGCGCCAACTTCCAGCAGCGCCCGCCGACCCTGGTGATACGCGTGCTGCGCAACAATGGCCAGCAGCAGGGCCAGCTCGTGATGCGCTGATCGCCCTGCCGTAACACCCCCTATACCCCGGCAATGCTATTGCTGTCAGTCCAGGTCGGCACCGCCGACACCCGTTCCCCCATCGCAACAGGAGTGATTCGATGAGCCCCACCAATACCGAGAACCTGAAGGAACACCTGGGTGAAGCCGGTTCCCACCTGAAGCAGGCCGCGTCGGCCGCCGGCGGTGCGATCAAGGGTGCAACCGGCGCAGCCGGCGACGAACTGCGTATCGGCAAGGCCAACGTCAAGGCTGAACTGTCCGACAGCGCACTGTCCGGCCTGGCCGCCGCCGAGTTCGGTGGTGCCGCCGCCAAGGAGCAGGTGGATGCGCTGATGGACAAGGGCAAGGACCTGATCGACAGCGCCGCGGAGCTGATCCGTGAACGTCCGCTGGCCTCGTTCGGTGTTGCCTTCGCTGCCGGCTGGATCATCGCCAAGCTGGCCCGCGGCAGCAGCGACAAGTAAGCCGCGGCGTGAGCGAAGACAACGCGCAAGCCCCTGATCCAGCGGCTACCCCGCCGCTGGATGAGAGCATCCGCCAGGTCGGTGCGGCCGGTCGTGCCGCTGCCGATTCGGCCAAGCACACGCTGCGCTCGCTGCGCCGGTTGGCCTCGGCCGACTTCGCGATGGCACGCAGTGCGTTCGGTCGTGCACTGGCCTGGGCCGGCGTGGCGATCGTGTTCGGTGCCTCGGCCTGGCTGCTGATGGCCGCCACCCTCATCGCCCTGCTGCAGAGCTGGGGCCTGAGCTGGCTGCAGGCCCTGCTGATCACCTCGCTGCTGAGCCTGGCCGTCACCGGTTATGCGATCTGGCGAGTGTCCTACTTCTTCCACCACACCGGCATGCACGCTACCCGGCGCCAGCTGTCACGCCTGGGCCTGTTCGACGAACCCAGCGAAGACGATCCCGATGCCGAGGTGCAGCTGCCCGAGGGCAAGCCATGAAGTTCGGCGCGCTGCAACGGCGGGTGAAACGCTGCGAACAGGTGGTGACCGTGCGCCTGGGCGAGACCCAGGACCACTGGTCCACGCTCAGCGACGTCTGGCGAAAAGGCTGGTCGCCGCTGCGCATCGTGGTGGTCGGCCTGGCCGGTGGCTTCATCGCCGGCAAGCTGGAAGTGCCGGGCAAGGTCAACGGTGCCCGCTGGCTGCAGATGGTGGGCTCGGTCTCGAACCTGTTCGCCAGTGCACAGGCGGCGTTCGCCACGGCGATGGCGGCGCAGGCCGCAGCCACCGCCGACGACGCGGCCGAAGAAGCCGACGAGGCCAGCGAACAGGCACAGGCGGCGGCCTCCGCTGCCGAAGCACGGCCGGCACCGGCACCGCGCTCCGTGCCGGAGCCAGGACCGGAACCGGACCTGCGCGGACCGCGTCCGGCCGAAGCGGCCACCGAGCTGTCCGAACGTTGAACCATGGAATCCGCCGCGCCGATCGCGGCCGGCGGATAATGCGCTCCCCTTCCCGGTTGGTGCGTCGATGAGCGAGTCCCTCCTGTCCCCGTCACCGGCCGGCCCCGAACAGCCCGACGTTCCGCTGCCGCCCGCATCGCGCCCGCGCGGACCGATGTCGCTGGTGGTGCTGGCCACCCTGGCGGTGGGCTACACCCTGTGGGCGGCACAGGACATCATCCTGCCGGTGCTGCTGGCGATGTTCTTCGCGCTGGTCGGCAATCCGATCCTGCGCCTGCTGCAGAAGCTGTGGATTCCACGCGCACTCGGCGCACTGCTGATCCTCGGCGCCGGCCTGGGCGTGACCGGTTCGCTGGCGGTGCAGCTGATCGGCCCGGCCATGGAATGGGCGCAGGAAGCACCGCAGCAGCTGCGCAAGGTCGCCCGCCAGGTGCAGGACCTGACCAAACCGGTGCAGCAGGCCAACCAGGCGGCGGAAAACTTCGCCCGCGTGGCCGGTGGTGACAGCAACCACAAGGTGCAGGTGATCCGCACCCAGATGGACGACCCCTATCGCATGCTGACCCGCGCGCCGCGGCTGGCCGCCTCGGTGCTGGCGGTGGTGCTGCTCACGCTGTTCTTCATGATCTATGGGCAGAGCCTGCAGCGCGCGGCCATCGCCCTGTTCCCGAACCGCCAGCAGCAGCGATTCACCAGTGACATCCTGCGCTCGATCGAGCGCGAGGTTTCGCGCTATGTGCTGACCATCAGCGTGATCAACACGCTGGTGGGCCTGGTGTTCGCTGGCGTGCTGATGCTGCTCGGCATCGGCCTGCAGGAGGCGTTGCTGTGGGGCACGGTGGCCGCACTGCTGAATTTCGCCCCCTACGTGGGCCCGCTGATCGGCGTGGCGCTGATGCTGCTGATGGGCTTCGTCGAGTTCCGCGACCCACTGCAGGCCCTGCTGCCGGCCGCCGCCTACCTGGGCCTGCACACCCTGGAAGGGCAGATGGTGACCCCGATCGTGCTGGGCCGTCGCATGAAGCTGTCGCCACTGGTACTGATCCTGGCGCTGATGGTGTTCGGCTGGGCCTGGGGCATGATCGGGCTGCTGCTGGCGGTGCCGTTGCTGGTCTGCATCAAGCTGGTGCTGGCACGCCTGGACGGCATGCAGGGCTGGGCACGGCTGCTGGAATAACGGCATCAGTAAATGAAGGACGCCGATGGCGGAACCCGAAACTGGGACGAAGTGGCAGACTATGGCCCCCTTTTTTCGGATGGATCCGTTCGGATGATCGCTTTCGCTATGCGTTGCCTCGCCCTGGCCAGCCTTGCCGCTCCCGCGCTCGCCGCTGCACCCCCGACTGCCGACCAGGCACGCACCCAGCTTGCCGACGCGGTGACCTGCAAGCGGCACCTCACGCCCAAGCAGTTCGACGCCATGGCCCGGCTGCTGGCACCGGCCCCGGCGCGGGCGCAGAACGGCGAATCCAGCGGCGAGTTCCGGTTGACCACGCCGCTGATGGTGCTGGGCCAGCCGGTGAACCGTCTGCAGTCGTATGACGGCGACAGCGGCGAGGACGGCATCGACAGTTTCACCGCGTACTTCAGCTCGGCCAGCGTCGAACAGATCGCGGCACTGGCGAAGATGTCCGACCCGGTGGCGGGCACCTATACGAAGGAAGTGGGCCGGCACAACCTGGACGTGCAGCAGTTCGACGGCCAGACCACCATCGCCTGCTCGTACAACCTGCGCTGACCCGGCCCAGCCCCAGCGCCCCCGCCCGCCGCGCCGCATGAAAGCCCACGCGGGCAGGGGTAGAATGGCGGGGTGAATTTCCCCGTCCAAGCCATCACCCTCGACCTTGACGACACGCTGTGGCCGTTCGCTCCGATCGGCGCCCGCATCGAACAGGTCCTGCACGCGTGGATGTGCGAACACAGCCCCGCTACCGCCGAGATGTATCCGGTGGCGGCGATGCGCGAACTGCGCGAGCGCCTGTACCACGCCCATCCGCACCTCCATCACGACCTGAGCGCACTGCGCCGGCTGACCCTGCACGAAGCGCTGCACACCAGTGGTGCCAGCCTGGATCTGCTGGAGCCGGCGTATGAAGTGTTCTTCGCCGCGCGCAACCAGGTCGAATGCTACCCCGATGCGATCGACGCGCTGGCGCGGATTGCCGCGCGTGTACCGGTCGCAGCGCTGAGCAACGGCAATGCCGATCTGGAGCGGATCGGCCTGGCCCATCATTTCGCCTTCCAGCTGGGCGCGCGCGAGCACGGCGCGGCCAAGCCGGAGGCGAGCATCTTCCACGCCGCCTGCACCCGACTGGGTGTGGCACCGGCACAGGTACTGCACGTCGGCGACCACGCCGACATGGATGTGGCCGGGGCGATCGCCGCCGGCCTGCGCGGCTGCTGGATCAACCGCGAAGCAGCCACCTGGACCCATCCGCAGCTGCAGCCAGACCTGCAGTTCGACACCCTCACCGGCCTGGCCGACTGGTTGGATGCCAACCTCGACGCTGCCGCACCCCGGAGTATCTGACGCATGAGCGAGATCACTGGTTTCACTGCCGACACCGCCGCAGCACTGCCGCTGTACGTGCTGGACCGCGAGCAGTTCGCGGCCTGGAAGGACGGCCAGCCGGCTGCCACCCAGGCATGGCTGGCGTCGCAGGGCTTCACCGCCGGTGCCTTCACCACGGCGTTGCTGCCCGGCGCCGATGGCCTGGCCGGAGCGGTGATCGGTGTCGGTGATCGTGCCGATGCCTACAGCTATTCGCATGCCCCGCATGCCCTGCCGGAAGGCAGCGTGTGGCAGCTGGCCAGCGAACTGCCGGCCGCCGAACTGGCGCTGCTGCAGCTGGGCTGGGGCCTGGGCAGCTACCGCTTCGACCGCTATCGCAAGCGCCACCGTGCGCCGGCGCGCCTGGTGGCCGAGCCGACCGGCGAAGTGGCTGACCTGATCGCCGCCAGCCTGCGCGTGCGTGACTGGGTCAACACCCCGACCGAAGACATGGGTCCGCAGCAGCTGGAAGACGCCGCGCGCGCGCTGGCCGACGCGCACGGCGCGCAGGTCGAGGCGATTACCGGCGACGAACTGCTGAAGCAGAACTTCCCGGCCATCCACGCGGTGGGCCGCGCCTCGCACCGCGCACCGCGCCTGGTCGTGCTGCGCTGGGGCAAGGACACCGATCCGGCACTGGTGCTGGTCGGCAAGGGCGTGTGCTTCGATACCGGCGGCCTGGACATCAAGCCGGCCGACGGCATGCGCAACATGAAGAAGGACATGGGCGGCGCCGCGCACGCACTGGCCCTGGCCGGCCTGGTGATGGCACGCGGGCTGCCGGTACGCCTGACCCTGCTGGTGCCGGCGGTGGAAAACGCGATCGGTCCGGACGCCTTCCGCCCGGGCGAAGTGATCGCCACCCGCAAGGGCCTGAGCGTGGAGATCGACAACACCGACGCCGAAGGCCGCGTGATCCTCTGCGATGCACTGACCTTCGCCAGCGAGCAGAAACCCGACCTGGTGCTGGACTTTGCCACCCTCACCGGCGCCGCGCGCATCGCGCTGGGCCCGGATCTGCCGGCGCTCTTCAGCAATGACGACAACGTGGCGCAGCAGTGGCTGCAGGCCGGTGATGCGACCCGCGACCCGGTCTGGCGCATGCCGCTGTGGCGCCCCTACCTGCGTTACCTGACCAGCGGCATCGCCGATCTGGCCAACGCCGGCTCGCGCATGGCCGGCTCGGTCACCGCCGCGCTGTACCTGGAGCGTTTCCTGGAAGACGGCCAGCGCTGGGCACATCTGGATGTGTATGCCTGGAACGACGGTGAGCGCCCGGGCCGCCCGGCCGGTGGCGAAGCGCTGGCGCTGCGCTCGGCGTGGGCAATGCTGAAGGCGCGTTACAGCTGATCGGGTGGGTGCCGACCTTGGTCGGCACGCCGTCCCCGGCAAACTTGACGAAAATTTGAATACCGGGCCTGGAAAGGTTCTGCGAGGATGTGTGGGTCGACCACCCACACGCTCCGTGAAGGCAGGACTCCGACCATGTCGCTCTTCCGCTACACCCGCGCTGGCCAGACGCTGGGCGCACCACGCAAGCATTCCCCCCTGCCCTGGATCGCACTGATCGCACTCATTCTGGGTGCGGTCGCGCTGGCCTTCGCTTGGCTGGCCGGCTGGATCGGCAACCGCCTGACCGCGCAGCGCTTCACCGACACCATCGAGGCCACCGGCCCGGCCCATCCAGGCTTCCGACGCGCGCACAGCAAGGGCATCTGCGTGAGCGGCTGGTTCGAACCGAGCGCGCAGGCCCCTACCCTGTCCAGCGCCCGCGTGTTCTCGCAGCGCCGCGTACCGGTGATGGGCCGCCTATCGATCGGCGGCGGCGACCCCTACGGCGCCGACAACACCGCACGCGTGCGCAGCCTGGCGGTGCAGATGGTCAGCGATGACGGCCAGGAATGGCGGATGGCGATGAACAGCTTCCCGTTCTTCGCCGTGCCCGATGCCGAGGCGTTCTACGCGCAGACACGCGCCTCCATTCCGGACCCCGCCACCGGCAAGCCCGACCCGCAGAAGATGGCTGCAGTGCTGGCGAAGTACCCCAGTGCACAGGCGTTCCAGCAGTGGGCCAAGACGGCACCGTGGACCAGCAGCTGGGCCGACACCACCTTCAACAGCGTCAACAGCTTCTGGTTCACCAACGCGCAGGGCCAGAAGCGTGCCGTGCGCTGGCGCTGGCAGCCACAGGCGCCGGTGGTGGAGATGGATGCGGAAACGCGCAAGCAGGCCAGTGTCGATTTCCTCAGCCAGGAACTGCAGCAGCGCCTGGCCAGCGGCCCGGTACGCTGGAACCTGGTCGTGACCACCGCCGAGCCCGGTGATGCCATTGATGATCCGTCGGTGCCGTGGCCCGAGTCGCGTGATCAGGTGGTGGCCGGCGTACTCAGCCTGGACCGCATGCAGTCGCAGGAACAAGGTGCGTGCGGCCAGATCAACTTCGATCCGCTGATCCTGCCCAGTGGCGTGCGCGGCAGTGATGATCCGATCCTGGCCGCCCGCTCGGCGGTGTATTCGCAGTCCTTCAACCGTCGCGAACGCGAGCGCGCCAGCGGCAATGTCGAGCAACCGAAGGAGGCCGCACGATGAACACCGGCAACGGCCACTTCAACCTGCTGGCGCGGGTGCTGCACTGGTCCATGGCGCTGATGATCATCGCCATGCTGTTCGTCGGCGTGACCATGGTCGCCTCGTTGCATCTGCGGCCGATGCTGATCGATCTGCACCGCCCACTGGGCATCGCCATCGGCGTACTGGTGCTGCTGCGCCTGTACAACCGCCTGCGCCACCGCCCGCCGCCGCTGCCTTCCGACCTGCCCGCCTGGCAGGTGCTGGCAGCAAAGGCCTCGCACTGGATGTTGTACGCGCTGATGCTGGCGATGCCGCTGATCGGCTGGGCGATGCTGTCGGCCGGCGGCTACCCGATCGTGCTGTGGGGTGGCCTGCACCTGCCGCCGATCGTGCCGCACACTCCGGCGCTGTATGCCGCGTTGCGCAATGCGCACAGCCTGCTGGCGTATGTGTTGTTCGCCACGGTGCTGATGCACGTGGGTGCGGCGCTGTTCCACCTGTGGGTGCGGCGCGATGGCGTGTTCCAGGCGATGGCGCGCGGGAAGGATTGATCGGGTTCGCCGGGCGTTCCCGGCGGATCGTTTCCGCGACTGCGGTGGGGTGTCACTTTTCTTTTCGCGCGAAAAGAAAAGTAACCAAAAGAAACGCGCCGCCAGAGCGCGAGCCGGTGCTGCGCACCGGTGCCCTGTGCTTCTCGGTGAATCAGGGGACGGCGCCGAACTCGCTACGCTCAGACACCGGCGCCTCTTCGCCCCTGATTCCCCTGCGATGCTCGGCTCGCTCAAGGCGGACCCAACATCAAGAGCGACAGCTGCACCCAGTAGATCCACGCCATGCGTGGATGCTGTTGCCGTTGATCTTGACCTTCCAGTCCGCCTTGAGCGAGCCGAGCACCGCAGGTCCGGCGAGGGCGAAGAGGCGCGGGTGTCTGAGCGCAGCGAGTTCCCGCGCCGTCCCTCGACGGACCGAGGAGCGCAGGGCACCGGCGTGCGAAGCACGCCGGCTCGCGGCCGGCGGAGCGTTTCTTTGGTTACTTTCTTTGCGCGCAAAGAAAGTGACACCCCTCCGCAGGCGCGGGAATGATCCGCCGGGCATCGCCCGACGCTACCAGTGTGTCGGCGCACGCCGCTACAACCACCCCTTCTGCCGCGCCAGCCGGTACGCCTCGATCCGGTTGGCCACACCCAGCTTGCCGATGCACTCGGACAGGTAATTGCGCACCGTGCCGTGCGACAGCCCCAGCTGCTCGGCGATCTCGCTGGCGGTACGGCCTTCGCCGGCCAGCCGCAGCACGCGGCGCTCGCGGTCGGTCAGTGGGTCGGCCTGCGACCAGGCATCGAGTGCCAGTTGCGGGTCGATCGCACGGATACCCTGCTTCACCTTGCGCAGTGCATCGGCCAGGTTCTCCGCCGGTGCGTCCTTCAACAGGTACCCCAGCACGCCCGCTTCCAGCGCGCGGCGCAGGAAACCGGCGCGGGCGAAGGTGGTCACGATCACCACCTTGATCGGCAGTTCATGGCGGGCGATGCGCTGTGCCAGCTCCAGCCCGGACAGGCCCGGCATCTCGATGTCGGTCACCAGGATGTCCGGCTGCAGCTGCTGCAGCATGCGCCACGCAGCCTCACCGTCGGCGGCGCTGCCCAGCACCTCGATATCCGGCTCCAGGCCCAGCAGTGCCGACAACGCGCCACGCACCATCGCCTGGTCTTCGGCCAGCAGGATGCGGATCATGCAGCACCATCCTGAGCCAGTGACGCTGGCGACAGCGGCGTGGTCGCGGCCACCAGTGGCACGCGCACGGTCACTACCGTGCCCTCTCCGCGCGGCGACTGCAGTGACAACTGTCCACCCAGCGCCATCGCCCGTTCGCGCATGCCGCACAATCCATTGCCTTCGGCCTGTACGCCGCCACGGCCATCGTCGCGGATCTGCATCGCCAGCATTCGTCCTTCCAGCATGAATTCCACCCGCGCCTGCGTCGCCTGCGCGTGGCGCACGATATTGGTTGCCGCCTCGCGCAGCACCAGCGCCAGTCCGCGCTCCACGTCCACCGGCATCGGCGGTGGAGGCGCGTACTGCAGGTGCACCTGCTGGCATTCCAGCAGCAGGCGCGCCGAGGCCAGTTCGCCGGCCAGGTCACTGGCGCGGATGCCGGTGACCGCACTGCGTACCTGGGCCAGCGCTTCGCGGGCGATGTCCTCGGCTTCGCCGATCTCCTGCCGCGCACGGGCATCGCCACGGTCGTGCAGCTTGCGCGCCAGCTCCAGCTTCAACGTGATCAAAGACAGGGTATGGCCGAGCAGATCATGCAGATCGCGGCCGATGCGCTCGCGCTCGGCGGTGGTGGCCAGCCGCCGTACTTCCTCCTGCGAAAGCTGCAATGCGGCATCCTTTTCCTTGTTCACCGTCTCCACGTTCACCACCATGCCGATGATGAACGACACCGCCGGCACCCAGACCAGGCTCTGCCACGGGTAGTGCGCAAGGTAGGCCACCAGGTAGAACACCGCGTTGAGTACGACCAGCAGCAACAGATAACGCCACCAGCTGCTGCGACCGCAGACCCGCAGCATCACGCAGCCGAAAATGAAGTAGCTGATGCCCGATGGGTACCAGGGCACCAGCACGATCGCCAGCGCGGTCATCGCCAGTGCATAGCGGGGCGCATGGTGCCGCGGCGACAGCAGCAGGCGCGCATACAACAGCAGGAACAACGGATAGCTGGCCAGGGTGAACCACAGCCAGCGCAGCGTGTACCCCCCTGAAAACAGCGGCGTCATGAACACCCACACCGTCCACAGCAGGTGGATGGCATCGGCCCAGGCCGGCTTGCCGCGGCGCAGGTTGTCGGCCACCGCCGAATCCGGTGCGGGGCGCAGCAGGGACGCAAACCAGCTCGACGACACGGGGTGATCCAGGCGGGGACGATCGCTGCCGATCATGCCAGTTCAGCCGATCCGGCGCAGGCGGCGGCGCGCCAGCAGCAGCGCCACAAACGTGACCAACAGCAGCACCAGCAGATGGCCTGCCATGCTGCCCACCGACGGCAGCCCGACTACCGGCAGCGCCAGCTGCGCCAGATGCCAGGTCGGCCACAGCGGTGCCATCGTCGAGAACAGCTGGGGCAGCGCCGACAGCGGCAGCCACAGGCCCGACAGCAGGGCCAGCGGCAGGTAGACCAGGTTGACCATCGCCGGCGCTGCGCTGGCACTGACATGGCTGCCGATCAGCAGGCCGATCGCCCCCAGCGGCAGCGCCGCCAGGCCCGCCACCGCCAGCAGCTGCAGCACCTGCAGGGCGTGCAGCTGCACACCCCCCAGTACAGATGCCACGCCGATCAACAACGAGGCCACCAGCAGCGCGAACAGCATGGCCATCGCAAGTCGCGCCAGCAGCGGCGCCGCCGGCGGCATCGGCAGCGCCCGCTTGAGCGTAAGCAGCCCGCCTTCTCGGTCCAGCGCCAGCTGCACGCCGAAGCCGAACAGCGCCGGGGCCATCGCGCCGAACACGCAGTAGGTGGCCAACAGGTACAGCGGTGCGTGGCCACGGCCCAACAGCACGCCGAACAGCAGGTAGAAAAGCACCGGGAACAGCAGCGAAGGTACGGCGAAGGCGGGCGTGCGCCAGGCGCGGCGCAGTTCGGCCACCAGTTCAGCGCGGTACGGACGCAGGGCCTGGCGCCAGGCAGATGGCGGCGCGGGTGTGGTGCCGGTACGGGTCATCGTGTTCATGCGGCCTCCCGGGTCATGTCGAGGAAGGCGTCAGCCAGCGCCGCGCCCTGTACTTCCAGCTCACGCAGCTGCGCATCGGCGGCCAGCAGGCGCGCCACCACCGGCTCGGCCGGGCTGGCCAGCAGCTGCAGATGCTCGCCGTCACGCTGCACCTGCTGCACACCCGGCCATTGCTGTACGTCTTCAACAGTCAGCACGCTGCGGCAGCGGATGCGGCGCGGCCGGTCGGCCAGGCGCAGCTCGGCCAAGGGTGCGTCGGCCAGTACCCGGCCGCCTTCCAGCACCACGACGCGCTGCGCCAGCGCCTCGGCCTCTTCCAGATAGTGTGTCGTAAGCAGCACGCCGCAGCCTTCGGCCACCAACTGCCGCACCGCCTGCCACATCGCCTGCCGCGCCTGGATGTCCAGCCCGGTGGTGGGCTCGTCCAGAAACAGCACCCGCGGGCGGCCGCACAGCGCGATGGCGAACTGCACGGCGCGCTGCTGGCCGCCGGACAGCTGGCCGTAGCGGCGGCGCGCCAGCGCCTGCAGTCCGGCGCGCTGCAGTACCTCCGGCAACGGCATCGGGTCGGGGTAACAGGCACTGGCCTGGGCCACCAGCTCGTCCACCTGCAGCATCGGCGGCAGGTTCGTGCTCTGCAGCATCACGCCCAGGCCCAATCGGCTGGCCCGCTGCTGCGGGTCGCCACCGAGCAGCTCGACCAGGCCGGCATCGGCGCGACGCTGGCCCAACAGCACGCTGATCGCGGTACTCTTGCCGGCACCGTTGCGGCCCAGCAATGCCAGCACCTGGCCAGCGCGGACCTGCAGGTCGATGCCATGCAGGGCGGTATGGTCGCGGTAGCGCACCTGCACCTGCTGCAGGCGGGCCAGCGACGGGGCGATCGGATCCATGGGCGGTACCGGTAGCGGGGACGTTGCCATCCTGTACCGGCGTGGTCACATTTCGCAGTTGCCGCCGTCAGTGTCATCGGGTGACAGCTGTCACTGCCGTCATCGCCGTACCTGCCTTCATGCTGTGCCGCACGCTCCACCGCCGGAACCGCCGCCGTCTGCCCTTCCGGCCACACCCGCCCGAACGCCTGTGATGGAACGAATGAACGCTTCTGCCGAGCTGTTGAAGGAACTCCGTATCGACCGCAAATCGCCCCCGCCGGCCTCCGGTGGTGGCAGCAACGGCGGTGGTCGCCGTTGGTTGTGGATCGCGATCATCGTGGCCGTGCTGCTGATCGCCGCCGCCGTCGCCTTCCTGTTCGGCCGTGCGCCGGCCGTGGAGGTGGAAACCGCGCCGGCCGTGGCCATCCAGCAGGGTAGCGCCAGCAGTTCGGTGCTCGACGCCAGTGGCTACGTGGTCGCCCGGCGCATGGCCACGGTCTCGGCCAAGATCACCGGCAAGGTGCGCGAGGTGATGATCGAGGAGGGCATGCGCGTGGAACAGGGCCAGATCATGGCCACGCTGGACCCGATTGATGCCGACGCCCAGCGCAGCCTGTATGCCTCGCAGCTTCAGGCCGCACGCAGCCAGGTGGCCGGGCTGGAGGCGCAGCAGAAGCAGGCCACCGCCGAAGCCAGCCGCCTGCAGGCACTCGTCGGCCAGCAGCTGGTATCGCGCTCACAGTACGACCAGGCCGTGGCACAGCGCGACAGCCTGCGTGCGCAGCTGGAGACCGCCCAGCGCAACGTCAAGGTCGCCAACGACCAGCTGGCCATCGCCGATCTGGGCGTGGACAACAACATCGTGCGCGCGCCGTTCTCCGGGGTGGTCACCGCCAAGGCCGCGCAGCCCGGCGAAATCGTTTCGCCGCTGTCGGCAGGCGGTGGCTTCACCCGTACCGGCATCGGCACCATCGTCGACATGGACTCGCTGGAGATCGAAGTCGAGGTGGGCGAGGCCTTCATCGGCCGCGTGCAGCCGAAGATGCCGGTGGAAGCCACGCTCAACGCCTATCCGGAGTGGAAGATTCCGGGCGAGGTGATCGCCATCATCCCCACCGCCGACCGCGGCAAGGCCACGGTGAAGGTGCGCGTGGCGCTGAAAGTGAAGGACCCACGCATCGTGCCGGAGATGGGCGTGCGGGTCAGCTTCCTGGAACAGGCCCAGCCGCAGGCCGCCGCCAAGCCGCAGGGTGTGCGCGTGCCGGGCGGCGCCGTGGTGCAGCGCGAGGGCGCATCGGTGGCCTTCGTGCTGGGTGACGAAAACCGGGTACAGCAGCGCAAGGTCGAGGCCGGCCAGGCGATGGGCAAGGACCGCCAGATCCTCAAGGGCGTGAGTGCAGGTGAATCGGTGGTGGTGAACCCGCCGGACACCCTGCGCGATGGCGCCAAGGTGCAACAGAAACAAGCGCAGTAACGGCCTGGCGCCCATGGGCGCCGCCGGCAACACCGCTCGACGCACGCCCGCAGCCACCGCAGGTGCGCTTCCCCGTTTCCCGCCTTCCGTGGAGAACAACCCATGTCGACCCTGGTTTCACTGCGCAACATCACCAAGACCTACCAGCGTGGCCCCGAGAAAGTGCAGGTGCTGCACGGCATCGACCTGGACATCGCCAGCGGCGACTTCGTCGCGCTGATGGGCCCGTCCGGTTCGGGCAAGACCACCCTGCTCAACCTGATCGGTGGGCTGGACAACCCCAGTGGCGGCGAGATCAGCATCGAGGGCGAGCGCATCGACCAGATGAGCGGCGCCCAGCTGTCCACCTGGCGCAGCCACCACGTCGGCTTCGTGTTCCAGTTCTACAACCTGATGCCGATGCTGACCGCGCAGAAGAACGTGGAGCTGCCGCTGCTGCTGACCCACCTCAGCGCGGCGCAGCGCAAGCGCAATGCCGAGATCGCGCTGACCCTGGTCGGCCTGGCCGACCGCCGCAGCCATCGCCCCAACGAACTGTCCGGCGGCCAGCAGCAGCGCGTGGCGATCGCCCGCGCGATCGTCTCCGACCCGACATTCCTGATCTGCGACGAACCGACCGGCGACCTCGACCGCCAGTCCGCCGAAGAGATCCTGGGCCTGCTGCAGCAGCTCAACCGCGAACACGGCAAGACCATCATCATGGTCACCCATGACCCGAAGGCCGCCGAGTACGCCACGCACACGGTGCACCTGGACAAGGGCGAGCTGGCCGACGCCCCGCTGGCCCACTGACGGAGGCCACAGCGATGAAATACTTCTCGTTGGTCTGGGCGCAGCTGTTCCGCAGCCGCACGCGCACCCTGCTGACCCTGCTGTCGGTGGTGGCCGCATTCCTGCTGTTCGGCATGCTCGACTCGGTGCGCGTGGCGTTCTCGTCCGGCGGCAGCGTGGAAGGCGCCAACCGCCTGGTGGTGGCCTCGCGGCTGTCGATCACCCAGTCACTGCCGATCCGCCTTGAAACCCAGATCCGCCAGGTGGCCGGCGTGCGCGACGTGGCCTATGGCATGTGGTTCGGTGGCATCTACCAGGACCCGAAGAACTTCTTCCCGAACTTCTCGGTGTCGCCCAACTACTTCGATGTCTACCGCGAACTGCAGATCGACCCGGCGCAGCTGGAAGACTGGAAGCAGACCCGCACCGGTGCGATCGTCGGCGAAACCCTGGCCAAGCAGTTCGGCTGGAAGATCGGCGACACCATCCCGCTGCAGGCCACGATCTTCCCGCGTGGCGGCAGCAACGACTGGCCGCTGGAGCTGAAGGGCATCTACCGCTCCAAGGACCGTGCGCTGGCCGCCAATGAAGAACGCCAGCTGATGATGAACTGGAAGTACTTCGATGAATCCAACGACTACATCAAGAACCAGGTGAGCTGGTACACGGTGACGCTGGACAACCCGGACCACTCCTCGCGGGTGGCTCAGGCAATCGACGCGATCTCGGCCAACTCCGACCACGAGACCAAGACCCAGACCGAATCGGCGTTCCAGCAGGCCTTCGTCAAGCAGTTCGCCGACATCGGCATGATCGTCACTTCGATCATGGGCGCGGTGTTCTTCACCCTGCTGCTGTTGACCGGCAACACCATGGCACAGGCGGTGCGCGAGCGCGTGCCGGAACTGGCCACGCTGAAAACGCTGGGCTTCAAGGACAGCACCGTGCTGACCCTGGTGATGGTGGAGTCGGTGCTGCTGATCGGCCTCGGCGGGCTAATCGGCATGGGCCTGGCCGCGCTGATCCTGCCGGCGATCGGGCCGAAAAGCATGGGCATGCTGCCGCCGCACGTGCCGACGCCGACCTGGCTGATGGGGCTGGGCCTGATCGTGGTGATCGGCATCATCGTCGGCCTGTTGCCGGCGCTGCGTGCCAAGCGCCTGAAGATCGTCGACGCACTGGCCGGCCGCTGAGGAGAACACCGACATGTTCAAGAGCAAACTCAAGAAGTGGCTGGGCAACGGCGTGACGATGCTGCTGCTGGTGATCGGCCTGGTGCTGTGGATCAGCCTGCCGTGGATCGGCGTGCTGGCCGTGGCCGTGCTGGTGGCCCTGTGGCTTCTGCTGACCCGTGGCGGCCGGCTGGCACTGGCCGCCACCCGCATCGGCGTGGCCAGCCTGCCGCAGCGCTGGGGCGCGTCCTCGGTGATCGTGGTCGGCATCGCCGGCGTGGTCGGCGTGCTGGTGGCGATGCTGGCGATGGGCGAAGGCTTCCAGGCCACGCTCAACAACACCGGCGATGACACCACCGCCATCGTGCTGCGCGGTGGCTCGCAGGCCGAGACCAACTCGGTCATCACCCGCGAGCAGGTTCCCACGCTGTCCACCCTGCCCGGCATCACCCGCGATGCCGAAGGTCGGCCGCTGCTGTCACCAGAGCTGTCGCAGGTGGTCAACCTGGTGTCCAAGGCCGATGGTACCGACGTCAACGCGCAGTTCCGCGGCGTCGGCCCGCAGGCGTGGGCGGTGCACGACAAGGTCAAGATCGTCGAAGGCCGCACGTTCGCCACTGGCCTGCGCGAGATCGTGGTCGGCCAGGGCGCCAAGGGCCAGTTCCGCGATCTGGATGTGGGCAGGACGCTGACCCTGGGCAACCAGACCTGGACCGTGGTGGGCGTCTTCGCCACCGGCGATGCACATGATTCGGAACTGTGGACCGACGCCGATACGCTGGCCACCACCTACCAGCGCAGTGCGTGGCAGTCGATCAGCGTGCGCACCGATGGCAAGGCCGGCTTCGAGCAGTTCAAGGCCGCCGTCGCCGCCGACCCGCGCCTGAAGCTGGACGTGGAAACCACCCGCGTCTACTACAGCAAGCAGGGCGGCGGGCTGACCAAGCTGATCGACATCCTTGGCAAGGTGATCGGCACGATCATGGCGGTCGGTGCGGTGTTCGGCGCGCTCAACACCATGTATGCGGCCGTGGCCACGCGTGCGCGCGAGATCGCCACCATGCGCGCGATCGGCTTCCGTGGCCTGCCGGTGGTGACCGCGGTGATGCTGGAGACGATGCTGCTGGCGCTGCTGGGCGGCCTGCTCGGCTGTGCGGTGGCATGGCTGCTGTTCAATGGCTACAGCGTGTCCACCATCGGCAGCAACTTCAGCGCGGTGGTGTTCAAGTTCCATGTGTCGCCGGAACTGCTGTGGACGGGTTTGAAATGGGCGCTGGGCATCGGCCTGGTCGGCGGCCTGTTCCCGGCGCTGCGCGCGGCACGTTTGCCGATCACCACGGCGCTGCGCGAAACCTGAGCATTTCTCAGCGATAGACTGCGCATCCTGCAGAGGGACGGAGCGAGGGCTCCGTCCCTTTTCTTTTGCGCGTCATCCACGCATGGCGTGGATGGATGCCTGCGCACACGCGCTGCTACAGATCGGCGGAAATCCGCCGCTATCGATGCCTCTGCCCATCGCGCACGCAACGTGCGTGACGCTGCGCACATCGCATCTGTGGATTGTTGGTTGCGATTCATCTTCGCGCACATTCAGCGGCATGGCGACAAACAGTTACGAATGGAAACACTCTAGAATCCCGGCCCCCACGTTGGTTTGCAGCACCCCACGCGCCCACAGAACGGACGCTTGTTTTCCTGAAACACGAGATGTCACGGATGTCCCTGAAAACCACTCCGCTGCGCAACGCGATCGTCATCGCGCTGGCCGCCAGCTGCACCACCCCCGCCTTCGCACAGAGCGCCGGCGATACCCCGACCAACCTCGACCGCATCGAGATCACCGGCTCGCGCATCCGCCAGGCCAGCGTCGAGACCGCACAGCCGGTCGTCGCGCTCAGCCGCGCCGAGATCGAGAAGAAGGGCTACATCAACGTCGCCGACATCCTGCAGGACGTCACCGCCGCCGGTGCTCCGAGCCTGAGCCGCTCGTCGTCGCTGAGTTCTTCGCGCGACTTCGGCGGCACGTACGTCAGCCTGCGCAACCTCGGCCCGGAACGCAGCCTGGTGCTGATCGACGGCCGCCGCATGGGCGTCAGCGCCGGTGGCTACTCCGACCTGGCTTCGATTCCGTCCGCCATCGTCGAGCGCGTTGAAGTGCTGACCGACGGCGCATCCGCGCTGTACGGCTCGGACGCCATCGCCGGTGTGGTCAACATCATCACCCGCAAGAACTTCGACGGTGGCGAAGCCAGCGTCTACGTCGGCCAGTACGGTGAAGGCGACGGCCAGAAGCGCTCCTACAGCGCCACCTTCGGCAAGACCTTCGACCGCGGCTGGTTCAGCGTCGGCGCCGAGCGCACCAAGGAAGACGAGATCCTCGGCAGCGAGCGCGAGTTCAGCCGTTACCCGGGTGGCCCACGCCACGCCGATGACGTCGACGCGCTGAGCCCGACCACCCAGTGGGGCACCGTCACCGTCGGCGGCAAGCCGCTGACCGTGGGCCCGGGCGGTGATCCGAGCCAGGCTGGCAACTTCCACACCCCGGACCCGGCTGATGGTGCCAACGCCAAGACCAACATGAGCCTGCTGAGCGGTCTGGAGCGCACCTCGGTGTTCGCCAACGGTGGTTTCTCGATCACCGACAACCTGCGCATCGTGGCCGACGCGCTGTACAGCAAGCGCGAGTCGACCAAGCACTTGGCCGGCTACCCGTACTCGGTATCGGCCGCACAGGCCCGCAATGGCACCCGTGCTGCCCTGTCCAAGGACAGCACCTTCAACAAGTGGGGCCAGGACGTCCTGTTCTCGCACCGCACTGAAGAACTGCCGCGCGGCACCGAGAACAACCTGGACACCAAGCGCGCCAGCATCGGCCTGGAAGGCAGCTTCGAAACAGGTTCGCGTTACTGGGACTGGAACGTCAGCTACATGTACAACCGCAATGAAGGCGAGCGCATCGGTACCGGCAGCATGTACCAGCCGCACGTCGACCTGGCGGTCGGCCCGTCCTTCATGGATGGCACCGTGGCACGCTGCGGCACCCCGGGTGCGGTGATCGCCGGCTGCGTGCCGTGGAACCCGGCCGCACCCATGGGCTATGCGGGCCCGGGCTCGCTGGGCAACCAGGACGTGCAGGACTACCTGTTCACCCGCTTCGTCGACAAGATGAAGAGCACCACCAAGGTGGCCAGCGCCAACATCTCCGGCTCGCTGTTCACTCTGCCGGCCGGTGACATCATGGGTGCGATGGGCTTCGAGCACCGCAGCGAAGAGGCCAGCTACACCCCGGACCTGATGGTGCAGAAGGGCCAGATCGCCGGCACCACCGGCCAGCCGACCCGTGGCGATTACTCGCTCAACGAGGTCTACCTGGAAATGCAGGTGCCGCTGCTGGCCGACATGCCATTCGCGCGTGAACTGTCGCTGGACCTGGCCGGTCGCTACACCGACTACAACACCTTCGGTTCGACCACCAACAGCAAGTTCGGCCTGAAGTGGAAGCCGATCGACAGCCTGCTGGTGCGCGCGACCTACGGTACCGGCTTCCGTGCACCCACCGTGGACGATCTCTACGGCGGCGCCGTGTCCAGCCGCGATTCGTTCACCGATCCGTGCGATACGAAGTTCGGCATCGCCGCCAGCAGCCCGACCGTGGCAGCACGCTGCAAGGCGCTGAATGTGCCCGCCAACTTCCGTCAGCAGACCGGTGCGGACGGCAACCTTGCCAACCGCCCGGGCCAGCAGGCCACCTCCGATTTCAACTCGGGTTCCAACCCGGAACTGAAGCCGGAAACCGCCAAGACCTGGACTGTCGGCCTGGTCTACAGCCCGGAATTCGTGCAGGGCCTGGACGTCAGCCTGGACTGGTGGAAGATCCGCATCAACAACGCCATCGTCGGCGAGTCGGCCACCGACATCCTCAACCAGTGCTACGTGCAGGGCGTGGATTCGGCCTGCGGTCGCTTCACCCGTTCCACCGCTGCGGCCACCCGTGGCCAGGTCTCGGCGCTGGATCGTTCGCTGGTCAACGCTGGCTATCGCGAAACCGCCGGCTATGACATCGGCGTGCGTTACCGCCTGCCGGAAACCGCGTACGGCAAGTTCGCCATCAACTGGAACACCACCTACACCGACTACCTGGAGCAGCGCAACGACAGCGCTGCTACCACGCCGGTGGAGCAGAAGACCGGCTGGCAGGGTAACTTCCGCGTGCGTTCGACCTTCAACCTGGATTGGCAGTACGGCGATCTGGGCATCGGCTGGACCGCCCGCTACTACTCGGGCATGAAGGAAGCCTGCTCGTATGACCTGGCCGGTGGCCCGGACTGCAACATGGCCGGCTTCGTCTCGCCGTACACCGATGCGCAGCCGAGCCGCAAGGTGGGTTCCAATACCTTCCACGACCTGCAGGTGCGTTACAGCCTGCCGTGGGACGGCACCGTGTCGCTGGGCGTGAACAACGTCTTCGACCACCAGGGTCCGATCATGTACAGCCAGCCGAACAGCAGCTTCACCTACTACGGTGGCTTCGACATCGGTCGTTTCATGTACATGAAGTACCAGCAGCGCTTCTAAGCCTGCAACCGCGTTCCCGCCACCGCCATCTCTCTCCTGGCGGTGGATGGAAGCAGAACGGCGCCCCTCGGGGCGCCGTTCTTTTTTTGCGGAAAGCGGGGCCGGATCCCGGCGCCGCTACCGCTTGCGCATCGTGCGGATGTTGTCGCCGACGAACAGCACCAGGCCGGCCCAGATCGCCGCGAAGCCGATCGCCTTGGCGGTATCGAACGCTTCGTGGAAGAAGAACACGCCCAGCAGCAGCTGCAGGCTCGGCGCGATGTACTGCAGGATGCCGACCAGCGACAGCGGAATGCGCTTCACGCCGTAGGCAAAGCCGATCAGCGGCACGGCCGTCACCGCACCGCCGAAGATCAGCAGCAGGTCGTTGCGCCAGCCCCAGCCATGGAAGAACGCGCCGCCATGGCCGTTCTCGGCCCAGATCGCGAACGCCAGCGCCGGCAGGAACAGGTACATGCTCTCCACGCCCAGCCCGGCCACCGGATCGACCGAAACCAGCTTGCGCAGCAGCCCATACAGGCCGAACGAACAGGCCAGGCCCAACGCGATCCACGGCGGCGTGCCCGCATCGATGGTCAGCCAGGCCACACCCACCGCCGCCATCGCCACCGCCACCCACTGCAGGCGGCGCAGGCGCTCCTTCAGCACCAGCACGCCCAGCAGCACGTTCACCAGCGGGTTGATGAAGTAACCCAGGCTGGTTTCGATCACATGGCCGGCGTTGACCGCCCAGATGTACAGGCCCCAGTTGAACGCGATGGTCAGGCTCGACACCAGCAGGATCGGCAGCGCGCGCGGCTGTGCGGCGATCTTCTGCCACCAGCCCAGGCGCGAACTGAGCAGCAGCCAGCCCAGCACCAGCACGGTGCTCCAGATGATGCGGTGTGCGATGATCTGGAACGAGGGGACCTCGTTGAGCAGGTGCCAGTACACCGGCACCAACCCCCAGATCACGAAGGTGGACGCAGTGACCAGCAGGCCCCGGCGTTGTTCTTTCTCGTCCATGCTCATTTCTTTCGTGTCCTTGCCATTGTCAGCACCACCACACCCAGAAGAATCACCGCCATGGCGAGGAAGTCCCGCCATCCAAAGCGTTCACCATTCAATGCAGCGCCCAGCAGCACCGCAATCACCGGATTGACGTACGCATAGCTGCCCGCCAGCGCCGGGCGCACGTTCTGCAGCAGCCATACGTAGGCGGTGAACGCGACGATGGAGCCGAACACGCACAGGTAGGCCATCGCCAGCAGGCCGCCGGTGTCGGGCAGCGTGGTGGGGCGTTCGCCCACGGCCAGGCCGATCAGCACCAGCAGCACGCCGCCGCAGATCATCTGACCGGCAGCGGTCATGAACGGGCCCGGCAGGTCCAGGCCACGTGACCACACCGAACCGAACGCCCAGCCGATCGGCGCGATCAGCAGCAGCACCAGCCCGGTCGGTGAGGCGGTCAGGCTGCTGCCGGCATTGAGCCAGACCACGCCGACAAAGCCGACCGCGATGCCCAGCCATTCACCCTTGCTGGCATGTTGGCCGCGCAGCGCCGAGAACAGCGCCATCCACAGCGGCACCGAGGCAACCGCGGTGGCGGCCAGGCCCGAAGACACCTCACGCTCGGCCAGCACCACCATGCCGTTGCCCAGCACCAGCATGGTCACGCCCATCACCACCAGGTTGCGCCACTGCCGCAGGGTCGGGTTCGGCATCTTCCAGAACAGGCGCAAGGCCAGGAACATCAGGCCACCGGCAATGATGAACCGGCTGCCGGAGACCATCGTCAGCGGCAGCGCGCCGCCGTGCAGGGCCTTGGCGATGCCCAGGTAGGTCGAGCCCCAGACCACGTAGACCAGCAGCAATGCCAGCGCGACAAGGCCACCCCGGGGGGCAGCCGCAGACGAAGAAGGGGGAGCCGACATGACACACCAGGGAGCCGGGGGAAGGCGGATTCTAGGACGTTTTGAGTATGGTCCGGGACCCCGGACGGTGGCACGCTGTCATCCATCCATGCACCCTGCTCTGGTCTGCTACCCCGTGTTGACGGCCGATGCAGTACCAAGAGGGCTGCCCGGCCGCGCCGCCCCAAGGCCGGGCGCCGTTTTCCCTGCGCACGGACGCGCCGCATCGAGGATTCCCACCCAGATGAGCACCACGTCCCAACCTGCCGTACCCGCAAATGACCGCGCCGCCCTGCGGCGGTCGATCTCCAACACCCTCAAAGGCTCCGCCGGCAACCTGGTGGAGTGGTATGACGTCTACGTGTACTCGGTGTTCGCCGTGTACTTCGAATCGCAGTTCTTCTCGCCGGACGACAAGAACTCCACCATGTACGTGTGGGCGATCTTCGCCGCGACCTTCCTGATGCGCCCGATCGGTGCCTGGTTCTTCGGCCGCTTCGCCGACCGCCATGGCCGCCGCCTGGCGCTGACCGTCTCGGTCACGCTGATGGCGCTGTGCTCGTTCCTCATCGCCATCACCCCCACCGCTGCCAGCATCGGCATCTGGGCCGCCGTGATCCTGCTGTTCGCACGCCTGCTGCAGGGCTTCGCCACCGGTGGCGAGTACGGTGCCAGCGCCACCTACATGTCCGAGGCCGCCATTCCCGGCCGTCGCGGCTTCCTGTCCTCCTTCCACTACGTCACCCTGGTCGGCGGCCATGTGCTGGCCCAGCTGACCCTGCTGCTGATGCTGACCTTCTGGGGCAAGCCGGAGATCTCCGAGTGGGGCTGGCGCATCGCCTTCGGCATCGGTGGCATCGCCGCGGTGGTGGTGTTCTGGCTGCGCCGCGGCATGGACGAATCGCTGTCGGAGTCGTCCATCGAAGCCGCACGCGAAGGCAAGGCACAGAAGTCCGGTTCAATGTACGAGCTGTTCGTGCACCAGTGGCGGCCGCTGCTACTGTGCTTCCTGATCACCGCCGGTGGCACCGTGGCCTTCTACACCTACTCGGTGAACGGCCCGAAGATGATCCAGAGCGCCTTCGCCGGCAACGACCCGATGACCGGCACCCTGATCAACCTGGGCGTGCTGGCGTTCCTGATGGTGCTGCAGCCGGTCGGCGGCTGGCTGTCGGACATCATCGGCCGCAAGACCCTGCTGGTGTTCTTCGGCGTCGGCGGCGTGCTGTACAGCTGGTACCTGATCACCCAGCTGCCGCACCAGCATGACGCCACCCTGGCCTTCCTGACCCTGGCCATGGCCTTCGTCATCCTCACCGGCTACACCTCCATCAACGCGGTGGTGAAGGCCGAGCTGTTCCCCACCCACGTGCGTGCACTGGGCGTGGGCCTGGGTTACGCGCTGGCCAACTCGCTGTTCGGTGGCACCGCCCCGCTGCTGTACCAGGGCGCGCTGAAGACCGGCCATGTCGACTGGTTCGCTATCTACGTAACCGCCACGATCGCGGTATCGTTGGTGGTCTATGTGTTCTTCCTTACCAACAAGGGCCCGAACTGGCTCGACGGCACCCGCAAGTAAGCGCGTTGCCGTAATTGCGGCCACCGGTGCAATGCCGGTGGCCGCTGCGTCTCCCGCCACGCCACTGATGTGGATCGCGGCGACGCTGGCCGCAACCACGGCACTGGCCTGGCTGCTGCGCCGCCCCAACGCACAGGCCGCATGGCCACGCATCGGGTTCGGGATCGCCCTGCTGGTGTTCTGCGGCGCGCTGGCGCTGCAGCTGGCGGTGGACCTGGGCAGCGGCCACAGCTCGCTGCAACTGCGCCTGCACCGCGGCATCAACGCAGGATCACCGGTTGGCCTGCGTACGATGGTGGCGTGCTATCTGGCCGCGCTCGCGGCTGGTGGCTGGGGCGCATGGACGCTGTTGCGCCGGCGCTGATGAGCGCGCGATCGTGCCGGCCACTGGCCGGCACTACTTCAGCGGCGGGCCGCTTCGCTCTTGTCGCGCGCGCCGCGGAACTCCGATTCCTTTTCCCACGTCGGCCAGCGGCGGCTGTTGGCCAGCTCGGCACCCAGGTCGTAGACCAGCAGGGTATCGGCGGCGTGGCCGCTCGGGTCCCAGCTCGGGGTCCAGGCATCGCAGGCCTGGTGGTAGCAGTCGGCGAAGTACTTCTCGCGCAGCGCGCGGCCGGCTTCAACACCGCCATCCAGCTTGTCCAAGCCCGGGCCGATGGTGATCGCCGGCACGCCCAGGCGGGCGAAGGCGAAGTGGTCGGCGCGGTAGAAGAAGCCCGCTTCCAGGTTCGGGTCCGGGCTGTAGCTGCGGCCGCGGGCCTTGGCCACGCGTTCCAGATCGCCTTCCAGCGACACCCGGCCCTTGCCCCACGAAGCGATGTCGCGGGTCGGGCCATCCGGGCTGAACATTTCGATGTTCAGCACTGCGGCGGTCTTGTCCAGCGGCGCCAGCGGGTGCGCGGCGTAGTAGCTGGCGCCCAGCAGGCCCTTCTCTTCGGCGGTAAGGGCCACGAAGTACAGCGTGCGCTGCGGCTGCGGGCCGGCGGCGAACACGCGGCCCAGTTCCAGCACCGTGGCCACGCCAGTGGCGTTGTCGATCGCACCACGGCGGATGCGGTCGCCCTTGGCATCGGCCTGGCCGATACCGAACGCATCCCAGTGCGCGGAGAAGATCACGGCCTCGTCGGCGTGTTCACCACCGGGCAGCTTGGCCACCACGTTGCGGGTCACCACCTGCTCGCGCTTGAGCGCGAAATCCACGCTCAGCTTCGCGTTGTCCAGTGCTACCGGGCGGAAGTCTGCACGCATCGCCTTGCGCTTCTCGGTATCGAAGTCGAGGCCGGCGTCGGCGAAGATCGCCTCGGCCAGTTCGCGCTGCATCCAGCCGCGCAGCGGCGTGTGCTGCGCCATCGCCTCGGCCTGGCCGCGCTCGATGTCGAACAGCGGCGAGGTGCCCGAGCTCTTCACCGTGGCCCAGCCATACGCAGCCGGCGCGGTCTCGTGCACGATCAGCACGCCTTCGGCACCACGGCGCGCGGCTTCCTCGAACTTGTAGGTCCAGCGGCCGTAATAGGTCACCGCCTTGCCATCGAACGCGCCCGGCGCATCGGCTTCGAAATCGGCGTCATTGATCAGCACGACGGCGATCTTGCCGTGCAGGTCCACGTCCTTGTAGTCGTTCCAGTGGCGTTCCGGCGCATCGATGCCGTAGCCGACGAACACCAGCGGCGCATCCTTGATCTGCACGCGCTTGCGCGGTTGCAGGCTCTGCAGGGTCACGTCCACGCCGTTGGCCAGCGCGCGGCTGCCCTGCTTCAGCGACAGGCTGGCCTTGGCCGGGCCCTCCAGCTGAGCGCGCACCAGTGGCACCGGCTGCACCCAGCTGCCATCCACGCCACCCGGCTGCAGGCCGTAGCTGCGGAACTGCTCGATCAGGTACTGCACCGTGCGCTCTTCGCCCTCGGTGGCCGGCGCGCGGCCCTCGAATTCATCCGACGCCAGCACGCGCACGTGGCGCGACAGTGCCTGCGGATCGATGCCGCCACCGGGAAGGTCATTGGCCGCATGGGCCAGGCCACCGACGAACAGGCAGGACGACAGCAGCAACACGCGCATCGGATTCACGGCAGTACCACGGCTAGCTTGGAAGTCACCAGAGTGTAACGTGGTCGTGACATCACGGCGCAGCCTGGGGCGGCGTCATCCGCGCATGGCGTGGATCTACCTGCTGATGCGATCCAGCCAGCATGCCAGGCCCTGCGCGTTGAGTTCGATGTCCATCGCCAGCACCGCAGTCACCGCCGCATCGTCCAGCGCACAGCCATGCAGCTGTGCACGTTCCAGGTACAGCGCCTGCAGTGCGGCCAGCAGGCAGCGGTGACGGTCCGGCCGGCCATCGCACTGGCGGCCGATGGCGGCCATCGCATCGATCTGCTCGAACAGGTCGTCGGCCAGTTTTTCCACCTGCTCCACGCGCCCATAGTGGGTCAGGTACATCGCCTGCGGTGCGTAGCCCAGCATGCGCCGGATCGAGGCCTTCATCGCCTCCGGGTCGAACTGCACCGGCGAGGAGGTCGGGAAGATGAAAGCGCCCTGTGCGCTGTCCAGCTCGCGGTAGGAGATGCCGAACGTATCGCCGGTGAACCAGCTGCGGCTGCGCGCATCCCACACGCAGTAGTGGTGCAGCGCGTGGCCCGGCGTGTGCAGCAGTACCAGCTCGCGGCCAGCCAGATCGATGCGGTGGCCGTCTTCGGCCACCACCACTCGGTGCTCTGGAATGGCCTCGATGCGGCCATAGCTGCGAGCGATTTCCTCGGCGCCGTATACCGCCGTGGCACCCGCAATCAGCCGGGTCGGGTCGATCATGTGCGGCGCACCACGCGGGTGCAGCACCGCCTTTGCATTCGGCAGCTGCTGCATCAGCAGGCCCGCCCCCCCGGCGTGGTCCAGGTGCACGTGCGTGAGCAGCAGCCAGTCCACGGCGTCCACGCCCAGGCCGGCGTCGGCCAGCGCCTGCAGCATGGCCGGCACGGAAAGGCCGGTGCCGCAGTCGACGAACGCGGCGCGGCCGTTCTCAACGATCAGATAGGCCGCGTCGAAGTCGGGACGCTGGAAGCCGGTATCGATGGTGTGGATGCTGGGGTCGGCGGTCATCGGCACGCACCTGGCAGGATCGGGAACAGACACAATGGTAGGCGCGCAGGCGGCCCGGGTTCGATGCGGCTTTGGTCGGAGGGCGCTCTTCTGTAGTGCCGAGCCCACGCTCGGCTGCCATTCTGCCAGGCATCAGCCGAGCATAGGCTCGGCTCTACAGAGGGCACGCGAAGTCGAGCATGGCTCGACTCTACAAAGGCGGGGCTACCGGTCCAGCCAGCGCGGCCGCAGCATCAATGCCAGCACCAGCACCGCCAGGAACGCGCCGTAGGCATACAGCACCGCCAGCACCTGTGGCCAGATGGGTCCGGCGCCGGGCTGCACCACGCCGATGCGGTAGCCCCACAGCATCGACACGATGCTCAGGGCGAAGGCCAGCACCAGGGTGGTGCTGTCGAACAGGCGCCGCCGCGGGGTACGCGGCTGGCGCGGGAACAGCCAGTACAGGCTGCCCAGCAGCAGGAACCAGGGCAGGAACAGCAGCAGCGACAACCAGGCCATCGCAGACTCCATGTCATCGCGCCGGAGGCGCGCGGACATCATGCCACGGCTGCTGTGCTCCCCTGTAGAGCCGAGCCATGCTCGGCTGGGCAGCAACGCAGCCGAGCATGGGCTCGGCTCTACAACAGCCTCCGGTCAGGCCGCTTCGCGTAGCGCGGCCAGCGCGGCCAGCACGGCGTCCACTTCGGCTTCCAGCTTGAACAGTTCGCTCTGCAGCTGGTCGCCCTGCTCGGCCTGCTTGATCACCGCGATCAGCTGGCCGGCATCGCGCGGCGAATCGAAGCCTTCGCTCTGGATCAGCAGGGTGCCGTCACCGGCGGTCAGCTTGAAGTAGAAGCGGCCGTCCTTCTCGCGGTACTGCTTGAACAGCGGCGGTGCCACGCGGGCCACGCCGGCATCCTCGCTGGCGATGTCGCCGGCGCTGGACAGGTCACGCAGGCCCACCGCGTGGCGCAGCTCTTCCAGCAGCGGTGCCGCCAGCTGCTCGCGCAGCTGCTGGCCACGGCGCTTGAGCAACGCTTCGATTTTCTCCGGCTCGGCCATCAGCGCGTTGTAGCGCTCGCGCAGCGGCGACAGCTCGCTGTCGATGCGCTCGAACAGCTGCTGCTTGGCATCACCCCAGCTGATGCCGGCGGCGAACGCCTTGGCGAATTCGGCAGTCTGTTCCGGGGTGGCGAAGGCCTGGTACATCTGGAACAGCGCCGAGCCCTCGGTGTCCTTCGGCTCGCCCGGTGCGCGCGAATCGGTCAGGATCGAGAACACCAGCTTCTTCAGCTCCTCGCGCGGCACGAACAGCGGAATGGTGTTGTGGTAGCTCTTGCTCATCTTGCGGCCATCCAGGCCGGCCAGCGTCGCCACCTGCTCGTCGATCACCACGTCCGGCAGCGGGAAATACTCCTTGCCGTACACGTGGTTGAAGCGCTGGGCGAAATCGCGCGCCATCTCGATGTGCTGGATCTGGTCACGGCCCACCGGTACCTGGTTGGCCTTGAAGATGAGGATATCGGCGGCCATCAGCACCGGGTACATGAACAGGCCGGCGCTGACGCCTGCATCCTCGTCCACGCCTTCCTCGCGGTTCTTGTCCACCGCCGCCTTGTAGGCGTGCGCGCGGTTGAGGATGCCCTTGCTGGCGATGGCGGTCAGGAACCACATCAGCTCGGTGGTCTCGCGGATGTCGCTCTGGCGGTAGAACCACACGTGTTCCGGGTCCAGGCCGCAGGCCAGCCAGCTGGCCGCGATCTCCAGGGTCGCGCGCTGGGTGCGCTGCGGGTCCTGGGACTTGATCAGGCTGTGCAGGTCGGCCAGGAAGAAGAAGCTCTCGATCCCCGGCGCGCGGCTGGCCGCGATGGCCGGACGGATGGCGCCAACGTAGTTGCCCAGGTGGGGCGTGCCGGAGGGGGTGATGCCGGTAAGGACTCGGGTCGTCATGACTGCGTGGGGTAACCTTCGATGAACGGGGCCAGTTTACCTTGCACGCCACCAACCCCGTCAGGGCCCGCGGCGCGTTCATTCACGCAACCCCGCTGGAGACGCCCGATGAAACGCCTGCTACCCCTGCTGCTGATCCTGCCCCTGGCCGGCTTCCGCCCGGCTCCCATGCCGCCGCCGGTGTACGAGGGCGGCCCCGTGCGCATGTCCCTGGTCGACCGCGACCGCGGTACCGAACTGCGCAGCTATCCCGCCGAGGGCCAGCGCTGGGTGGCTGGCGAGCGCGGTCACCGCTACGCCGTGCGCCTGTACAACGACAGCCCGCGCCGGGTGCTGGTGGTGCTGTCGGTGGACGGCGTCAACGCCATCTCCGGCGAGGATGCCGATCCCTCGCAGACCGGCTACGTGCTCAACCCCGGCCAGCGCGCCGACATCACCGGCTGGCGCAAGAGCCAGGACGAAGTGGCGCAGTTCGTGTTCAGCAGCCCCAGCGGCAGCTACGCCAGCCGCACCGGGCGCCCGGACAACATCGGCGTGGTCGGCGTGGCCGTATTCGAAGAGGCGCGTCGCTGGCGCCCCGAGCCGATCCTGCGCCGTGGCCTGCCGCTGCCGGCCCCGGCCGCGCAAGCCGAGGCTGCCGCTGATGCCAGTGCCAGCCGCATCGAGGGCTATGCCAGCAAGTCGCAGGCCCCTGCGCTCGGCACCGGCCACGGCGCTCGCGAACAATCGTCGGTACGCGATACCGACTTCGAACGCGCCAGCCGCAGCCCCGCCCAAGTCCTGCAGCTGCGCTACGACAGCGCCCGCAACCTGCGCGCACGCGGCATCCTGGTGGATTCACCCTCGCGCCTGCCGCGCGAGCCCCAGGCCTTCCCCAACCGCTACGTGCCGGACCCGCCGGCGCGCTGATCCTCCCGCCCAGACAACACAACGCCCGCAACCTCTCGGTGCGGGCGTTGTGTTGTGGGGGAAACCGAAGCGCTTACTTGTAGTCCGGGTAGTCCTTGCTGACGCTGTCCTGGAACTCACGGACTTCCTTCTCGGCGCGGTCCTTGGCCCAGCCATAACGTTCCTGCAGGCGACCGGCCAGATACTCGGCATTGCCCTCGGCCACATCGAAATCGTCGTTGGTCAGATCGCCCCACTTGGCCTGGGCCTTGCCCTTCAGCTGCGACCACTTGCCGGAAATGATGTCTTTGTTCATTGCTGGGAATCCTTGGCTGCAACGGCGTTCTTACCGTGGCTCCAGCTTCGCGCAGCAGCTGTTGGGTACGGGTCAACCGACCATGAAAACACTGCTCACTTGCTTGAATGGTTCACTACGCTTCGACATCACGCAGTGAAAAGCACGCACAAAAAAGGCCGGGGATGTCCCCGGCCCTTTCTCTTTCCGTTTCGTGCAGGGCTCAACGGCCCTTGGCGGTGTCTTCAACCTTTTCGCCCGCCTTCTGCACGTCCTTGCCGGCACCGGCAATGGTGTTGCAACCGGCCAGCAGGGCCACCGAGAACATCGACAACAGCATCAGGGCAACTACGCGCTTCATGGGCTTCTCCTTGGGTTCGCCGCTATACCGCTTCATTCGCGGATGGGATTCTTTCGCTCGGCGGGAGGGCACCAATGCCCACTGCCGCCGCGTGAAGTGCAATCTGGCGGCAGGGGCGTGGAGCGGGTGTGAACGGTTCGGCAATCCGTTCAGCAGGGGCGGTCAGTCGCGCATCAGGGTGGACTTGCCGAACAGGCTTTCGACCAGGTCAACGGCCAGTTCGGCGGTGGCATTCTGCTTGTCCAGCAAGGGGTTGAGCTCAACGATGTCCAGCGACCCCATGCGCCCGGTGTCGGCGATCATTTCCATCACCAGCTGCGCCTCACGGTAGTTCACCCCGCCCGGCACGGTGGTGCCCACGCCCGGTGCGATGCTGGGGTCGAGGAAGTCCACATCGAAGCTGACATGCAGGTGGGTGTTCTCGTCGATACCGGCCAGCGCCGCTTCCACCGCGCGCTTCATGCCGTTCTCGTCGATGTAGCGCATGTCGTAGACATCTACCTTGTGGGTCTTGATCAGGCGCTTCTCTTCCGGATCCACCGAGCGGATGCCGATCTGGTGCATCTGCGACGGGGTGATCGCCGGTGCGCTGCCACCCAGCTGGGTCAACGCGTCCGGGCCGAGGCCGCACAGGCAGGCCACCGGCATGCCGTGGATGTTGCCCGAGGGGGTGACATCGCTGGTGTTGAAATCGGAATGCGCATCGAGCCACAGCACGCGCAGGGTCTTTCCCTGCTCGCGGCACCAGCGCGCCACCGCAGTGATCGAACCGATGCCCAGGCAGTGGTCGCCGCCGAGCATGATCGGCATGCGCCCGGCCTGCAGTTCGGCATAGCTGGCTTCCATCAGCGCGTGGTTCCACGCCACCACTTCATCCAGGTGCCGGTAACCTTCCACCGGCGCGGTCCACGGGTTGCGCGGACCATCCAGATTGCCCAGGTCGCGCACGTCCACGCCACGCGCCTCCAGCGCCTCCGGCAGCCCAGCCACGCGCAGCGCTTCCGGCCCCAGCCGTGCACCGCGATGGCCCGCACCGACATCGGTGGGAACGCCAATCAGGGATACGGAGATGGGATGGGCCATGGGTGCCTCCTGCGCGGAAAAAGAAGCACAGTCTAGCCAGAGCTGTGTGACACCACTCGCGGCGGTGCAGCAGGGCATTGGCATGGCATGATGCCGCGCGGACCCGACCGTCCTTCATGGAAGATTGCGATGTCGCCCTTCATCAATACCGCATGGCCACGCTTCTTCATGGGCGCGCTGCCCATTGCCGCTTTTGCGGTTCTGTTGAGCAGCTCGATCGATGCGTCGCCGAACCGCTGGCTGATGCAGGCGACGCTACTGCTGGTGCCGTTCTCGACCCTGGTATTCCTCGGGTTGGGTTGGCAGCGTCTGCGCAAAGCACACGCCGAACACCCGATTCTGAAAAGCGAGCTGCCCCGTGTGGCGACGGCGTTGATCGGCAACGTGAAGGTGGCGGCGCTATGGTTCGGCCTGACCTTCGTTGGTATGTTCGCCCTGATGCTGGCGTGGGTGTTGCTGTATAGGTCCTGCGGCTGAAGCCTGCCCCAGCCCGCTGCGCGCTCAGCTTCCGCGGTGGCGAACAGGCGTCACGCTCTGCACCTGGCCGTTGTTGCGCATCATGCACAGGAAGCGGCCATCGGGATAATCGATGATCAACTCCTGATAATCGCTGCCCACCGGTAGCTGAGTCACCAGCGTGCCTTGCGCACCCTTGCGCATATTGCAGGAACCCAGCGCGGTATCCCCCGCCGGCGCGCTGTTGGCCGCCTTGGACACATTGCGGAAGACCGCACGGCAGCCACCATTCACCCACACCGAATGCCGCGACAGGCCCCAGTTCTGGCCTTGTTCGCAGCGGGTGTGGCTGAGCTGGCGCACGATTTCCACGTTGCCACGGGTATCCATGTCGCACGACACCTGCTGCTGGCCGGTGGATTCGCAGGTGACTTCGCGCGGCAGCGCCGCGTCGTTGTCGTCATCGTGGCGACGGTGGTCGCGATGTTCAGACGGTGCGGGCGTTCCACTGGCACTGACCTGGCAGATGCCATTGGCGCCGCCTCGGCCGGTATAGCTGATCTGCGGCGTGCCGTCCTCGTTGCTGCTGATCGACAGCGTGATGCCGCTGTTGGCATCGCGTGCTTCGGAATAGCGGTCGTTGAAGCGTTTCACCGTGGCCTCGCGGCCCTGCACGTAGACCGGACCGCCTTCGTCGGCGTGCACGTCGATGCCGCCTGGGCAGCTGGCGTTGAAGAACGGTACCGCAGCCATGGCCGGGGCCACGCAGGTGGTGGACAAAAGTGCGACGGTGAGCGACAGGGCATGGCGACGCATGTGCGGATCCCGAAGGGGCCCAGGGTGGGCGTGTGGCGGCAGTATGCGGTGGGGCGTTGCGGGCTGTCCGTGAGGAACATCAAGATCCAGGCGGCGCGCGTGGGGATTCATGTCTGGTAGGGTGTTCTGGAAGCCCTGCCGGGAAAGTTGAGCCAGCTTTACTTTCTGGGCCTTAAAGGGCCGTGCGACAGCAATGACGCACCAGAATTCGTCGTTGGTTGCAGTCCTGCGCGATATGTCGCTTCTGGCATTGCCATGGTCGAAACGGGCCAATTGCGATAATTCATTTTCCCTTTCAGATCACCCGATGCCATCGAAACAAACGACTGGCAGGCGGTGATTTCACGTGCGCATGATGAATCGCCACCTGCAAAGGTGGTCGGGACTTCCAAGCCTGTGTTGTCAACGATGTATACGCTTGCCAGCCGGCGTCGTCCTCCCAAGTACGGCGCCGGCTGGCAATCCGTTCGCCGATCGACGGCGGGCGGTGCGTGGGGGCCTCGTGCCCGCCGATTCGTTGACCCGGTCTTGGAAGCCACGCATCGCCCGCCACCCTCTTCGGGTGGCGCCTCTGTTCCCGACGAGGATGCCCGCATGCCCAAGACTCATCACCCGTACCTGACTGCCACCCTGGGCGAGGCGGCCCTGCGCCTGCCGCCCGAACTGGCGCAGCCGTTGGAGGCCGCTTTCGCTGCCGCCAACGAGGCCCCTGCGCCGATCAACCTGCCCGGCTGCCTGCAGCGCATCCAGGCCGGTGACGCCGCCGATGGACAGCCGTGGCCGGGACCGGCAGGCACACCTGGCGACGTCGTGGCTGCCGCACGCAGGGAGCGCGCCGCAGTGGGCCTGGTGTCGCTGCTGGAGCTGTACCACGCCGCAGAGCGCGTGCGCGTGGACGGGGAAGAGAAAGACGATATCGGCGATGGCACGCGCGAAGGGCTGATATTGGCCTGTCGGGGGCTGGCGGAGTATGTAGCGTTGCAGGTGGGTAGGGCTCAATAATGCGGAACATTGAGATCCCCGTTGCACAGGTTCACAACGTCACTGCCGTGGCTATCGAATCGAGCAGGCCCGCTTCTGGAATGAGCACACCTTATCCAAACCTGAAACCTGTTCTCGTTGAGCTGCGACTGGACGAAGTGGATTCGCGCGGCGGCGCTGTTCCCGAGTTGATCGCCTCCACCGCGCGCCCCATGGCGCTCTCCATGAGTCCCCGACTCACGTGGTACAGCTTCGTCTTGAATGACAGAACCATGACCCGGATCCGTCCCGGCACTCGGACGAACTGCACGATCTCATTCATCAACCATGACGGTGCGAAGGAGGCATTCCCCTATGGCACATTGGCCGCCTTCGGAGACGGATCGTCGACAAGAGGGTTGATCCGCATCATCCGGTTTGATTGAAACTGTTCGCGCCAGACTACCGGGAGTTCGAAAGACGGGATTGTGTCAACCACCCCTCGCCGCACGTGTGCATGGAGATGTAGTAAACAACGGGAGATGTGGCTGCACCTTGAGCACCCGCACCTCTGGGAGAAGCGATGAAAGGAGTCGTACTCGCCGCATTCGCCGCCTCCATCCTGGCAGGCTGCGCCGCAACAATTGGATTGCCACAAGGCATCCCTCCGGATGGCTACACCGAGCTGGTGTCCACGCCTCTCGGTCCATTCCGCTACTTCCGATCCCTGTCCACTGTTCCGGGGCGCAAGGACCTGCCCGCTCTGGAATCGGTTCACTGCGCCAGCACCCAGCACGAAATCCTGCTCTTGATGGCTGCAGGAACACAGATTGACGTTGCCGATACCTGCATGCGCATTGATGCAGCAGCGAAATTCTCCGAATCATGGATAGAAGCAAAGGCGAACAGATACCGGATCCTTCTCGCGCCAACGGATACCGCCGCGACGATACAGTCGCGTACTTTTGGATCGTTCTCGGGTGGGAAGACGTTGGCACTTGCGGCTTCGATACATGACGACCGCGAACGGACGGTTGCGAACCTTGTCGATCTGGTCGCACACGAGACATTCCATGCGCTAGGTCATGCCACAAGGCACCCTCAGGCGCTTGATGAACGCATCGCCTACTACGCCGGACTCTGCGCACAGCTTCAGGTAAATGGCGTTGTTCGAGAGGATTCGCTACCTGGAGCCGCCATCGGCACGGACGACGCTGCAGTGCAGCTGTCTTCGCAAGCAGCCTATCGTGTCCGTCTCGAGACCTATCCCCTTCTCGCCGATGGCCGCATTCAACTCAAGGAGCAATCCGGCGAACGTATGCTCCAACGTTGCAGTCAACTCAAAAGGGGCATTGCGGTGCCACGGTGAACTTGCCTGCAGGCTCCCATTCTTCCCCAGAACGGCAACGCACAAAAAAACCCGCCATTGCAGCAGGTTGATTGTTCTCCGTGGACATGTGCGGATGCCAAGGGATCGAAGATGGTGCCGCTTATCCGAATCGAACGGATGACCTACTGTTTACAAGACAGTTGCTCTACCAACTGAGCTAAAGCGGCATGGGTGGTGCACCCGCGGCAGTGCCGCGGTCCGGGGATTCTAGCGCAACCTTGCGCATTCCAGCGACCGGCTCTGTGCCGCGCCGCTGCGCTGCTGGGCCTGGGCCGGCTGCGTACCCGCGGCCAGCTGCCCTTCCAGCCACCATTGGCCGGCGTCGCCGCTGGCCACCAGGCGCGGCTGGAAGCCGGCGGCCTGCACGGCGGCCATGCGTCGCTCGGCGCCTTCGCGGTTGCGGTACTGGCCCAGCGCCACGGCGTTGATGTCCTCGCCCTGGCTGATGATGTAGTAGTCGCTCAGGCCGGCGGCGACGATGCGCTTCACCGTGGCCTGGGCTTCGTCGCGGTTGGCGGCGGCGGGCAGCATCACCCGGAAACGGGCGCTGCCGCTGGCGGCGGGCTGTTCGCGCAGGCGTACCTGACTGATGACGCTGCCGGCCTTGCCCTGTGCACTGGTCGCGGCAGCGCGGTCGGCGAACGGGCCCAACGCCACGCAGCGCGCCGGTTCGGCAGCCACGGGCCGGGTTGCGGGTTTTTCCGGTGCCGGTACGGGTGCAGGCGGTGTTACGGGCTTGGCAGCGGCAGCAACCGGCGTAGCCTCAGCCACCTGCGGCTTGGCAATCTCCGGCCTGGCCGGGGCGGCGGGCGCCGGCGTGGCAGCCACAGCCGTCTTCTCGGCCGGTTCGCGATCCATCAGCGGCGCAACAGGTGCGGCAGCAGTGGCATCGGCGGCCTCAGCCGCATCAACGCCACCGGGCACCCAGCGCAGCTCGGCGACGCCGGCCGGTTGCGGCGGCGGCGCAGGCGGTTGCGGCGCATCGCGCAGCAGCCACCAGCAAGCGACGCCAAGATTGAGGATGGCCAGTACGACGATCAGGGCACGGGTCAGCATGCGCGGATACTAGCCTGCGGGCTGGTGCACCGCCCAGCGGGCGAGGCCATCCAGCACCAGCGAGGGGTGGTAATCGGCGCCGGGCAGCAATGGCATCAGCGCCGGTGCGCCGCCACCATGCACCAGCAGCGAGGGCGCAACACCCAGCAGCGTCTGCGCCTGCTGTGCGCTGCGTTCGATCAGTGCCACCGCCGCACCATCGCAACCGGAAGCCAGCGCATCGGCGGTATCGTTGGCGAACTCGCTGTAGTCACCACCGGTAGCCGGCAGCTGTACGGCACGGGCGTGCAGTGCTTCGCGCATGGTGGTGGGCGATGCGGAAATGCGGCCACCGTGGTGCTGGCCATTGGCGTCGAGCAGATCAATCGTCAGTGCGGTGCCCACCCCGACCACCAGCACCGGGCGCTGCGACTTGGCCGCGGCCAGCAGGGCCAGGAAGCGGTCGACGCCGAACTTCTCCGGCTTGGCATAGGCAATGCGCACACCGGCGCATTCGGCGCTGGTGCGCACCACGTGCACGTGCTCGAAGCGACGCTGCAGCTGGTCCAGCATGGCGCTGGTCAGCGATGGTGCGGCCACGCTGGCCACGAACGCGGTGGTGCCGCTGGGCAGACTGTGCGGCGGCTGCCCGGCCATGCCTTCGGCGCCATGCGCCCAGGCCTGCACGTCACCGGCACGGTCACCCTGCAACGGCGCGAACTTGAACCGCGAGTTGCCGAGGTCGAACAACCAATCGCTCATGCCGCCCTCACGCTGACTTCGCCGGCGTGCAGCAGGCGCTCGCGGCCATCGATGCGCACGCGCAAGGCGCCGTCATCGGCCAGGCCGAGCGCGGTGCCATGCTGCCACTGCCCTTCCAGTTCCACCCGTACTTCGCGGCCGGCCAGCATGTCGAACGCGGCGTAGCGCGGCAGGAACGGAGCGAGACCTTCGCGATCGAACTCTTCCAGCGCCGGCAGCAGGCGCGTCAACACGGCCGCAACGACCCCATTGCGGTCCACCGGCTTGCCAGCCAGCGTGTCCAGATCCACCCACGGCTGGGTGATCTGCTCGGCGAACGACGGCGGCATGTGCGTGTTGATGCCGATGCCGATCACCGCGCGCGCCGGGCCGGCGTATTCGCCACCGCCTTCTGCGAGCAGGCCGACCAGCTTGCGCTTGCCATCAACGATCAGGTCATTCGGCCACTTCAGCTGCGCCTGGGTGTAGCCCAGGTCGTGCAGCGCTTCGGCCACGGCGATGCCGGCCACCAGGCTCAGCCCGGCCAGGCGGCCGAGGCCGCCGGAGAACAGGCGCAGCACCGACAGGTAGATATGCGCGGCCAGCGGCGACGCCCACGTACGGCCGCGACGGCCGCGGCCGCCGGTCTGGCGTTCGGCCAGCAGGACGCTCACCCCGCGCAGGGGCGCGCTGCAACGCAGCAATTCTGCGTTGGTGGAGTCCACTGTCCAGGCCACCTGCAGGTCGTGCAGCAGGGCCTGAACGTGGGCGGGCAGGCCGGCGCGGATCGCGGCCGGGTCCAGCAGGTCGACCGGGCGGGTCAGGCCATAGCCCTCGCCAGCGCGGCCCTCGATGTCCACACCGGCGGCCCTAAGTCCTTGAATACGCTTCCAAATGGCCGCCCGGGTCTGACCCAGCTCACGGGCCAGGGCGTCGCCGGACAGGCGACCGGCAGCGAGTTTGGCCAGCAATTGGCGATCGTCCACGGCAGCTTCCACGAAGTCAGAAAGGAATTATGCGGGAAAGCCGCCAGCGACGCCCGCCACCGGTGGGCCGCAGGGGCTTCCAACCGGGTGCCGGGTTCGGGCTAGAATCGGGAACTCACCTTCCCTTAACGTGGATGTCGTCAATGCGCCGTTATGCCCATTGCCTGATCCTGCTGACGATGCCCTTCGCGGCGTCTGCGACAGCAGCGCTGGACGACAGCCGTGGGGCATGCGTGTCCTCCAATGGCGATGCCGCCTCGCAGCGCGCGCCCACCGCCAGCGCATCGGCTGCCAGCACCAAGGCGGCACCGGTACGCCCGGCTGCCAGCACCACCACCGGCGGCGGTGGCAGCGACGACGACATGCTGCCGCGCATCCGCGCGCCGAAGTGGCACAGCTACCTGCCGGGAATGTTCCGCTGATCAAGTCGTTGCTGCAGTGGCTGCGGCCTGCACCGCGGCCGATTGACGATGCACTTTGGGAAGACGCCTGCCAACGCGCGGCGTGGCTGCACGGCCTGGATGACGGGCGTCGTGGGCGACTGCGCCTGCTGGCCACGCGCTTCCTGCACGAGAAGACCATCACCCCGATCGGCGATCTGCAGCTGCAGGCCGGCGATGGCGTGCTGCTGGCCGCGCTGTGCTGCCTGCCGCTGCTGGAGTTCGGCGAAGTGGGACTGGAAGGCTGGTCGCAGCTGATCGTCTACCCCGACGCGTTCCGCGTGCACCGCAGCCACATGGATGCGGCCGGCGTACTGCACGAGTGGGATGACGAACTGATCGGCGAATCGTGGGACAGCGGTCCGTTGATCCTGTCCTGGGCCGATGTGCAGGCCGACCTGTCGGCGCCGCACGAGGGCTACTGCGTGGCGGTGCACGAGATGGTGCACAAGCTGGATGCGCTGGATGGCGCGATGGACGGCACGCCGCCGCTGCCGCGGCAATGGCAGCGCGAATGGGCGGCTACGTTCCAGCAGGCTTACGATGCCTTCTGTGCGCAGGTGGACGCGGGCGTGGAAACGCTGATCGATCCGTACGCGGCCGAAGCGCCGGAAGAGTTCTTCGCGGTAGCGAGCGAGTATCACTTCTCGGCGCCGGATCTGCTGCAGCAGGCATTGCCGGAGGTGGCCGCGCAGCTGCGGCGGTTCTATGGCGAGCCGCCGACGATGGTCGGCTGATTCACTACCGCAGCTTATGTAGAGCCGAGCCATGCTCGGCTGCATTTTGCGGAGCAGTCGAGCATGGCTCGACTCTCCACAAGGCTACGGCCCCGGCGGCAGGCGCACTTCGAAACGAGCGCCGCCCAGTTCCTCGGAGCGGCCCACAGTCAGTTCGCCGCGGTAATCCTTGATCAGGTCCTGCACGATCGACAGGCCGATGCCGTGGCCCTGCACGCGCTCGTCGCCACGCACGCCACGCTGCAGCACCTTGCCGATGTCGTCCGGGGCAATACCCGGGCCATCGTCGTCCACCGCCAACAGCAGGCCGGCGCGACGCGCGTTCGGTGCCGGCAGCGGCTGCGCGGTCAGCAACACGCGGCGGTTGGCCCACTTGAAGGCGTTTTCCAGCAGGTTGCCGAGCAGTTCCTGCAGGTCGCCCGGTTCGCCGTGGAAGCGCGCGGCCGGGTCGATGTCGAATTCGCACAGCACGCCCTTGGAGGCATAGACCTTTTCCAGGCCACGCACGATCTCCTCGGCGTTGGATTCAATCGGCAGCGGCGCGGAGAACAGCTTGTGGCCCGACGACGCAGCACGTGCCAGCTGGTACGAGACCAGGTTGTTCATGCGCTGCAGCTGCACGTCCAGCTCCTCGCGCAGGGCGCCGTCCCCGGCGCCGCTGTCCATCTGCGTGCGCAGCACGGCGATGGGCGTCTTCAGGCTGTGCGCCAGGTCGGCCAGGGTGTTGCGCTGGCGCTCCAGGTTCTCGCGCTCGCTTTCAATGAAGGCGTTGATGCTGTCGGTCAGCGGTTCCAGCTCGCGCGGGTGGCGCTCGCTCATGCGCGCGGTCTCGCCGCGCTGCACCTTGGTCAGCTCGGTGATCACGCGACGCAGGGGCCGCAGGCTCCACTGCAGGATGACGGTCTGCAGCAGCAGCAGGATCAGGCCGATGCCACCCAGGTAGAACCAGACCCGGCTGCGGAACACCCGCAGCTGTGCACCCAGCGCGCGCGAGTCTTCCATCACGTAGATGCTGTACGGGAATTCGGTGGCGGGATCAGCGTCGGCATCCCACACCAGGCCCAGGCCATAGCGGTACACCGAGCCCTGGCTGCCGTCGATCTGGATCATCGGCAGCGGGCCTTCGAACACTTCCTGACGCGGCGCCAGCAGGCCGCCGCCGACGGTGGGCAGCATCGGGCCTTCGGCGGACATCGAATTGCCCTTGCCGTGCGGCATCACCACCTGCAGGTACAGGCCGCTGCCCGGCACGTCGAAGCGCGAATCCGGCGGCTGCTCGCGGATGTACAGCGAGCGGTCGCGGGTGAAGTCGATGCCGGCCGCATAGGCGGTGGCGTAGTTCTTCAGGCGCTCGCGCAGGTTGGCCTTCGCCGTATCGGCGAAGGCGGCGTCGAGCGCGTAGCCGGCCAGGGCCAGGAACGCGACCAGACCCACGGACGCGGCGAACATCTGGCGCGCCTGCAGGGAGCGCGGCCGCCAGCGTCGGAAGAACCACAGACGGCCGGACATCGTGTTATCGCCAGGGTGAGCCGGCTCAGCCCTCGTTGCGCGGAATCGCGAAACGGTAGCCGCGACCGCGCACGGTCTCGATCGGCTTCAGTTCGCCATCCGGGTCCAACTTCTTGCGCAGGCGGCCGATGAAGACCTCCAGCACGTTCGAGTCGCGGTCGAAGTCCTGCTGGTAGATGTGCTCGGTGAGGTCGGCCTTGGAGACCAGTTCACCGGCGTGCATCATCAGGTACTCCAGCACCTTGTACTCGTAGCTGGTGAGGTCGACATTGCTGCCGGCCACGCTGACCGTCTGCGCAGCCAGGTCCAGGGCAACCGGGCCGCATTCCAGCGTCGGCTTGCTCCAGCCAGCGGCACGGCGCAGCAGCGCGTTGACGCGGGCCAGCAGCTCTTCGACGTGGAACGGCTTGACCAGGTAGTCGTCGGCACCCTGCTTCAGGCCCTCGACCTTGTCCTGCCAGCTCGAACGCGCGGTCAGGATCAGCACCGGGAACTTCTTGCCTTCGTCACGCAGGGCCTTGATCAGCTCCATGCCCGACATCTTGGGCAGGCCGAGGTCGATGATGCCGACATCGAACGGAACTTCGCGCCCCATGTAGAGGCCTTCCTCGCCGTCCTGCGCAGCATCGACGGCAAAGCCTTCGCGCTTGAGCCGGGCTGCCAGGGTCTCACGCAGCGGGGCTTCGTCTTCGACCAGAAGGATACGCATGAACTCTCCCTAGTGTCCTGGGTGTGGCCCGGAGGCCTGTGGGGTACGGGTTGATAGCGACAACTATCCCTGTTCAGGGGTTATCGCCGCGTAGTGATGACATATCCGACCGCGGCGTGCGCGGCTGTGAACGCGACGGGGCGGGGTCGTCCATGTAGCGGACCCGGCCCCGATCGTCCATGTACTTCACCCGGTTGATATCACGACCATCGAACGGCACGCGCTCGGCGCCGAGGATGTGGCCGCCGGTGGTGCGCTGCACGCGGCGCACGGCATCGGACAGCGACCGCTCGTCGCCACGGTTGCCACGCTCGCCCCGCTCCATCATCTCCGCGCGCCCCTGATCGCCACGCGGCGGCTGTTGCGCCAGCGCCGAAGACAGCGGCGCAGCCGCCAGCACCACGCAGGTGGCCAGGGCAATGCGGCAATGGAAGGGAGCGGAAGACATCGATGCGATCCTAGCCGAGCACGGCGATTCGTTCAAAAGTCGTAAATCCGGGAGCCGGGTGCGGGACCCGGCCTTTACAATTCCTTTGCAAATTCTTGGTTTAGGGCAGTGAATCCGATCTGAACTTTTCCGGGTGATGCCGCGAGTCGTTCATCTAGGTGAACATTCGGGACGAAAGCGCTGGCCTTGTCAAGCCAGGAATGTGACGAGCATCACGCTGCGGCGCGATCGGCATCGCGTTCGGTGACCGCCAGCGCCTGCTCGACCAGGGTCCAATCCGCACCCGGGCGGTGTGCGCCCTCGCTCAGCACCTGGCGGAACGCGCGGCCACCGGGCTGGCCGTGGAACAGGCCCAGCAGGTGGCGGGTGATGTGCTTGAGCGCCAGACCTTCGGCCAGCCGCGCTTCCACGTAGGGGCGCAGCGCGCGCAACAGGTCGCCACGCGGCTGCAGGGGGGCGCCGGTGTGCAACGCCTCCAGCTGATGCAGCAGGTAGGGGTCGTGGTAGGCCGCGCGGCCCAGCATCACGCCATCGACGTGCGCGGCCTGCGCCTGCACCGCCTCGATGCTGGCCAGGCCGCCGTTGATCACCACCGGCAGTGCCGGGCGCTCCTGCTTGAGGCGGTAGGCCCAGTCGTACTTCAGCGGCGGAACCTCGCGGTTCTCCTTCGGCGACAGGCCCTTGAGCCAGGCATTGCGCGCATGCACCACGACCATGCTGGCACCGGCGGCGACCTGGCGGTCGACGAAGGCGGCGAACACGTCGTAATCGTTGTCTTCGTCCACGCCCAGGCGGCATTTCACCGTCACCGGGATGTCGACCGCATCGACCATCGCCGCCACGCACTCGGCCACCAGCACCGGCTCGCGCATCAGGCAGGCGCCGAAACGCCCGGCCTGCACGCGGTCGGACGGGCAGCCGCAGTTGAGGTTCACTTCGTCGTAGCCCCACTCGGCGGCGATGCGTGCGGCCTGTGCCAGCAGCGCCGGATCGCTGCCACCGAGCTGCAGCGCCAGCGGCTGTTCGCTGGCATTGAAGCCGAGCAGGCGCTCGCGGTCGCCATGGATGACCGCGTTGGCGTGCACCATCTCGGTGTACAGCCGCGCGCCCGGCGCCAGCACGCGATGGAACACGCGGCAATGGCGGTCGGTCCAGTCCATCATCGGGGCAACGGACAGGCGCAGGGAATCGGCGTAACGGGCGGTGGCGGACGTCATCGGAGTGTTGATCGTGGAGACTGGCATTGCCAGTGAGATCAATAGTTTACACCGCCCGGCTGAATGCGCCCGGTCAGTCGCGCGGCAAGCGCCGGTTGGGCCAGGTTCCCGCTGACGGCCGGGGCGGGCTGGGCGGCGGCAGCGGACGCTTCCTGCCCTCGGGGAGCTTGGGGTTTGCGTTCTCCATGGATACGACCAGCGGGTCCAGCGCAGTACGCCACGCATTGACGCAGATGCCAATTGAACGGTGTATCCTTTTGGATACGATTCGTGGATGGCAACCCTCTAGGCAACAGAGACGTTCACGCGCTGGCTGCGCGGGCTCAACGACAGCGGCGCCCGAGCAGTGATCGTGGAACGCCTGCAGCGGGTCTCCCGCGGTCTCGAGGGAGATGTTCGATCAGTGGGTCATGGCGTGAGCGAACTGCGAATCAACCATGGGCCGGGATATCGCGTGTATTTCACACGTCGCGGAAGATCCATCGTCGTACTCCTGCACGGTGGCGACAAGTCGAGCCAGCGTCGCGATATCGAAAAAGCGGTCAGGCTCGCGGATCTGCTGTAGCCACCATTTGATTCCATGCCGTTGCCAGGACTCTCCCCATGAGCAAGCTGAAGACGATTCCCTTCGATCCCGCAGACTATCTGGATGATGACGTCGCAATCGCCACCTATCTGAGCGAGGCCTTGGCAGCAGGTGATGCGGGCCACTTCCAGGAGGCGCTCGGAACTGTGGCGCGCGCCCGCGGCATGGGCGGCGTTGCCGAGGTCTCTGGTCTTGGACGCGAGAGCCTGTACAAGGCGCTGCGTCCCGGAGCACACCCACGCTTCGAAACCGTGCAGCGGGTACTGTCAGCGCTCGGGGTGCATCTCATCGTGCAAGCCGACAAGCAACCCGCTGGCACCGCCTGATCGCTGCCGCTGCGCCCGCCGGGCATGGCCCGGCGCTACCAGCATGCCCTACGCGATCAATGCGCCCCGCGCGCGCCACCCACCTGCTCGATCAGCGTCTGGCTGGCTGCATTGAGCCCCACCACCGTCACCTCCGCACCGTGCGCAGCCAGCTTTTCCTGCGCCCGCTCCAGCGCGGCCACAGCAGTCAGATCCCACAGGTGGGCATCGCGCAGGTCAATCTGCACCTTCGGCGCCACGTGCTGGTAATCGAACGCCGCACCCAGCTGCCCCGCCGAGGCAAAGAACACCTGCCCACGCACGTGGTAGACCTGTGTGTCACCAGCATCGTCGCGCTGCACATCCAGCATACGGCCCACCTTGCGCGCAAAGAACAGCGCCGACAGCAGCACGCCACTGAGCACGCCCTTGGCCAGATCGTGGGTAGCCACGGTGACCACCACGGTCAGCAGCATCACCGCAGACGAGCTGCGCGGATGCGTGCGCAGGTCGCGCAGCGAGCGCCAACTGAAGGTGCCGATGCTGACCATGATCATCACCGCCACCAGCGCAGCCATCGGGATCTGCCCCACCAGGTCGCCGCCGTACACCACCAATGCCAGCAGCAGCACGCCCGCCACCAGGCAGGACAGGCGGCCACGGCCACCGGAGGTCACGTTGATGATCGACTGGCCGATCATCGCGCAGCCAGCCATGCCGCCGAGGAAGCCGGTGACCGTGTTCGCCACGCCCTGGCCGACACATTCGCGGTTGCGTTCGCTGGGCGTCTCGGTGATGTCCTCGACAATCTGCAGGGTCATCATCGATTCGAGCAGGCCGACCACGGCCAGCGTGGCCGACACCGGCAACAGGATGCGCAGCGTTTCCCAGGTGAGCGGCACATCGGGAATGAGGAAGTGTGGAAGGCTGTCTGGCAGCTGGCCCATGTCGCCGACGCTGCGCACGTCGATGCCGAAGCCGATCACCACGGCGGTGAGCACCACGATCGCGACCAGCGGCGAGGGTACGGCGCGGGTGATACGCGGCAGCAGGTAGATGATCGCCAGCGCCGCCGCGCACAGCACGTAGACCCTAGGGCCGCGGCCAATCAGTTCCGGCATCTGCGCGAGGAAGATCAGGATCGCCAGCGCGTTGACGAAGCCGGTGATGACCGAACGCGAGACGAAGCGCATCAGCGAGCCGAGCTTGAACACGCCGGCCAGCACCTGCAGCAACCCGGCCAGGATGCTGGCGGCGAACAGGTACTGCAGGCCGTGGTCCTTGACCAGGTCGACCATCACCAGCGCCATTGCACCGGTAGCGGCGGAAATCATGCCGGGGCGGCCACCCGCGATGGCGGTGATGACGGCAATCGAGAACGCGGCATACAGGCCGACCTTGGGGTCGACGCCGGCGATGAGCGAGAAAGCGATGGCCTCGGGAATCAGGGCCAGGGCGACGACGATGCCGGACAGCAGGTCGCCACGGAGGTTGCCGAGCCATTGCTGGCGCAGGGGATAGGACGTTTGCATGGGAGAACTCCGCACGCACGGGCATGGGGCCACGTGGCGCTGCAGTGGAAAGACACGGTTTCCTGAGCCGGGCGGGCCGGCTGCCGATGGGCGGCAAGGGTCAGGGTGGCGTGATCACTGCAGGCGGGCGTCGGTGCGTTGGGAGGGGCGCAGTCTACGGGAAGCGGCCGCACGAAGGTAGCGCGACCGGCCGCGAAAGGCCGCGGGGCATGGCGCCGCTCTACAATCGGGGCATGGCTACTGATCGCCCGCAGTTCTTCGACCCCGCCACCGAACAAGGCGTGCTGCGCCTGTCGATCGCCGCTTCGCTGCTGCTGGCCGCGGCGGCGGTGGTGTTCGGCCTGCTGGCCAATTCGTCATTGATCATCTTCGACGGCATCTACGGCCTGATCGACGTGGTGATGACCTGGCTGTCGCTGCTGGTGGCACGGCTGATCGCGCTGTCCACCCAGACCGACGCGCTGCAATCGCGGCTCAACCAGCGCTTCACCATGGGCTTCTGGCACCTGGAGCCGATCGTGCTGGGGGTCAGCGGCACGCTGATGATCGGTGCGGCACTGTATGCCCTGGTCAATGCGGTGGATGCACTGATGTCCGGGGGCCGCCACATTGCGCTGGGCCCGGCCATCGCCTTTGCCGGGCTGTCGATCGTGGGCGAAGGCGCACTGGCGTGGTTCATCCTGCGCGCCAACCGCCGCATCGGCTCGGAGTTCATTGCGCTGGACGCGAAGAACTGGGTGATCGCAGCCAGCATGTCGGCCTGCTATCTGCTGGCCTTCCTCGGCGGTGTGCTGGTGCAGGGCACCTCGCTGGCCTGGGTCGGCCCATACATCGACCCCGCCATCCTCGCCTTCGTCTGCGTGCTGGTGATGATCGCCCCGCTCGGTACCGTGCGCCGCGCGCTGGCCGGCATCCTGCTGGTCACCCCGCCGGAGCTGCAGGCGCACGTGGATGCGGTGGCGCGCGACATCGTCGCCAAGCACGGCTTCGTCGAGCACCGCAGCTATGTGGCGCAGGTGGGGCGTGGCGAGCAGATCGAGCTGTTCTTCGTGGTGCGCGAGGACGACCCGCCGCGGCCGCTGGTGGAATGGGACCAGCTGCGTGATGAGATCGGCGATGCGCTGGGCGAGGCTTCGCCGGACCGCTGGCTGACCATCATGTTCACCACCGATCGCGAATGGACGATCTAGGCCCACAGGACGATCAATCAAGTTTTTCGTACGCATTGCAACCCAACGTACGCGAAAACCGGGCAAAGTAGGCTCCAACGCAACACCCACCCACTGACCAGGAGCATCCCGATGTCCATCGAAAAGGTTCTGTACACCGCCCAGGCCACCTCCACCGGCGGCCGTGAAGGCCGTTCCGTCTCTTCCGACAACGTGCTGGACATCCAGCTGTCGACCCCGCGCGAGCTGGGCGGCGCGGGTGGCCCGGGTACCAACCCGGAGCAGCTGTTCGCGGCCGGTTACTCCGCCTGCTTCCTGGGCGCACTGAAGTTCGTGGCCGGCCAAGCCAAGGTCGCGCTGCCGGCCGACACCACCGTGACCGGCAAGGTCGGCATCGGCCAGATCCCGACCGGCTTCGGCATCGAGGCCGAGCTGACCATCAACGTGCCGGGCGTGCCGCGCGAGCAGGTGGAAGAGCTGGTGCAGAAGGCGCACATCGTGTGCCCGTACTCGAATGCCACCCGCGGCAACATCGACGTGACGCTGGTCGTCGCCTGATGCGGTGCTGCCGGCCAGCGGCCGGCAGCACCAACGTGAAAGGCAAAAAAATGGGCGGATGCCGGTCGAAACCGGGCATCCGCCCATCCCACCTCGGGTGGGCCCCGGCGCGCAGCCGGGGACGCATTCGCTACGGCGCGCATCCATCCTTCTGGAGGAGAGCCCCCTTGTTGTTCAAGGGGGTGCGCCAACGGCGCGGGGATAAGGTGGAATGCGCGGACCAGCGACCGGTTACCGGTCGCTGGTGATGAGCTGCACGACGCTGGAGAAATCCAGCTTGCCGCGGCCGGCCTGGTGGTTCATCGAGTACAGGTTGCGGGCCACTTCGCCCAGCGGGATCGAGGCGCCGACACTCATCGCCGCTTCCACCGCCAGGCCCATGTCCTTCAGCATCAGGTCGCTGCCGAAGCCGCCGCTGTAACCGCGCGAGGCCGGCGCATTCTCCAGCACGCCCGGCCACGGGTTGCACACTTCGGTGGCCCAGCTGCGGCCGGTGCTGACTGCCATCATCTGCGACAGCACCTTCGGGTCCAGCCCGTGCGCCACGCCCAGGGCGATGGCTTCACCGGTCACCGCCATGATCACGCCCAGCGCCATGTTGTTGCACAGCTTGGCCACCTGGCCGGCACCGCTGGCGCCCACGTGGAAGATGTTCTTGCCCATCGCCTGCAGCACCGGACGGGCGCGTTCCAGCGCGTCCTCTTCGCCACCGACGATGAAGGTCAGGGTGCCGGCCTGGGCACCGGCGGTACCGCCGGACACCGGTGCGTCGAGCATCTGCAGGCCACGCGCGGCGGCGGCTTCAGAGACCTTGCGGGCGCTGGCCGGTGCGATCGTGCTGCAGTCGATGACCAGTGCACCGGCCGGGATCGTGGCGAGAATGCCGTCGTCGCCAAGGTACACGCCTTCCACGTGGCGGCTGGCCGGCAGCATCGAGATCACCACCTCAGCATCGGCCAGGGTGTCGCGCGCCGATGCCGCCGCGCTGGCGCCGGCATCGACGGCGGCCTGCACCGCGGCCGGGACCAGATCGAACACGCGCACGGTGTGGCCGTTCTTGACCAGATTGGCGGCCATCGGGCCACCCATGTTGCCCAACCCGATGAATGCAATGCGGCTCATGCAAGGCTCCTTTCAACAAGGGGAGTGCCCAGGTCGACCAGCGGATGCGCGGCATCGGCCCAGGGGGAAGCGAAGAAGGTGTCGGCCCACGCGCCGCTGGCCTCGGCCAGCGTGGCCGGGTTCCATTGCGGGTTGCGGTCCTTGTCGATCAGCAGCGCGCGGATGCCTTCGGCGAAATCGCCGTGGGCGGCGCAGTGCAGCGCGGTGATGTACTCCAGACGATAGACACTGGCCAGATCCTGGCCAGCGCTGCGGCGCTGCAGTTCAAAGGCCAGCCGCGCCGAACCCGGCGCACCAGCAGCGAGGGTCTTCTGTGCCGCCTGCAGCCACGCATCGTCGGTCTGCAGCATGCTGATGCGGTTGATGATCGCGGGCAGGTCATCGCCCTCGCACAGCACATCGACCTGCGCAGCATGGGCCAGCAGCGGGCCGGTGGCGGCGTCACTGGCGTGCGACTGCAGCAGATGGGTCAGGCGTTCGTGATTGTGTGCGGCATCGCCCGACCAGGCCACCTGCAGCAGCGCATCGAACACCGCGCTGCGGCGTTCTTCGGCAACGTGCACGTCAGCCAGGCCGGCGTAGATGGCATCGCCCGGGTTCAGCAGCGCGCCGGTCAGGGCCAGGAACAGGCCGCCCTTGCCCGGCACGCGCGGCAGCAGCCAGCTGCCGCCCACATCTGGGAACAGGCCGACGGTGATTTCCGGGAAGGCCAGCTTGGAGCGCTCGCTGACCACGCGGTGGCTGGCGCCGGACATCAGGCCGATGCCGCCGCCCATCACGATGCCGTGGCCCCAGCACAGGATCGGCTTGGCGTAGGTATGGATGAGGTAATCAACGCGGTATTCGACGTCGAAGAACTCAGCGGCGTAGTCATTTTCGCGGATGTCGCCGTGGCCGGCGTTGCGGAAGGCGACCATGGCCTTGTACAGGCTGTGCAGGTCGCCGCCGGCGCAGAACGCCTTCTCACCGGCACCCTGCAGCACCACCATGGCGATGCCATCGTCATCGGCCCAGGCATTCAGCTGCTTCAGCAACAGGTGCGCCATCGGCAGCGAGAAACCATTGAGCGTGCGCGGCGCGTTGAGCGTGGCGATGCCGATGCGGGTGCCGTTGCCGGCCACGCGCTCTTCGAACAGCACCGGTGCGTCGTCGGCAGCGGTGTCGGTGCTCATGCGTTCTTCCACTGCGCGGTGCGCTTTTCCAGGAAGGCAGTCACGCCCTCGACCTGGTCGGCGGTGTCGAACAGGTCGACGAAGGCTTCGCGCTCGGCCACCAGCGCCGAGGCGTGGGTGCCGGTGCGGGTGGACTGCACCAGGGTCTTGCAGGCGGCGATGCTGGTTGGGCTCTGCTTGCCGGCCTTCTTCGCCCATTCCAGCGCCAGTGCCTTGGCTTCGCCCTTGCCAACCTTTTCTTCGGCAAGGCCGATGCGCAGTGCGGTCTCGGCAGTGATGCGCTCACCCAGCAGGATCATGCGCTTGGCCCAGCCCTCGCCCACCAGGCGCGGCAGGTTCTGGGTGCCGCCGGCGCACGGCAGCAGGCCGACGGTGGCCTCCGGCAGCGCGACCTGGGCATGGTCTTCGATGATGCGCAGGTCGCAGGCCAGCGCACATTCCAGGCCACCGCCCATGGCGTAGCCGTTGATCGCGGCGATCGACACGCCACGGAACCCGGACAGCGCTTCGAAGGCTTCGCCGAAGCGGCGCGCGGCCTCGCGTGCGGCGGCCTTGTCGCCTGAAGCGAACTGGTTGAGGTCGGCACCGGCGGAGAAGAACTTCTCGCCGTCACCGGTGATCACCAGTGCGTAGATGTCGCGGTCTGCGTTGAGCGCGCCCACCAGGTCGCGCAGCGCGGACAGGCTGTGCACGGTCCAGGTGTGCGCCGGCGGGTTGTTCAGGGTGACCACGGCGGTGTGGCCGTCGGCCTCGACCTTCAGGCCCACGTGCTCCTGGGTACGCCAATCCTTCATCGCAGTTCCTCTTCGGTGTTGAGCAGGTGACGGGCAACGATCACCCGCATGATCTCGTTGGTGCCTTCCAGGATCTGGTGCACGCGGCAGTCACGCAGCAGGCGCTCGATCGGGTATTCGCGGATGTAGCCGTAGCCACCGTGGATCTGCAGGGCTTCATTGCAGACGTTGAAACCCGCATCGGTGGCAAAACGCTTGGCCATCGCGCACCAGACATTGGCATCGCTGGCACCGGCATCGAGCTTGCGCGCGGCGGTGTGCACCATCTGCCGCGCGGCCACCAGCTGCGTGACCATGTCGGCCAGCTTGAACTGCAGTGCCTGGAACTCGGCCAGCGCCTTGCCGAACTGGCGGCGCTCGCCCATGTAGCGGCGCGCGGCATCCAATGCGCCCTGCGCAGCACCCAGCGAGCAGGCGGCGATGTTGATGCGGCCACCATCCAGCCCCTTCATCGCCAGCTTGAAGCCACCGCCTTCCTCTCCCAGAAGATGGCTGACCGGCACGCGGACGTTTTCGAAGGTGATGCCACGGGTGGGCTGGCTGTTCCAGCCCATCTTCTCTTCCTTGCGGCCGAAGCTGATGCCCGGCAGGTCCGACGGCACGGCAATGGCGCTGACGCCACCTGCACCGGCACCGCCGGTACGCGCCATCACCACCAGCAGTTCGGTGGCACCGGCGCCGGAGATGAAGGCCTTGGCGCCGTTCAGCACGTAGAAGTCGCCATCGCGCACGGCGGTGGTCTTCAGCGAGGCCGCATCGGAACCGGCGCCCGGCTCGGTCAGGCAGTACGAGGCCAGCTTGTTGCCTGAAGACAGGTCGGTGCCCCACGCATCGCGGAGTGCCGGCTGGCCCCACGTGGACACCATCCACGAGGCCATGTTGTGGATGCTGATGTAGGCCGCGGTCGACGGATCGACGTTGGCGAGCTCCTCGATGACGACGGCGGCGTCCAGTCGGCTCAGGCCGCTGCCGCCCACTTCCGGGTCCATGTACAGACCGCAGAAGCCCAGTTCACCGGCCTTGGCGATCGCCTCGCGCGGAAAGATGCCCTCCGCATCCCATCGCGCGGCGTGTGGCGCCAGTTCGGCCTGTGCGAAGTCGCGCGCAGCCTCGCGGTACGCCTGCTGCGCTTCTTCCAGTTCCGTCGTCATCGAGTGGCTCATGGCTGCTCCTGCCGTTACTTCAGGCTGATCGTGGTGTTGACGCCGTGGCTCAGCGTCTCGTCATCGAACCAGCGCGCGGTGACCGTCTTGGTCTGGGTGTAGAACAGCACCACCTGCTTGCCGTACGGGCCCAGGTCGCCCAGCTTGGACGCGCGCGAACCGGTGAACGAGAACAACGGCACCGGCACCGGGATCGGCACGTTGATGCCGACCTGGCCGACGTCGATGTCTTCCTGGAACTTGCGCGCGGCGGCGCCGGACTGGGTGAACAGTGCAGTGCCGTTGCCGTTGGGGTTGCTGTTGACCATCGCGATGGCGTCTTCCAGCGTTTCCGCTTCGAGGATGACCAGCACCGGCCCGAAGATTTCTTCCTGGTAGATGCGCATGTCGGGGGTGACACCGGCAAAGATGGTCGGGCCGACGAAGTTGCCCTTCTCGAAGCCATCGACCTGCGGCTTGCGGCCATCGAGCACCAGCTTGGCGCCCTGCTCCACGCCCGAGGCGATCAGGCCTTCCACGCGCTCGCGGGCGCTGCAGGAAATGACCGGGCCGACATCGGTGCCGGCCACGGTGCCGCCGCTGACCTTCAGGGTCTTGGCCTTGGTCACCAGATCCTGCACCCAGTTGCGTGCTTCACCGACCAGCACCAGGGTGGAGGCGGCCATGCAGCGCTGGCCAGCGGCGCCGAAGGCAGCACCGACCATCGCATTGAGGGTCTGTTCCTTGTTGGCGTCCGGCAGCACCACAGCGTGGTTCTTGGCGCCCATCATGCACTGCACGCGCTTGCCGGCCAGCGAGGCGCGGTTGTAGACGTGGGTGCCGACGCGGGTGGAACCCACGAACGAAACCGCCTTGATGTCCGGGTGGTCGCAGATCGCGTTGACCACTTCCTCGCCACCGTGGACGACGTTCAGCACGCCCTTCGGAATGCCGGCTTCCAGCGCCAGTTCGACCAGGCGCATGGTGACCATCGGGTCCTGCTCGGACGGCTTGAGAATGAAGGTGTTGCCGGTGGCGATGGCCATCGGGAACATCCACAGCGGGATCATCGCCGGGAAGTTGAACGGGGTGATGCCGGCGCACACGCCCAGCGGCTGCATGATCGTGTAGGTATCCACGCCATTGGCCACGTTGTTGGCCAGCTCGCCCAGCTGCAGGTTGCCGATGGCGGCGGCGTGCTCGACCACTTCCAGGCCGCGGAACACATCGCCTTCGGCGTCCGGCAGGGTCTTGCCCTGTTCGGCGGTGAGGATGTGGGCCAGCTCGCTCATGTGCTCGCGGATCAGCTGCTGGTACTTCAGGAAGATGCGTGCACGGGTGCCGATCGGGGTCTTGCGCCAGGTCTTGAAGGCTTCCTTGGCGGCGGCGACGGCGGCGTCCACTTCGCCGGTGGTGGCGAACGGCACCTTGGCCAGCACGTCCTGGGTGGCCGGATTGATCACGTCCTGCCAGTGAGAGGTGGCCGATTCGATGAACTGGCCATCGATCAGCATGCGGATACGGGGCGCTGCAACAGTCATGACGACAATCCCACGGGCTCGAAAGATGCTTGGCATTATTCACAGCACCCACCTCGATTTCCGGGCTGAATCCGCTTAATCTGGCCAACACGCCAGACGATTCATGTTAATTCTGTGAATTATTCAGCCACCCAGCGACAACTTGGCCTGCGCCTGCTGCGGCTGCGCGAGCAGCGTGGTTACAGCCAGGCCGACCTGGCACGTGCGCTGGGGCTGTCGGCCAGCTACCTGAACCAGATCGAGCGTAACAAGCGCCCGTTGACGCCGGCGGTGCAGAAGAAGCTGGGTGAGGTGTTGGGCGACGTTTCCTCGCTGTTCGACGAAGATGAGCCCGCCGCACTGCAGGAGGCACTGGGCGAGACCCTGCGCGACCTGGGCCTGGCGGAGGTGAGCGCGACCGAGCTGCGCGCCTTGGCCGGCAACCTGCCGCAGGTCAGCCGCGCCCTGCTGGACCTGCATCGGCGCCACCTGGCGCTGCGCGAACATGCCGCCGCCCTGGAATTCCAGCTGGGCGAGCCGGGTGCCGGCAGCACCCTGCCCGCCGGTGACCAGGTGCGCGAGTTCTTCAACCGCATGCACAACCACATCCCCGAGCTGGACGAACTGGCCGAGCGCCTGTTCGCCGAGTGGGGGCTGTCGCCCGGGCATGTGGCACCACGCCTGCGCCAGCTGCTGGCCGACCGCCATGGCGTGCTGGTGGAAGTGGCGGCGCTGCAGGCCGGGCGCGAGAAGCGCCAGTTCGATGCCGGTGCACGGCGGCTGTGGCTGCCCGATTACCTGGAACCGGGCCAGCAGGCATTCCAGATGGCCGCCGAACTGGCCCTGCACGGCTACCTGCCGCAGATCGATGCGGTGGTGGCGCGTGCCGGCTTCACCGATGAGGCACGCATCGCGCAGGCGCGCATCGGCCTGTCGAACTATTTCGCCGGCGCGCTGGTCATGCCGTACATGCGCTTCCTGCGTGCGGCCGAGGCCAGCAGCTACGACATCGAACTGCTGGCGCATCAGTTCGGCGTCGGCTTCGAGGCGGTGTGCCATCGGCTGAGCACACTGGCACGGCGCAGTGCGCCGGGGCTGCCGTTCTTCTTCATCCGCGTGGACCGTGCGGGCAATGTGTCCAAGCGCCATTCGGCCACCGATTTCCATTTCTCGCAGGTGGGTGGGTCGTGCCCGCTGTGGATCGTCTACGAGGCGTTCAACCAGCCCGGGCGCATCCTTACGCAGACGGCGCGCATGCCCGATGGGCGCCGCCATTTCTGGCTGGCACGGCAGGTCAGCAGCGGGCCGGTGGGGCATGGCCAGCCGCGCAAGACCTTCGCGGTGGCGCTGGGCTGCGACCTGCAGCATGCCGAGCGGCTGGTGTATTCGCTGGGGCTGGATGTGCAGAGCCCGGGCAATTCGGTGTCGATTGGCCCGGGCTGCCGGGTGTGCCCGCGCGAGGACTGCATGCAGCGCGCGTTCGCGCAATTGCCGGGGCGGTAGGGTTGGTTCGGCAGGGCTGCGCCCTGCACCTGCCGAAGCCGAAGCAACAGCAACAGCAAAAGCTGGCATTCCGTGGGATGGCGGGGCGGTGTCGGATTGCGGGGACGCCGTGAACCCGTCCTGGGGGCTTGGCCGCGGCATCCATGCCGCGGACACCCCGCAATCCGACACCACCCCGCCTTCGACAGTTTCCTTCCATCTGTCGGAACGACGTATTGCTCTGGTAGGTGTCGACCTTGGTCGACACGGTGGATCCACGCCATGCGTGGATGTTCTTCGATGAACGTTCGAAATATTCGATTTCGATGGGGTTCCATCCACGCAAGGCGTGGATCTACTACCGGGTCAGTAGATCGGCGTCACCTTCATCTGCGGCAACGGGCGCGGTGCGCCGTCGGTGAGGTCGGGACCGAGGTCCTCCCAGCTGCGACCCTGTTCGACCATCAACCCCCACAGCTGCTGCGAGGCCAGCCGCTTGTCTTCCGAACCCAGCTTGTATGACGGTGGCGTCGGCTGGCCAGTGGCAACCATCGCGTACGCCGCGCGGTAGGCCAGCACCTGCTGCGCCGGGTCATCGGTGCGCGCCACTTCCAGCGTGTAGCGCTGGTAGGCCGAGGCCAGATTGCGCCAGCGGATCCAGTAGTGGTTCTCGAACGAGAATGAGCAGAAGCGCGCGCCCGCCAGGCTGCCCTTGTCGGCGATGCGGGTCAGCACCTCCTGCGGCATGTCCAGGTTCATGCCGCCTTCGTCGCCCTGCAGGCTGACGTGCACGATGCGGTCGCGGTAACCCGGCGCGCGCGCCTGCAGCAGATCGCGCCAGTTCTGCATGGTCGCCACCACCGCGAACAGGAAACGCCCCAGTTCCGCAGCCGCCAACGGCGTGGCGATCGACTGATAGGTGCGCTGCCAGCCATGACGGTTTTCGGTGGGCAGGAACACCGCGTGTTCCAGCGACTGGCGGCCGCTGCTGCCGTGGCCCACCTCTTCAGCGTGCTGCGGGTAGACCAGGTTGATGGCGAAGGTCGGCCAGCGCGGCAAGGCGGCATCGAACAGATGGATCGGGAAGTTGCTGCTGATGCCGCCATCGGAGAACCAGCAGATGCGGAAGGCGGTGATCACCGGGCCACAGGTCTGCCCGGCACTGGTCAGCCCTTCCATGCTGTCGGCCACGTTGTGCTCCTGGTCGGCGGCAGGCGCGGTGGGTTCGCAGCGACGCTCGCGCCGCGAGGGCTCATGCAGCGGCACCGCGCTGATCAGCAACGGGAAGCTCAGGCTCATGCGCGTGGCCACCAGCACCGGCAGCTTCGGGCCCTGCGGCAGGTGGTAGTACCGTCGCCCCTCCACCTCCAACGGCGGGCCAGCTTGATCCACCAGCCACTGCACCACGCTGGCCGGGAACAGCTGCTCGAACTCCTCGCGCAGGAACCAGAACTGCGCGCCACCCAGCGGCAGCGTACGCGGCTCGTTGTGCGACACACAGGTGGTGATCATCTGCAGGCTGATCGCATGCGGGCTGTCCGGCTCGCCGGCATAGCGCGGCGCATCGTGCAGGTCGGCGAAGGTAAGCGGTGCATCCAGCGGCTTGCCGGACAACTGCTGCAGGCACTCGTGCAGCCACTCGGTCAACGCCGGCTTGCGTGCATCACGGCCGAGGCCGCTGCACAGGCCCAGCAGATTGCGCCGCGCCACCCGCGCCACCCGCAGCGCGGCACCGGCCACGCCGGCACCGTAAGCGCACAGCAGCGACGGCAGCAGCGTGGCGGCCACGCCGCTCCAGCCACCACCCCACCAGCCCAGGCCGAGCAGCAGCGCCAGCGACACCAGCACTTCCAGCGGCGCGATCTCGAACACGGCAACGGCCAGGCACAGCAGCTTGTGCGGCAGGCGGGCATTGCCGGTCAGCACCACCAGCAGCCGATAGGCCGCACGCGCGCCCCGTGCCGGCTGGAACAGGCTGTAGATGAAGCCGCGCCGCGACAGCTGCGCCGACACCGCCGACAACCCGCCATAGCCGGCATCGCCAGGCAGGTGCTCGCCCGCCTGCTGGCGGCGATCACCGCAGGCTGCCGCGGCCGCCACCGCCGCAGCGATGGCGCCGGCCGAGGTGCCGCCGATGCTCTTGAAGCGATACTCGCGCGCCAGCGCCAGTACCGCATTGGGGTACACGATGCCGCTGGTGATGCCGCCTTTCATGACCAGATCGCAGTACTTCGCCGCCACGAGCCACCTCCCGTCTGTCGATGCACAGTATGGCAAGAGGGGCTCTCACAGCCTGAGAAACGAGCCACAGCCCTGCGCTTTGATTGGCCCTTGACCATTGGCCTCGACGCGTCCACCGTGGGCACGCCGAAGGTATCCCCGCCGTGGCATTGATGGCGGCCGGGATTTAAACGGGAATCCGGTGAAGGCGCCTCGCGCGCCCATTCCGGAGCTGCCCCGCAGCGGTGAATGGAAACGAATCCTGCCAACAGCACTGGGCTCGCGCCTGGGAAGCGGCAGGTAGTAGGTGGGCTGCGGCCCGTGTCCATCAGCCCGAATACCGGCCCCGGCCGGGGGACACGACCGTCCCCTGATTCGACCTGGAATCTCCGCGGGGAGGTTGCCGGGGCCGTCGTTGTCCTGCGCGTGCAGGCGATGCGGCCGCGCGCGTCCTTTTCACGGTATCCGGCCAGACCTGTTCACCCACGCGCTGATGCATGGGCCACCGCCGTTGCCGGCGGTCCATGCGGTACCTGACGATGACCGAGCTCCAACGTCCCACCCTGACCCTGCCCGCCGACGGCAAGCGCCTGCTGCTGCATTCATGCTGCGCGCCCTGCTCCGGCGAAGTGATGGAGGCGATCACCGCCTCCGGGATCGACTACGCGATCTTCTTCTACAACCCCAACATCCACCCGGTGAGGGAATACGAGCTGCGCAAGCAGGAGAACATCCGCTTCGCCGAGCAGCACGACATCCCGTTCATCGACTGCGACTACGACACCGACAACTGGTTCAGCCGTGCGCGCGGCATGGAGAACGAGCCCGAACGCGGCATCCGCTGCACGATGTGCTTCGACATGCGTTTCGAGCGCACTGCGCTGTACGCGCACGAACACGGCTATGACACCATCAGTTCTTCGCTGGGCATCTCGCGCTGGAAGAACATGGCGCAGATCAACGACTGCGGCATCCGCGCCGCGTCGCGCTACGAGGGCCTGCAGTACTGGGACTACAACTGGCGCAAGGGCGGCGGTGCCAGCCGCATGATCGAGATCAGCAAGCGCGAGCAGTTCTACCAGCAGGAGTACTGCGGCTGCGTGTACTCGCTGCGCGATGCCAACCGCCATCGCCGCGAGAATGGCCGTGAGCGGATCAAGATCGGCCTGCTGTACTACGGGCAGGACGCTGGGACGCCGCAGGGCGATTGACCTGTGCCGCCGGGGCGGCCACGCTGGTCGCCCCTTCACGTTGTAGTGGACCTGCCATGACTGCCCTGCCCGCCGATGTCGCCCTGCTGGTGATCGACCTGCAGCCAGACTTCATGCCCGGCGGTACGCTGGCCTGCGACCAGGGCGATGCGCTGGTGGTACCGATTGCCGGTCTGCTGGCGCAGCGCCGCTACCGCACCGTGGTGGCGACACAGGACTGGCACCCGGTCGACCATGCCTCGTTCGCCAGCCAGCACCCCGGCCAACGCCCCTTCGAGACCATCCTGCTGCACGCGCAGCCGCAGACCCTGTGGCCGGACCACTGCGTGCAGGGCAGCGCCGGTGCCGCCCTGCACCCGGGCGTGGACTGGACCGTGGCCGACCTGATCCTGCGCAAGGGCACGCGCCAACAGGTGGATTCGTACAGCGCCTTCCGCGAGAACCATGGCCCCGATGGCGAGCGCCCAGCTACCGGCCTGGCCGGCTGGCTGCACGAGCGCCGCATCCGCGAAGTGCACGTGTGCGGCCTGGCCCGCGATTACTGCGTGCTGTGGAGCGCGCAGGACGCAGTGAAGTCCGGCTTCCGGGTGAAGTTCCTGTGGGAGCTGACCCGGCCGGTGACCGAAGCCAATGACGCGATGGTGCGCGAGGCGCTGGGCAAGGCGGGAATCGCGATCGCCTGACGGGCGACCGCCGGGCATGGCCCGGCGCTACCGCGCACGTCGCTTATGCCGCTTGCGCGCTCCTGCCCACGACAACACAATCGATTCATCCAGCCCCCCAACTACGCCCCCCTACAGATCGCGGGACGGCCGAACCGGGGGCTTTTCACTGGATGAAATCAGGATTCGGTAGTGCCGGGCCATGCCCGGCGGACGCGGGATGGGCGATTACCGGAACACCACCGTTCGGTGCCCGTTGAGCAGGATGCGGTGCTCCACATGGCGGCGCACCGCGCGCGCCAGCACCAGCGATTCGGTATCGCTGCCCAGCCGCACCAGTTCGCGCGGTGCCATCGCGTGGTCCACGCGGGCCACGTCCTGTTCGATGATCGGGCCTTCGTCCAGATCCTCGGTGACGTAGTGCGCGGTGGCACCGATGATCTTGACCCCGCGCGCGTGCGCCTGGTGATACGGCTGCGCGCCCTTGAAGCTGGGCAGGAAGCTGTGGTGGATGTTGATCGCACGGCCGGCCAGTGCGCGGCACAGCGTGGGTGACAGGATCTGCATGTAGCGCGCCAATACCACCAGATCGATGCGCTCGCGCTCGACCAGGTCGATGATCTGCTGCTCCTGCACCGCACGCGTATCGGCGGTCACCGGCAGATGGTGGAACGGCACCTGGTAGGACGCGGCCAATGGCGCGAAATCGGCGTGGTTGGACGCCACTGCCGCGATGTCGACTTTCAGCTGGCCGCTGTGGGCACGGAACAGCAGATCGTTGAGGCAGTGCCCCTGCTTGCTGACCAGCACCAGCAGGCGCGCGCGGCGTCGGCCATCATGCAGCTGCCAGTCCATGCCGAAGCCTTCGGCAAGCGTGGCCATGGCGGCGTACACGGTCTCCAGCGGCAGGCTGGCATCGCGGTCGAAATGCACGCGCAGGAAGAAGCGGCCGCTCTCCTCGTCGCCGAACTGCTGGGCGTCGAGGATGTTGCAGCCGTGGTCGAACAGCAGGCCGGACACGCGGTAGACGATACCGGTACGGTCGGGGCAGGACAGGGTAAGGATGGAATCGGGGCGCATCGCCACAGTGTAGGGCAGCGCCCTGCCCAGCGGCCGGATGATCACGGATGCAACCGACCTGCTTGGTTCAGTCCCAAGCGATACTTGGAACTCCCCGTGGCAAGCTGGTCGGTCATGAACCTGTTGCAACTGATCCGCAGCTTCACCCGCACCGCAGAGACCGGCAGCATTGCCGCCGCGGCCCGCATCCTTGGCATCAGCGCCACCGCAGTCGGCCAGAACATCAACCGGCTGGAGGCGCATCTGGGGGTACGGTTGCTGAACCGAAGTACGCGCCAGCTGGCCCTCAGCGAGGCCGGCGCGCTGTACCTGGCGCAGGTGCGCCACATCGAAGCCGACCTGGCGCGCGCGCAGGCGATGGTCACTGCCGGTGACATCGAGCCGGCCGGGCCGCTGCGCATCGCCAGCAGCAGCGCCTTCGGTCGCCATGTGCTTGCCCCCTTGCTGCCTTCACTGCAGCAGCGTTACCCACAACTGCAGCTGGAGCTGCGCCTGACCGACCGCGCCGTGCAGCATGGCCCGGAAGCGGTGGATGCCAGCATCCGCATCGGTGCGCAGCTGGAAGATGGCGTGGTCGCACGGCAGCTGGCACGCGTGCCCTTCGTGTTCTGTGCCTCGCCGGCCTATCTGAAAGCGCACGGCACCCCGCAGCAGCCCTCCGAGCTGAGCGGTCATCGCGGGCTGCTGCACCGCTTCCCCACCGATGGCCGGCCGCTGCGCTGGGGCCTGCTGAAGGATGGCCAGCGCGTGGACGCCGCACTGCCGCCGAGCATGGTCTGCGATGACATCGATGCACTGGCAACGCTTGCCGCGACCGGTGCCGGCATCACCCGGCTGGCCGCATTCGTGGCCGAGCCCTACCTGCGCGATGGCCGCCTGCAGGCGGTGTTCGGCGCCGACACGGCGTGGCGCCCGGAGCCGATGAAGGTCTATTTCTGCGTCAGCGACCGCCGCGACTTCACCGCCAAGATCCGCGCGCTGTTCGAGCACCTGCAGGCCGGCATGGCGCCGGCCTGGCGGGTGTGAGCCTCAGCGCGCCTTGAACACGCCGCGCGCGTCGCGCGGCTCGCAGCGCAGGTACTGCGGCGCCGGTTCCACGCTGTCGCGCAGCGCGGCGGCGGCATGCCACGGCCAGCGCGGGTCGTAGAGGATGCCGCGCGCCAGGGCCACGGCATCGGCGTGGCGATGGCGCAGGATCGATTCGGCCTGCTCGGGCTCGGTGATCATGCCCACAGCGATGACCGGCATGCGCACCTTGGCCTTGATCGCCGCCGCGAACGGCACCTGGTAGCCCGGGCCGACGGTGATCTTCTGGCGCTCGTCCAGGCCGCCGCTGGAGACATGCAGGAAATTGCAGCCGCGCGCGTCCAGCACCTGGGCCAGTGCTTCGCTCTGCACCAGATCCCAACCACCGTCGACCCAGTCGCTGGCGGAAATGCGTACACCCACGGCGACCTTGTCGGACACTGCCGCACGCACCGCGTCGAACACTTCCACCAGCAGGCGCAGGCGGTTCGGCAGCGAGCCACCATAGCCATCGGTGCGGCGGTTGCTCAGCGGCGACAGGAACTGGTGCAGCAGATAGCCGTGCGCGGCATGCAGCTCGATCAGCTCGAAGCCCAGGCGCTCGGCGCGCACCGCACTGGCGGCGAAGGCGGCGATGACCTCGGCGATGCCGGCCTCGTCCAGTTCCTGCGGTGCCGGATCGCCGGCATGGAACGGCAGCGGCGACGGCGCCACGGTGGACCAGCCACGCGCATCATCGGCTGGCAACTGGCCGCCGCCGTCCCACGGGCGCTTCACCGAGGCCTTGCGGCCGGCGTGGCCGAGCTGGATGCCCAGTGGCATCGGCGACCAGCGGCGGACGCTGGCCAGCACCTGTGCCAACGCGGCTTCGGTACCGTCGTCCCACAGGCCCAGATCGGCCCAGCTGATGCGGCCGCGCGGCTCGACCGCGGTGGCTTCCAGGATCAGCAGGCCAGCGCCCGACTGCGCCAGGTTGCCCAGGTGCATGGCGTGCCAGTCGCTGGCGCGACCGTCTTCGGCGGAGTACTGGCACATCGGCGCGATGACGATGCGGTTGGACAGGGTCAGGGGGCCGAATGAAATCGGCGAGAACAGCTGGCTCAAGACGGTGATGAACGACGTAGGGGGTGCGTATTGCACCGCTGCGCGGCTCGCGGATCAACCATCTGGATGGATCGCTGTTTCGCGGGGACGCATGATGGGTAGCGCCGGGCCATGCCCGGCGAACGTGCGGCGCGGCACCCCGTTTCCGCCGGGCATGGCCCGGCGCTACCCGGTAACGAGCCCTGCAAGCGCCTCAGCGCAGTCCCGCTCGTCCTTGAACTGCAGCAGGTCGTCGGCACGGGTGCGGCCGCGGTTCAGCGCCGCCACCGGCAGCCCTGCCCTGGCCGCCGCCTGCACGAAGCGGAAACCGGAATAGACCATCAGCGAAGAACCCACCACCAGCACGGCGTCTGCCCGCTGCAGGTGCTCATGCACCGCTGCCACGCGTTCACGGGGCACGTTTTCGCCGAAGAACACCACGTCCGGCTTCAGCAGGCCGCCGCAGGACGGGCAATCGGGCACCACGAAGCTGGAGAAATCGGTCTCCAGATCGGCATCGCCATCCGGGGCGATACCGGCCTCCAGCGCGTCCCAGCCCGGATTGGCGTCCAGCAGGCGCTGCTGGAAGTCCTCGCGGCCGCTGCGGCGTTCGCAGCCCATGCAGCGCACCCGATCCAGTCGGCCATGCAGGTCGATCACGTTGCGGCTGCCGGCCCGCTGGTGCAGGCCGTCCACGTTCTGGGTCAGCAGCACCTGCAGCTTGCCGCGGCTTTCCAGGGCAGCCAGGGCCTGGTGGGTGCCATTGGGCCGGGCCAGGCCGAAGCGCGGCCAGCCCAGCAGGCTGCGCGCCCAGTAGCGCTGGCGGGTGGCCGCCTCGCCCATGAAGGCCTGGTAGGTCACCGGCGGCGTGCGTTTCCACTGGCCGTCGGTATCGCGGTAATCGGGAATGCCCGAGGCGGTGCTGCAGCCAGCGCCGATCAGCACGAACAGGCGCTGGGCGCGGTCGATGAAGTCGGTCAGTGGCGGGGTCATGGCTGCCAGATGGGGGCGCGACGGCGCCCCCGCAAGCGCCGGTCCGTTGGCCGGGTCAGGCCGCCGGCAGCGGTGGCACCGCGATCGGGTGGCCTTCCTCGTCCAGCGCGATCATCACGAAGTGGCCGCGGGTACACAGCTTGCGCTCACCGCTATGCAGGTCTTCGGCGACCAGCTCCACCTCGACCTTCATCGAGCTGCGGCCGACTTCGACGATGCGGCCGATGGTCTCGACCATCTGGCCGATGCGGATCGGCAGCTTGAAGTCGACCTGGTCGCTGCGCGCGGTCACCACCGTGCGGCGCGAATAGCGGGCGGCGGCCAGGAAGGCCGCCTTGTCCATCCACGCCAGTGCCTGCCCACCGAACAGGGTGCCGAGGTGGTTGGTGTGGTTCGGGAAGACGATTTCGGCCATGCGCACTTCGGTGGGCGGCACGGTCTCGGGGATCGGGGTCATGGGGGTGCTTCGGTGTGTGGGGTCCGGTAATTTTATGCGACCGGCGTGACGGCCATCGGAACGCATGTGCAATGGCCACCTGGCAGCGGTGCCTGCGCAGGCCCCGCCCATGGCAGGCGCTACACTGCGCCACGCCCACCGCCAGGACCACCCATGCCCGCCACTTCCGACCTTCTGGCCTTTGCACTGGTCTCGCTGGCCATGGTGATCACGCCCGGGCCGAACATGATCTACGTCATCTCGCGCTCGATCTGCCAGGGGCCGATGGCGGGACTGATCTCGCTGGGCGGGGTGGCGCTGGGCTTCGTGTTCTACATGCTGTGCGCAGCGCTGGGCATCACCGCCCTGCTGATGACGGTACCGTTCGCCTACGACGCGCTGCGCATTGGCGGCGCGCTGTACCTGCTGTACCTGGCCTGGCAGGCGCTCAAGCCGGGTGGCCGTTCGCCGTTTGCAGTGCGCGACCTGCCGCAGGACAGCCCGCGCAAGTTGTTCACGATGGGCTTCCTGACCAATCTGCTGAACCCCAAAGTGGCGGTGATGTACCTGTCGCTGCTGCCGCAGTTCCTGCACCCGGACAGCGAAGGCAGCGTGCTGATGCAGTCGATCGTGCTGGGCTCCACCCAGATCCTGGTCAGTGTCAGCGTGAATGGCATGATCGCGCTGACCGCTGGCAGCATCGCCGGCTTCCTGGCCGCGCACCCCACCTGGCAGATGGTGCAGCGTTGGCTGATGGGCACGGTACTGGCCGGGCTGGCGGTGCGCATGGCGGTGGAAGGGCGGCGATAGCCGCTCTTTGTAGAGTCGGGCCATGCTCGACTGATCTTCGCGAACAGCAGTCGAGCATGGCTCGACTCTGCAAAAGCCAGGCGCGCAACAAAAAACCCCGGCGATCGCCGGGGTTTTTTGTTGCGACAGGCTTGACCGGTTCGATCAGAAGTTCATGTCGAAGGCCACTTCGCCCTGCACGCCGACCTGGTAAGCCGAGACGCGGCGTTCGAAGAAGTTGGTCAGTTCCTGCACGTCCTGCAGTTCCATGAACGGCAGCGGGTTGCGCACGTTGTACTTCTTTTCCATGCCCAGCTTGGCGAAATGCTGGTCGGCGCAGTGCTGCAGGTACTGGCGCATGTCGCGGGTGGAAATGCCGGCCACGCCGCCGGACAGCACGTCCTCGGCGAACTGCACTTCGCACTCGATCGCCTCGGCCAGCATGTCGTAGACCTGCTGCTTCATCTCTTCGTCGAACAGGTCCGGTTCTTCCTCACGCACCACACGCACCGACTCAAACGCGAACTCCATGTGCGCGCTCTCGTCGCGGAACACCCAGTTGGTGCCCGAGGCCAGGCCCGGCAGCAGGCCACGCGAACGGAAGTAGTACACGTAGGCGAAGGCAGCGAAGAAGAACAGGCCTTCGATGCAAGCGGCGAAGCAGATCTGGTTGAGCAGGAACTGGCGGCGCTGTTCGCGGGTCTCGATGCGGGTCAGGCTCTGGATCGAGTCGATCCACTTGAAGCAGAAGTCGGCCTTCTTCTTGATCGAGTCGATGTTCTCCACCGCCGAGAACGCCTTGGCGCGCTCTTCCGGATCCGGCAGGTAGTTGTCGAGCAGGGTCAGGTAGAACTGCACGTGAAGCGCTTCTTCATACAGCTGGCGCGACAGGTACATGCGCGCTTCCGGCGCATTGAGGTGCTGGTACAGGTTCAGCACCAGGTTGTTGGACACGATCGAGTCGCCGGTGGCGAAGAACGCGACCAGCCGGTGGATCAGGTGGCGCTCACCCGGCGACATCTTGCTATGCAGGTCGGTGATGTCGATCTGGAAGTTGATCTCTTCCACCGTCCAGGTGTTCTTGATCGCGTTCCTGTACATGTCATAGAACTGCGGGTAGCGCATCGGGCGCAGGGTCAGTTCAAAACCGGGATCGAGCAGCATCTGCTTGGGCTTGTCGGCCATGGGTGTTTCCTTGAATTCTCGGGTCAAAACGCCGGGCGTGGCCCGGCGCTACCTTGGTGTTTCCGTGCTGCAGCCGAGCATGGCTCGGCTCTACAGGTGCGAGGTGTTCGAGTGCCGACCAACGGTCGGCAGCCACCGCGCGGCGTGTTACTGGCAGGCCTCGCAGGCTTCCGGGTTTTCCAGCGAGCAGGCGATGGCTTCGTCCGGGCTGAACACCTTGGCCGGGGCCGCGCTGCTCACCGTGGTCTTGGCGATCTTGGTGGCCGGGCGCGAACGCAGGTAGTAGGTGGTCTTGATGCCCTGCTTCCAGGCGTACATGTACATGGAGGACATCGCGCCGATGTTCGGGCTTTCCATGAACAGGTTGAGCGAGGCCGACTGGTCGATGAAGGCGCCACGCTCGGCGGCCATGTCGATCAGCGAGCGCATCGGCAGTTCCCACGCGGTGCGGTAGACCTCGCGCAGCGTTTCCGGAATCTGCGCCACGCCGGCGATGGAACCTTCGGCCAGCTTGATGGCATCGCGCATGTCGGCGGTCCACAGGCCCAGCTTCTTCAGCTCGTTCACCAGGTAGCGGTTGACCTGCAGGAAGTCACCGGACAGGGTCTCGCGCTTGAACAGGTTGGACACCTGCGGCTCGACGCACTCGTAGCAGCCGGCGATCGAGGCGATGGTTGCGGTCGGGGCGATCGCGATCATCAGCGAGTTGCGCAGGCCGTGTTCCTTGATGCGCTCACGCAGGGCATCCCAGCGTGCGGTGTCTTCCGGCACCACGTTCCAGGCGTCGAACTGCAGTTCGCCGCTGGCGGCACGGGTGTCGTTGAACGACGGGTGCTTGCCGCGTTCCTGGGCCAGCTCGCAGGAGGTTTCCAGCGCGTGGAAGTAGATCGCTTCGGCAATCTTCTTCGACAGGGCGCGGGCTTCGGCGCTGTCGAACGGCAGGCGCTTGCGGAAGAACACGTCCTGCAGGCCCATGCAGCCCAGGCCGACCGGACGCCAGCGCAGGTTGGCGCGGCGGGCGGTTTCGATCGGGTAGAAGTTCAGGTCGATGACGCGGTCGAGCTGGCGCACGGCCAGGCGCACGGTCTCGGCCAGCTTCTCGAAGTCGAACTCGTTGTGCTCGTCGAAGTGGTTGCCCAGGTTGATCGAACCCAGGTTGCACACCGCGGTTTCATCGTTGGAGGTGACTTCCAGGATTTCGGTGCACAGGTTGGACAGGTGGATCACGTTGCCCGGACGCAGGGTCTGGTTGCTGGCGCGGTTGCACTTGTCCTTGAAGGTCATCCAGCCGTTGCCGGTCTCGGCCAGCGTACGCATCATGCGGGCGTACAGCTTGCGCGCGGAGATGGTGCGGTTGGCCTTGCCCTGGGCTTCGGCCTGCAGGTAGGCGGCCTCGAAGGCTTCGCCGAACAGGTCGGTGAACTCCGGCACGACGCGCGGATCGAACAGCGACCATTCCTGGTCGGCTTCGACGCGCTTCATGAACAGGTCCGGCACCCAGTTGGCCAGGTTCAGGTTGTGCGTACGGCGGGCTTCGTCACCGGTGTTGTCACGCAGCTCGAGGAAGTCCTCGATGTCGGCGTGCCAGGTTTCCAGGTACACGCAGGCCGCGCCCTTGCGCTTGCCGCCCTGGTTCACCGCGGCCACGGACGAATCCATGGTCTTCAGCCACGGCACGATGCCGTTGGAGTGGCCGTTGGTCGACTTGATCAGCGAACCACGCGAACGCACGCGGGTGTAGCTGACGCCGATGCCGCCGGAGAACTTCGACAGCTGGGCGATGTCGCCGTACTTGGAATAGATCGACTCCAGCGAGTCCTGCGGCGAATCCAGCAGGAAGCACGAGGACAGCTGCTCGTGGGTGGTGCCGGAGTTGAACAGGGTCGGGCTGGACGGCAGGTAGTCCAGGTTGCCCATGCGCTTGTACAGCGCCAGGGTCTCGGACACGTCCTCGCTCAGCGCACTGGCGATGCGCAGGAAGAACTGCTGCGGGGTCTCGATCACCTTGCGGGTGTGCGGGTGGCGCAGCAGGTAACGGTCGTACAGGGTACGCAGGCCGAAGTAATCGAAGTTCAGGTCCAGCGAGATGTCGATGGCATCGTTGAGCTTGCGTGCGTTGGTCTGCACGAAGTTCAGCAGGCGGTCGTTGATCAGGCCGACTTCATGGCCACGGCTGACCGACTGCGAGAATGCGTAGATTTCCTGGCCGGAGACTTCCTTGGCGATGTAGTTGGCCAGCAGGCGCGCAGCCAGGCGGCCGTATTCGGGCTCTTCACCGATCAGCAGGGCGGCGGTGCGGATGGACAGTTCGTCCAGCTCGCGGGTGGTGGCGCCGTTGTACAGGCCGGAAATGGTGCGGGTGGCCACGCGCATCGGATCGACGGCGTGCAGGCCTTCGGAGGAACGCTGCACCGCGCGCACGATCTTGTTCAGGTCCACCAGTTCGGTCGTGCCATTGCGCTTGGTCACACTCATCGCGTTGGCCGTCGGCGGCGACGTCAACAGGAATTCGCTTTCCTTCTCGATGGTGGCGCTGGATTCGGTGGTCACGGCGTGTGTCCTCTTGGCGTGATTGGTGGGTGCTCGATGCATCGGGTGACGCAGCCCGGGACATGACAGCCCAGGATGGCAGGACGGCGTCGCAGGGGATGAGACCCTGCGCCTGCCACTGCCGTTGGCGATCGCGGATGGGTACCCCGGGCATCCCCTGGAATTGGGGTTGCTGCGACCGACGGCCACAAGATAGTGGGGGTAGTGGGGTCCGTCAACGCCAAATGTAGTGAAATTCGGCAATCCCTTGCGCCGCAAGGATCGTGCCATCGGCGCCCGGATCAGACGCTTCAGACCTGCCGGAACGGGCTGCGCAGTCAAGCCCGAAAGGCGTCATTGCGGTGGTACAACGCACCGCGAAAACGGAACAATGACAGCTTCACATGACAGTGATGAAACTGGCTAGGGACAACCCTGTGGATAGATGGTGGGCAGCCGGTGGGAATCCGGTGGACGGGTGACTTCCGGCCGGTGACGCCCGCGCGCTGACGGCGGATGCTGGCCGCTCGCTCCCGGAAAAGGATGCTCCGATGCACCTGCGGTTGCCCGCGCTGGCCCTGCTGCCCGCCCTGTTCATCGCCCCGGCGCTGGCCGCCGAGGGGCTGGACCTGCGTTCGGACCAGTGTGGCATCCATACCGACTATGACGTGCTGGTGGACAGCGGCGGCATCTGGCTGCGGCATGGCCCGCAGGCGCCGCATGAAGTGGTGTTCCACGACGGCGAGCTGAGCCTGGACGGCAGGATGGTCACGGTCAGCGCCGCCGACGCCGCCCGCCTGCGGCAGATGGAGGCCGGTGCCCGCCAGTTGATGCCGGCGGCCACCGCACTGGCCCACGAAGTCTCCGGGGTCACCTTCGATGCGCTGGACGCTGCCTTCGAGGCCATCACCGGCAAGTCCCGCAACCGCCAGATGCGGGCGATGCGCGGCGAGATGCAGGACTGGATCGACGCCAGCCTGGGCCGCGGCTACTGGGAACAGGAAGCCTTCGGCGACGGCTTCGACGCGCACATCGAGCAGATGGCCGAGACGATGGCCGGGTCGATGACCCGCAGCGTGCTGTGGCAGGTGTTCACCGGCCGCGCCGGGGCCATGGAGCGCCGCGCCGACCGCCTCGATGCCGAGGTCGACCGCCGCATGGAAGCGCGCAGCCAGCCGCTGGAAGCCAAGGCAATGGCCCTTTGCCCGCTGGTGCGTTCACTGGCAGAGGCCCACGATGCGCTGGAAGTGCGCTACCAGGGACAGCCACTGCGGCTGCTGGAGCGCGGCGAGAGCGTACGGGCGGAGCACGGCAGCGGTACGGGGCTGCATGTGTCGGCCGGGCCGGATGAGCGGCCGTTGGGGAGCGCGGTTGCGCCCACCCGATAGCCGCGCTGTGCTGTCGTAGAGCCGAGCCCACGCTCGGCTGCTTTTCGGCACATCATGCAAAGGCAGCCGAGCGTGGGCTCGGCTCTACAAACGGCACTACCCTCACGCCCGGTGCGGGGTGCCCAGGTATTCGGCGCTCTGCATTTCGATCAGGCGCGAAGCAGTGCGCTCGAACGCGCCCTGCAGGCGCTGGCCGGTGTACAGCTCGATCGGCGAGGTGCTGGCGGTGCAGACCAGGTTGACGTGGCGGTCGTACAGCTCGTCGATCAGGTTGACGAAGCGGCGCGCGGCGTCTTCGTTCAGGCGATCGAATGCCGGAATGCCGCCCAGCAGCACGGTGTTGAACTCGTGCGCGATCTCGATGTAGTCCGAGGGCCCGCGCGGGCCCTCGCACAGGGCGGCGAAGTCGAACCAGGCAATGCTCTTGCCACGGCCGCGGACCGGAATCTTGCGGCCCTCGATCTCGATGTTGCCGGCCTTGGCCGGTTGGCCGCCACTCAGTTCGTTCCAGCGCGTGGCCAGCCATTCATCGCTGTCGGCGGCCAGCGGTGCTCGGTACACCGGCGAGCGGGTCAGCGCGCGCATGCGGTAATCCTCGGTGCCTTCGGCGTACAGCTCCACGCAGAAGCGCTGCAGCAGGCCGATCGCCGGCAGAAAGCTCTCGCGCTGCAGGCCATTGAGGTACAGGTTCTCCACCGCCGTGTTGGAAGTGGTGACCAGGGTCACGCCCTCGGCGAACAGGCGCTCCAGCAACCGCGCCAGCAGCATCGCATCGCCGATGTCGGTGACGAAGAACTCGTCCAGCACCAGCACGCGCAGGTTGCTGCGCCATTCCTGGGCGATCTTCGCCAGCGGGTCGCTCTGGCCCTGGTGCTCGCGCAGGCGCTCGTGGACGCTGCGCATGAAGCGATGGAAATGCGTGCGGTACTTCTGCTTGATCGGCAGCCCGTCGTAGAACAGGTCGACCAGGAAGGTCTTGCCGCGGCCGACGCCGCCCCAGAAGTACAGGCCCTTCACCGGCTCGGGCTTTTTCCAGAACGAGGACAGGCGGTCCAGCCAGCCGTCCTCGGCACTGTCCAGCAGGCCCAGGTGGATGCGGTCCAGCTCGGCCAGCGCCGCATGCTGGGCCGGGTCGTTCTGCCAGTCGCCACGGGCGACCCCTTCCGCGTACCGCTGCGACGGGGTCAACTCGGTTGCACTCATGCCGCTGCGCCCAGCCAATGTTTCACGCCGTGGGTCAGCGCGCCGCGCAGGTCGATCAGCTTGCGGTGGAAGAAGTGGCTGGTCTCGGGCATGCGCACCAGCTCATGCGGGAAGTCCAGCGTGTCCAGCCACTGGTAGACGGCCTGCGGGTCGACGATCTCGTCCTGCTCGCCCTGGATCACCAACCAGCGCGCCGGCGGTGCGATGCCATCGAAATCCCAGCGACCGGCCGGCGGCGCAATCGAGATCAGCGCTTCCGGCTGCAGCGCGGCAGCGGCCTTCAGCGACACGAACGAGCCGAAGCTGAAACCGGCCAACCACAGGCGGTCGTCCGGACGCTGGCTGCGCACCCAGGCGGCGACGGCCTTCAGGTCATCCTGCTCGCCCACGCCGTGGTCGAACTCACCGGCCGACGCGCCAACACTGCGGAAGTTGAAGCGCACCGTAGCGATGCCCAGCTCGCGCAGGGTGGTGGCGGTCATGGTGACCACCTTGTTGTGCAGGGTGCCACCCTCGGTGGACAGCGGATGGCAGACGATGGCCACGATCGGCTGCACCGGCACATCGGCCTTGGGCAGGTCGACGACCACTTCCAGCGGGCCGGCCGGGCCGTCCAGTTCGAGGCAGGCGGTTTCGCCAGGGGCGACGGGGAACGAAGGCTTGTGCATGGCACCATGATACCGTCCCCTGCCCCCGCCCTGTGCCCGCCCCATGCTCTACCTGTCCTTGGCCGTGATCTGCAGCGTGCTGGTTTCGGTGTTGTTGAAGCTGGCCAACCGCCGCCAGCTGGATGTGGCGCAGATGGTCACCTGGAACTATCTGGTGGCCGCGACAATGACGGCGGTGGTGCTGCAGCCGCCGCTGGATGCACTGCGCGCGCCGCATGCGCCGTGGCTGTCATTGCTGGCGCTGGCGGTGGTGCTGCCGTCGATCTTCCTGGTGCTGGGCCGCGCGGTGGCGGTGGCCGGCATCGTCCGCAGCGACGTGGCGCAGCGGCTGTCGCTGCTGCTGTCATTGGCCGCCGCGTTCCTGTTCTTCGGCCAGACCGCCACGCCGTGGAAGTTGGTCGGCCTGGCGCTGGGCCTGGTCGCCATGGTGGCGATCAGCCTGCGCCCGCGCGGACCGGCGGTGGCGTCCTCACCCGGTGGCTGGGGCTGGCTGCTGGGCGTCTGGGCCGGGTTCGCGGTGGTCGACGTGCTGCTCAAGCAGGTGGCGCTGTCGGGCACGCCGTCGATGGCGGCGGTGCTGGCCAGCTTCAGCGTGGCCTTCGTGCTGATGCTGGCCCTGCAGCTGTGGCGGCATGTCAGTGGCCGCAGCCGGCTGGCCTGGCACAACCTGGGCGCGGGTGCGCTGCTGGGCCTGCTCAATGGCGGCAACATCCTGTTCTATGTGCATGCGCACCAGTCGATGCCGGACAACCCGGCCACCGTGTTCGCCGGCATGAACATCGGCGTGGTGGTGCTGGGTGCACTGGTGGGCGTGTTCGCGTTCGGCGAGGCAACCACGAAGTGGAACCGCGCGGGTCTTGCGCTGGCGGTGCTGGCGATCGGATTGATCGCCTGGGGGTGAGCGTTGGTTGCGGCGGGCCATTTCCGCGCCCGCGGTGGGATGTCACTTTTCTTTTCGCGCGAAAAGAAAAGTAACCAAAAGAAACGCGCCGCCAGCCGCGAGCCGGTGCTGTGCACCGGTTCCCTGCGCTTCTCGGTGAACCAGGGGACGGCGCCGAACTCGCTGCGCTCAGACATCGGCGCCTCTTCGCCCCTGATTCACCTGCGATGCTCGGCTCGCTTGAAGACGGACTGGTAGATCAAAAGCAAAGGCGGCATCCGTGCCGATCAAGGTGCCTACCAGAGCAGATCCCCGGCGAACCTTATCTGTCGAAACCCAGCAGCAGTGGGTCGTGGTCGGAGCTGCGCCACGGGCCCTGCACGTTGCGGCCCTGGTAGCCGCTGGCGTCCTGCTCGTCGGCGTTGCTGTGCCATTCGGCGGCGCCGCGCAGGCGCTTGGCCATGCCCGGGCTCAGCAGCGCGTGGTCAAGGCGGCCGGTATAGCCGTTGTAGACGTAGCTGTAGGGATGCTCGACCTTGGCGACCTTGAACGCGTCCTGCCAGCCCAGGTCATGCAGGGTGCGGATCGGGTCTTCCATCGCGTAGGCATTGAAATCGCCGAGCAGCACCGCGTCCTTGACACCGGTACCGGTCGGGTCGGTCTGCAGCCAGGCATGCAGCTGCTGCGCGGAGGTCACGCGGGTGGCGTTCCAGCAGCCCTGGTTGTCGTTGCGGTCGGCGTCGGCACCGGCGGCGTCGCGGCAGCCCTTCGACTTGAAGTGGTTGGCCACCACCACGAACGGTGCGCCCTGCTTGCCCTGGAAGGCCTGCGCCAGCGGCACGCGACTGTGCTCGACGAATGGACCACCGGTCAGCGTGGCCGGCTTGCCGACCGGCTGCAGGCGCGCGCTGCGGTAGATGATGCCGACCCGGATCGGGTTGACGCCGGGGCCGTTGCCCGCGTCGACGAAGCGCCAGTCGCCCTGCGCGCCGCGGTCCCGGTTGAGCGCATCGACCAGTTCGGCGATGGCCGACTGCGGACCGTAGCCGTCGTTCTCCAGCTCCATCAGCGCGGCGACATCGGCGCCCAGCGCGTTGACCGTGGTGACCAGCTTGGCCACCTGCGCCTTGTGCTCGTCCAGCGTGCGCGCGCCGCGCAGGGTCGGGAAGCCACCGCCCTGGCCATCACCGTTGAAGAAGTTTTCCAGGTTGAAGGCCGCCACGTGCAGGCCGCCCGGCACGGTCGGCACTGCCGGGCGCTTGAGTTCCGGCAGTTTCAGCGCACCCTCGACCTGCAGGCGCGGACGGCCCTGTGCATCCACGCGCACGATGCCCTCCACATTGCGCAGCTGCATGCCAGTGCGCAGCACCGGGTTGCCCGGCAGGTAGGCCACGCTGGCCGGGTCGCGGGCATCGCTGCCGTCGTCCAGCACCAGGCGGCGGCGCTGGTTGTCGGCCATCACCTGCTCGTAGCCGGCAGTACCCGGCGCGGCCACTTCGGTCGGCTGCCAGAGGCGGCCATCGAAGGCCACGGTGAGCTGGCCGAAGCGCTCCAGGCCGTCGGTACCGGCCAGGGTCAGCGGTGCGGCGATGCGCACGCGCTGGCCATCCAGCACACGCCAGTCGGCCGGCGCGGCGGTCAGCACCACGGTGGCGCTGCTGCGCGCAGTGGAGGGCGACGCGACCGGTGCGGCCTGCGGCTGGGCCTGGGCAAAGGCGCCGGCCGGCAGCAGCAGGGACAGGGCAAGGGCGAGGGAACGGCGGCGCATCGACGGGCGACTCCATGGAAGAGGCGCACAGACTAACCCTGAAATGCGAAACCCCGCCTGCGCAGCGGGGGCATATGAGCGATCAGGCCTCGGTGGGCAAAGCCTGGGAATCGTAGAGCCGCGCCCATGCTCGGCTGCACCTGGCCACACCGCGCGCAGAGCAGCTGAGCGTGGGCTCGGCTCTACAGGAAGCAGCGCGTTGGCGCGTCTACTTCAGGTTGCCCAGCATCCAGTCCACGGTGGCGTGGATCTGTTCCTCGGTCAGCGCCGGGTTGCCGCCCTTGGGCGGCATGATGCCGCCGTCCGGGCCGGTGTAGCCCTCGATGGCGTGCTTGTAGAGGGTGTCCTTGCCCTGTGCGATGCGCTTGTCCCAGTGCGAATGGTCCAGCGTCGGCGCCATGCCCACACCCGTGGTGTGGCAGGCGGTGCACAGGTTGTCGAAGATGACCTTGCCGTCCTTGGTGCCGCCGTAGGCCACCTGCGACGCGGCCTTGGCCAGCGCGGCGGCCTTGGCGGCGGCCTGCGCGGCAGCGCCGGTGCTGCCGGCATAGACCGCGCCGGTGGGCGAGATGCGCTGTTCGGTGCGCTTGGCCGCGGCCGGCGACACCTCGGGCGGAATCCGGGTGTGGATGTAGGCGGCAAGGAGGATGAGGCCGAGGGTGATGGTCGCCAGCAGCGCGATCACCATGGAGAAGCGTTTCAGGAACTCCAGATCGTAATTCCGCACTCTTCGTTACCCCTGGCTGATAGTCGTTGGACCACGGCTGAGCGACTGCGTGATGGACCGAGTATAGAACGCGCTTTGCGTGCGACAACAGGCGTCACTGCTGGTGCGGCGCAACATGCGGCCGTGGCCGCATGCGGGTAGCGCCGGGCCGTGCCCGGCGAGCGCGAAGCGCGGCAACAACGGTCGAGGATGGCAACAGCCGCCGGGCATGGCCCGGCGCTACCGTTTTGCGGGGGCGCCGATCGCACGCAGGCAGAAGCTGCAGATCGCATCCACCAGTGCGTCTTCGTCGCGGTGTGCTTCGCGGCTGGGCGCGGTCGGGCCGACCATGGCTTCGGTGAAGGCGCCGACCAGGCAGGCGGCGGCCACATGCGCGTCCTGCGCCGGCAGCTCACCGGCCGCCACGCCCTCCTCCACCAGCCGCAGGAACACGTCACCGAACGCGCGGCGACCGCGCATGCGCTCGGCTTCCACGTCCGGGTCGACCGGTTCAACGATGAAGGCGTGCGCCAGCCCCGGCCCGGCCAGGGCGCGGCGGACGAAGGCGGCGATCGCCAGCCGCAGGCGCTCACTGGCCACCTCCGGGCCACTGGCGATGCGCTCCATGATCGCGACCTCGTGGGCCACCGCAGCGTTGAGCACCTCCACGAACAGCTCGGCCTTGGACGGGAAGTGCCGGTAGATCAGGCCGGTAGACACCCCCGCCTGGGTCGCCACGGCGGTCACCGGTGCATTGCGCCAGCCGCCGGTGGCGACCAGCTCGCGAGTGGCCAGCAGGATCCGTTCACGGGCGCCCGCCAGGCGTTCTTCCATCAGTGCAGAGCGTTTATAGGCCATGTTTTGATTCTATTTTCAATTTTTGAATTTGTATTCACTTCTTGCCCGAACCCCGCTACGCTGGGGTCCAATCGCCCGTGCGGGCAGCGGTCCTGCAGACCGCCGCCCGCTCCCCCGCCGGGTGCGTCCATTTCCTGCCATCCCGCCGTGGAGCCACCACAATGCACGTGCCATCCCTGAACTTCGACCTTGGCGAAGACATCGACCTGCTGCGCCAGAGCGTGGCCCATTTTGCCGCCGCCGAGGTCGCACCGCTGGCCGCCGAGGCCGATGCCACCAATCAGTTCCCGCTGGCCCTGTGGCCGAAGCTGGGCGAACAGGGCCTGCTCGGCCTCACCGTGGAAGAAGAATACGGCGGCACCGGCATGGGCTACCTGGCCCACGTGGTGGCGATGGAAGAGATCTCGCGTGCTTCCGGCGGCATCGGCCTGTCCTACGGCGCGCACTCCAACCTGTGCGTGAACCAGCTGCGCAAGAATGGCAACGAAGAACAGAAACAGCGCTTCCTGCCGGGCCTGTGCAACGGCAGCCTGGTCGGCGCGCTGGCGATGAGCGAGCCGGGTGCCGGTTCGGACGTGGTGTCGATGAAACTGCGCGCCGACAAGCGTGGTGACCGCTACGTGCTCAACGGCAACAAGATGTGGATCACCAACGGCCCGGATGCCGACGTGCTGGTGGTCTATGCCAAGACCGACATGGACGCCGGCGCCAAGGGCATCACCGCGTTCCTGGTCGAGAAGGGCATGAAGGGCTTCTCCACCGCGCAGAAGCTGGACAAGCTGGGCATGCGTTCCTCGCCCACCTGCGAGCTGGTGTTCCAGGACTGCGAAGTACCGGAAGAAAACGTGCTGGGCCAGATCGGTGGCGGCGTGCGCGTGCTGATGTCCGGCCTGGACTACGAGCGCGTGGTGCTGTCCGGCGGCCCGCTGGGCCTGATGGCCGCGGCGATGGACGTGGTGATGCCCTACGTGCACGAGCGCCACCAGTTCGGTGAGGCGATCGGCAGCTTCCAGCTGATCCAGGGCAAGATTGCCGACATGTACGTGGGCCTGGGCGCCTGCCGTGCGTATGTCTATGCCGTGGCACGCGCCTGCGACCAGGGCCGCACCACCCGCCAGGACGCCGCCGGTGCCATCCTGTACGCCGCCGAGAAGGCGACCTGGCTGACCGGCCAGGCGATCCAGATCCTGGGCGGCAACGGCTACATCAACGAATACCCGACCGGCCGTTTGTGGCGCGACGCCAAGCTGTATGAAATCGGCGCCGGCACGTCGGAGATCCGCCGCATGCTGATCGGCCGCGAACTGTTCCAGCGCACCCTGTAAGGCCACCGCGATGACCGTCCTGAACAGCCAGCTGCAACCGGGCAGCGAAACCTTTGAAAGCAACCGCGCGGCCATGCAGGCCGTGGTTGACGACCTGCACGCCACGCTTGCCCGCACTGCACTGGGCGGCAACGAGGCGGCACGCGCCAAGCACACCGCACGCGGCAAGCTGCTGGTGCGCGACCGCATCGACGCCCTGCTCGACCCCGGCAGCGCCTTCCTGGAAATCGCGCCGCTGGCCGCGCACGGCATGTATGACGATGCCGTGCCCGCTGCGGGCGTGGTGGCCGGCATCGGCCGCGTGAGCGGCGTGGAATGCGTGATCGTGGCCAACGATGCCACGGTCAAGGGCGGCACCTACTACCCGATGACGGTGAAGAAGCACCTGCGCGCGCAGGAGATCGCCGAGCAGAACCACCTGCCGTGCATCTACCTGGTCGATTCCGGCGGGGCCTTCCTGCCGCTGCAGGACGAGGTGTTCCCCGACCGCGATCATTTCGGCCGCATCTTCTACAACCAGGCCAACCTGTCGGCGCAGGGCATTCCGCAGATCGCCTGCGTGATGGGCAGCTGCACCGCCGGTGGCGCCTACGTGCCGGCGATGAGCGACGAGACGGTGATCGTGCGCGAGCAGGGCACGATCTTCCTCGGCGGCCCGCCGCTGGTGAAGGCCGCCACCGGTGAAGTGGTGACGGCCGAGGAACTGGGCGGTGCCGACGTACACACCCGCATCTCCGGCGTGGCCGACCACATGGCCGACAACGATCTGCAGGCGCTGGCACGGGTGCGCGCGATCATCGCACAGCTGAACTGGCGCAAGCCGGAGCCGGCGATGGCGGTGCAGGCGCCCGAGGAACCGCTGCTGCCGGCGCATGAACTGTATGGGGTGATTCCCGCCGATACGCGCAAGCCCTACGACGTGCGCGAAGTGATCGCACGCCTGGTCGATGGCTCGCGCTTTGACGAGTTCAAGCCGCGCTATGGCGCAACACTGGTTACCGGCTTCGCGCATCTGAACGGCTACCCGATCGGCATCATCGCCAACAACGGCATCCTGTTCTCCGAGTCGGCACTGAAAGGCGCGCACTTCATCGAGCTGTGCACCCAGCGCAACATCCCGCTGGTGTTCCTGCAGAACATCACCGGCTTCATGGTCGGCCGCAAGTACGAACAGGGCGGCATCGCCAAGGACGGCGCCAAGCTGGTGATGGCAGTAGCCTGCGCCAAGGTTCCCAAGTTCACCGTGGTCATCGGCGGCTCGTTCGGGGCTGGCAACTACGGCATGTGCGGCCGCGCCTATTCGCCCAACTTCCTGTGGATGTGGCCCAACGCACGCATCGGCGTGATGGGCGGCGAACAGGCCGCCAGCGTTCTGGCCACGGTCAAGCGCGATGGCATCGAAGCCAAGGGCGGCCAGTGGCCGGCAGCGGAGGAAGATGCGTTCAAGGCACCGATCCGCGAGCAGTTCGAGCAGCAGGGCCACCCGTACTACGCCAGCGCGCGCCTGTGGGACGACGGCGTGATCGATCCGGCCGACACCCGCCGCGTACTGGCCCTGGCGCTGTCGGCCAGCCTCAACGCCGCCCCGCAGCAGACGCGCTTCGGCGTGTTCCGCATGTAACCCGTGCCATGACCGAGCCTGTTGCCATGTTCACCAAAGTCCTGATCGCCAATCGCGGCGAAATCGCCTGTCGCGTCATCGCCACCTGCCGCCGCCTCGGCATCGCCACCGTGGCGGTATATTCCGATGCCGACCGCAACGCGCGCCACGTGCGCCTGGCCGACGAAGCCATCCACATCGGTCCGGCCGCTGCACGTGAAAGTTACCTGCGCGGCGATGCCCTGCTCGACGCCGCACGCCTGACCGGCGCGCAGGCGATCCACCCCGGTTACGGCTTCCTGTCCGAGAATGCCGACTTCGCCGATGCCTGCGCCGCCGCCGGCATCACCTTCATCGGGCCGCCGGCCAGCGCCATCCGCGCGATGGGCGACAAGAGCGCGGCCAAGGCGCTGATGGCCAAGGCCGGTGTACCACTGACGCCGGGCTACCACGGCGACCAGCAGGAACCGTCCTTCCTGCGCGAACAGGCCGACGCCATCGGTTACCCGGTGCTGATCAAGGCCAGCGCCGGTGGCGGTGGCAAGGGCATGCGCAAGGTCGAGCGCAGCGAGGACTTCGTCGATGCGCTGGCCAGCTGCCAGCGCGAGGCGGCCTCGGCGTTCGGCAATGACCACGTGCTGGTCGAGAAGTATGTCGAGCGCCCGCGCCATATCGAAATCCAGGTGTTCGGCGACAGCCACGGTGAGGCGGTCTACCTGTTCGAGCGCGACTGCTCGGTGCAGCGCCGCCACCAGAAGGTGCTGGAAGAAGCCCCGGCGCCAGGCATGAGTGCAGAACGTCGCGCGGCGATGGGCAAGGCGGCGGTCGATGCCGCGCGCGCGGTGGGCTACGTCGGTGCCGGCACGGTGGAGTTCATCGCCGGCCCGGACGGCGATTTCTACTTCATGGAAATGAACACCCGCCTTCAGGTCGAGCACCCGGTGACCGAATACATCACCGGCACCGACCTGGTGGAATGGCAGCTGCGCGTGGCCTCGGGCTTGCCGCTGCCGCTGCGCCAGGAGCAGCTGGCGATCCACGGCCATGCCATCGAAGCACGCCTGTACGCAGAAGATGCCGACCGCGGCTTCCTGCCCTCCACCGGTACCCTGCGCCGCCTGCGCCTGCCGGCTCCGTCTGCCCATGTGCGCGTGGATACCGGAGTGGAGGAAGGCGACAGCATCACCCCGTACTACGACCCGATGATCGCCAAGCTGATCGTCTGGGACGTGGACCGCGACGCCGCGCTGCGCCGCATGAGCCAGGCACTGGCCGACTGCCAGGTGGTGGGCGTGACCACCAATGCCGGCTTCCTGCGCCGCCTGGTGAACACCGATTCGTTCGCGCACGCCAAGCTGGATACCGCGCTGATCGAACGCGAACAGGCGGCATTGAGTGCAGCGGGCGATACGGATGATGCCCTGTGGCAGCTGGCCGCCGTGGCCGCTGTTGCAAGCACTGCCGGTGCCGGCAGCGATGCGCGCGACCCGCATTCGCCGTGGCAGGCGCAGGACGGCTGGCGCCTTGGCGCGTCCGCGCCGCGCGTATTGCCGCTGCAGCAGGGAGAGCGCCGGCACACGCTGAAGGTGTGGGCGCAGGCCGATGGCTGGCGCGTGCAGTGCGACGATGCGGCGCCGGTGCAGGTGATCGGCACGGCCAGTATGCAGGGCCTGACGGTGCAGCTGGGCGAGCGCCGCTGGTCGTTGCAGCTGCTGCGCGACGGTGACCAGCTGTACCTGTTCGGCGCCGACGGCCAGCACCGTTTCACCCTGCACGATCCGGTGGGTGAATCGGACCACGCCGTGGCCGACGCCGGCAGCCTGCTGGCGCCGATGCCGGGCAAGATCGTTGCGACGCTGGTCGCCGCCGGTACCGAGGTCAAGCGCGGCACGCCGCTGGTGGTGCTGGAAGCGATGAAGATGGAGCACACGCTGCAGGCACCGGCGGACGGCACGGTGAAGGGTTACCGCGCCAAGGCCGGCGACCAGGTGGGTGACGGTGCAGTACTGGTGGACTTCGAGGCGGCGTGAACGCCGCGGCGGCGACCGCTCAGCGGTCGTCGCCCACCACCACCCGGCCAGCAGGATCGAATTCGGCCGTGTCCAGCGTGGCACTGCGCCAGCCCAGGCCGCAGATGGCCATCGCGCTCTGCCCGATGCCGTCGAAACCGAAGGCACGATCGACATCGGCATCGTTGATGGCTGCGGTGACGAATGCCGCCAGGCCACGCTCGGTCGCGCACAGGTACAGCAGCTGCGAGATGTGGCCGACATCCAGCGTCACCGCACGATACGCCTTGGCGTGGTTGCGGTACTTCCAGAAGCAGCGGTCGTACCGCGGTGCCAGCACCAGCAGCGCCGGTGCATCGGCGAACCACTCCTGACCGGACAGCATCCGCCGTGCCAGCGCGGGCAATGCATCAGGCGGCGGCGAGGGCAGCGGCAGCACGGCGTGCTGCACCGGGTGGTAGTGGTACAGGCCCGGTGCCAGTCCTTCCACGTTCTGCACCAGCAGGAAACCTTCGGTGGGATGCAGGCCGCCACCGGAGGGCACGTTCTTCTTCAGGAACTCGGTATCACGCTCGACCTTCTGCACCGCGTGGGCCATCAGCGTGCGCTGCAGCACCTGGGCCAGCAGCGGCAATGGCAGCGCGCGCTGCGGGTCGAAATTGCGGCAGGTCGTGCGCTGCGCCAGCAGCGCGTCGAACGCCGCCTCTTCGCTGCGCGGCAACGGCTGGTAGTCGCCCTGCAGGGCCTGCACCACCGGTGGTGGCGGCCCCAGCCGCTGGCGCAGGCCGGCAGCGGTATCCAGCCCCTGGCGACGCATGTCCTCCACGCTGTCCACCGCCTGCCAGCGCGCATGGCGATGGGCCAGTGCGGCCAACGGCCACCACTGGCTGCGACGCAATGCCTCATCACGCATCTGGTGCCCGACCTCATCCGGCGGGTCGGTCAGCACCAGCCCCTGCTCGACCAGGCGCGCCAGCATCGCCGGAGAGGTGCCGGCCGGCGGTTCGCTCCAGCGGTGCGCGCTGAGCTCGCCCAGCAGCTGGCGCTCCTCGGCGTCCACCGGCAGCGGCTGGTCCAGATGGGCGGCCAGGGCCACCCAGCTGATCTGGCTGTCCATCTCGGCCTGGCCGGCCAGCATCGCGCGCAGGTCCAGGGTGACCGACTCGCGGGGCTCGAACATCAGGCTGGCGCAGCGGCGCAGGCGCATGGGTTTCCTTCCTTCTGCCGCACAACCGGCATAGCAGCAACGACCGCGACGCGGCCAACTTTAGCGACATGCACGCCACCGCCCTCAATGGCAGGCTGTCGCGGCCGATACGAGAAACTCAACCTACGGACGATCCCCATGAGTACCCATCCCCGCCTTTCCGCCGAAGACGCCAGCACCCTGCTGGACCACCTCATCGGCAACGACGACTTCCGCAACCACTTCACCGCATCGCCGGGCAAGGCCCTGGCCTCGATCGGCCTGGACGGTGCCGTTGGCGAGAACGACTGCATGAAGGTCGGCACCCTGGCTTCGGTCGAGGAGCTGCGCCGCACCCGCGATTCGCTGCATGCATACCTGAGTGCCTCGACCGCCTCGATGACGGTGGTGTTCTGCTTCGAAGCCGACCGGATCGACGAGCGCGTCAACGCCTGAGTCCGCATCAGCGCGGCACCCGCACCGACGTCGCCTCCGTGGCGATGTCGTGCACATTCAGGGGCTGCCAGACCTGCATGGACGCCACCTCGGCAATGGCCTGACCGTGGTGCCGGGCCAGCCAGGCCTGCTCGCGGCGCACGCCGGCAGTGTCCTGCTCGGCACGCAATGCCTGCAGCAGCACAACATGGGCCTGCACCGGTTCGCTGCCATCAAAGGTGGGCTCGAGCAGATGGCGTGCCGCTTGTGGACGCTGTTGCGCCAGTTCGGCCATCGCCAGCACAACCCGGCGCCACTTGCCCACCACAGGACTGCGCTGCCGCTCCAGCAGTTCGCCGTGGTCACGCAGCCACTCTGCGGCCAGCGCATGCTGGCCCTGGCGCTGGGCCAGATAGGTCAGGGCCAGCAACTGCAGACTGCGGCTACCCACGGCGGAATCGTCGTTCTTCCGCAGCAGCGGTCGCAGCATGGCGGCGATGGATTCAAGCTCCTTCGCATCGCCGGCCGTGCACAACGTGGTCACGGTGGCGTGTTGCAGCCGTTGATGGATCTGGTAGTCGATCAGATCCGGTGCCGGGCCATCCGCAGCGATCGCGGCATGCAGGCTGCTGCAATCACGCTGCTCCGCAGCCACCAGCAGGTTTGCCCGCAGGCGCATGCGCTGTTGCAGGTCATCCCCCCGCGGCAACCGCATCAACAGCTGCTGTGCCTGTGCGTCCAGGCCCTGCGCAACCAGCACGTCCACATCCAGGTCGTCGGCCTCGTCATTGCCGCGCAGCATCTGTGCCTGGTGCAAGGTGCGCATTGCCTGCTGCGGCTGGCCGAGGCCCAACTGTGCCCGCGCCAGATGGATCATCGGATACAGCCGCAACGGGTCCTGAGGCACCGTCGCGGCGCGCGCATAGGGCGCGGCCTCGGCGAAGCGATTGTCCTGCAGCAGCCCCCAGGAGGTATTGGACAGCCCCGCAAACGAATCCGGATAGATCTTGGCCAGTGCACGCCACTGTTCCAGCGGCCAGCCACCGGGTTCCAGTTCGGCCTGCCAGCCCTTCAGGTACAGGCGCTCACGCGCGGGCAAGCGCTGCTGCTGGGCCAGCGCGTGCTCCAGCGCGTCACGCGCGTCCGCAACCTGCGCAGTGCGGGCCAGCAGCTTGGCCACGCCCATGTAGGCCAGGGCGAAACCGGGATCGATATCGATCGCCGCCTGGTAGAGGTTGCGTGCTTCTTCGAAGCGACGCTGGCCCAGTGCGCTTTCGGCCAGGGCAAACGCACGCAGTGCGCGCAGGTCCTGGGTCGATGCCCGCGGCAGCGGCAACGACTGTTCCAGGCTCGCCACCGATTCGCCCAGTCCGCGACGCAGGCGCCCGACCACGTCGTCCACCGCGAACACCATCTGGTCGGATCGATCCGCGGTGGCGGTGAACGTCTGGATCACCTGGCCGCTGCCCGGTGCTGCGACGTCGATGGCGAGCTCGTAGCCACCGATCTTCTGCCGCACCGTCGGCAGCAGCACGGCGCGCGCGCCTTCCCGCACCGCCACGTTGGCTGCGGTATCGCGGCTGAGCCGGGTATCGCCCGAGAGCCGCGCCATTTCCAGGCTCTCGCGGATCTTGCCCTCCGACAGCACGTTCACGTAGCGCGACTGCTCCAGCGCGATGCGGATCGCGTGCCGCATCGAATCGTCGAAGATCGGATCACCGGTGAGATTGTCGACATCCCCGAGCACCACCCAGTCGCGTTCGGCGAACGCGATCGCCGGCTCCGGCCGCAGCAGCAGCCAGCCGCCCAGCACCGCCACCGTCAGTACCAGACCTTCAGCGGCCAGCACCAACGGCTGCCGCCACAGCGGCAGGTCGCGGCGCGCCTTGGCATTGGCACGTGGCATGCGCAGCGGCGCCGAGCCGATCTCGCCTACTTCGATCACTTCCTGCACCACCGGCACGCCCTTGAAGCGCCAGCGCCCGTGCGACTTCCACAGCAGGCGCGCGCCGCGCTCGCCCAACGCATCGGTGGCGCGGCGGGTCAGTGATTCGGCCACGGCCGACAACAGGATCTGGCCAGGCCGTGCCAGCATCATCAGGCGCGCCGCCATCGGCTTGGCCAGCCCTTCCACTTCCATCGACTTGGCGCCGGCGCGCACCGCTTCGGGACTGTTGTCCCAGGTCAGTACGTCACCCACATGCAGGCCGGCACGCGCACGCAGTTCAATCGAACGCTGCTGGCCCAGCGTGTGCAGTTCGCACTGGTAGTCCAGCGCGAAACCGAGCGCATCGATGGCGCGCTCGAACAGCATGAACAGGCCGTCGGAGCGATCGATCAGCTGGCCATTCCAGCGGTGCTGCAACACCAGCACCAGGCGGTCGTGTTCCTGGAACAGGCTCGCGGCCGCGACGTCGCCGATCCGCTCGACCAGCTGCAGCGAATCACACAGATCGGTGAACAGCAGGGCGCGTAGCTGGGGGCTATGCGGGGCTGACGTTCCGTTGTCGCCATTCATCGCCTGCATCTCCCTATGGGCCGTCCGGAGCATCCACCCAGCGCAGGCAGTTGCCGCCATCGCGCTTGGCCTGGTACAGCGCGCGGTCCGCGCTGGCATACCACTCGCTCCAGCCGGCCTCCGGCGCCAGCAGGCTGGCACCGATGCTGACCAGGCTGACATGCGGCGTGCCATGACTGCGTTCGAGCAGGCCATGCACCGCGCTGAGGATGAACTCGGCCGCGTGCTGCACGATCTCGTGATTGCCACGGCGCAGGATCAGGCAGAACTCATCGCCGCCGAGGCGGCAGGCCAGGTCCTGCTCACCGGCCATCGAGCGCAGGATGTTGCCCATGCTCTGCAGCACACGGTCGCCGGCCTGGTGGCCGTGACGATCATTGATCTGCTTGAAGCGGTCGCAGTCGATCAGCAGCAGGGCCTGCGGCAACCCGTCACCGTCGGCGCGGCACTCCTGCAGGTACAGGGTCAGGCCACGGCGGTTGTGCAGCCCGGTCAGTTCATCGGTACGCACCAGCTCACGGGTGTGGGTCAGCTGATGGGTGGTGATGTACAGATTGTCCAGCGCGGTTTCCAGATCATGGTTGCGCCGGCGCAGCTGGCTGATCAGGGCCTGCTCGTTGGTCAGCACGCGCATGATCGTGCGGCGCAGGAAGTAGGCGACCAGGCCGGGATCGGATTCCACCAGGCGATGGAAATCGGCCGGGCCCAGCTCCAGTACTTCGCAGTCGGCCAGCGCGCGTGCACTGGCGCTGCGCAGGTGATCACCGACCAGCAGGCCAAGCTCACCGAAGAACTCATGCTGGCCGAGCGTCTTGATCACCAGGTCCTCGCCGAAGTCCAGTTCGATCTGGCCCTGGAGGATCACATACATCCGTTCGCCGCGATGGCCACGCTGGAACAACCACTGTCCGGCATGAAGCTTGCATGGACGGGCAAATCTGGCGAACAATGCCACCTCGGCAGCGGACAGCAGCGCGTGCACGATCTCGGCCATCGCCACCCGGGCGATACCTGACGTCACATCACTGTTCTCGGCCGCACCCCTGCCGGTCATTCCCTGCACCCGCCGCCAGCGTCCCCTGGTGAGCCGCGGAGCATAGCACCGCTTTAAAGTGTGCGCCCTATCTCATTTTGACCCTTCTGCCGATCTTGATTGATGTGAAGATCGATGGTGGCCCGTTCTGGTCACGGGTGTCCGGGCAAAACCCCTGCTGGATCAATCCGATGCCGGGTTTCACAGGGTTTCGGCCAAGTTGCCGGCACACGGGGTGCGCCTGATTGACGCTGCCTGCTGGCCGCGCCTTTGCATCGATACAACAACGCCGGCAGGTCCCCCGACCGGCCGGCGTTGTCTGGCCCTTCCCTGGCCACCCTGATCGCTCTGAGGCCCGGTAGTGCCGGCCGCTGGCCGGCAACCATCTGGACCTCGGGAACATCGACGGGTTGCCGGCCAGCGGCCGGCACTACCGCATCACGCAGCGCGTTCGCTGCGCCCGCCGTGGAACTGCTCTTCCTCGGTCGAGCCGGTCAGCGCGGTGGTCGACGACTGGCCCTGCTGGATCGCCTGGGTCACCGCGTCGAAGTAACCGGTACCGACCTCACGCTGGTGCTTGACCGCAGTGAAGCCACGCTCGGCCGCTTCGAACTCGGCTTCCTGCAGCTCCACGAACGCGCTCATCTGGCGGCGTGCATAGCCGTGGGCCAGGTTGAACATGCCGTAGTTCAGCGCATGGAAGCCGGCCAGGGTGATGAACTGGAACTTGTAGCCGTAGCTGCCCAGCTCGCGCTGGAACTTCGCGATGGTGGCGTCGTCCAGGTTCTTCTTCCAGTTGAAGCTGGGCGAGCAGTTGTAGGCCAGCAGCTTTCCCGGGAACTTCGCATGGATCGCCTCGGCGAACTTGCGTGCGAATTCCAGATCCGGCTTGCCGGTCTCGCACCACACCAGGTCGGCATAGGGTGCATAGGCCAGGCCACGGCTGATCGCCTGGTCTAGGCCATTGCGGGTCTTGTAGAAGCCTTCGACGGTGCGCTCACCGGTGGCGAACGGCTTGTCGTTGCCGTCGATGTCACTGGTCAGCAGATCCGCTGCTTCGGCATCGGTGCGCGCGACCAGCAGGGTCGGCACACCCAGCACGTCGGCGGCCAGGCGCGCGGCGTTGAGCTTCTCGATCGCCTCACGGGTCGGCACCAGCACCTTGCCGCCCATGTGGCCGCACTTCTTCACCGAGGCCAGCTGATCCTCGAAGTGCACGCCGGCGGCACCGGCCTCGATCATCGCCTTCATCAGTTCGAAGGCGTTGAGCACGCCGCCGAAACCGGCTTCTGCATCGGCCACGATCGGCTGCAGGAAGTCGATGTCATCCTTGCCTTCGGCATGGTGCAGCTGGTCGGCGCGCAGCAGCGTGTTGTTGATGCGCTTGACCACCGCCGGCACCGAATCGGCGGGGTACAGCGACTGGTCCGGGTACATCTGGCCGGCCAGGTTGGCGTCGGCCGCCACCTGCCAACCGGACAGGTAGATGGCCTTCAGGCCAGCCTTGACCTGCTGCATGGCCTGGTTGCCGGTCAGCGCACCCAGCGCGTTGACGAACTCGCGCTCATGCAGCGACGCCCACAGCTTCTCCGCACCCAGGCGGGCCAGCGAGTGCTCGATGTGGACGGTGCCGCGCAGGCGCACCACGTCGGCGGCGCTGTAGTTGCGCTGGATGCCTTCCCAGCGCGGGTTGGTATCCCAGTCGTGCTGGATCTGTTCGGCAGTGGGCAGCTTGCTCATGTCTTTCTCCAGTTCGGTTCGTGCGTGCAGCGGGGAGGGAAACGGCGTGGAAACGCGGGCGGGAGTCAATCGATGCGCGCGTAGGCCGGCAGGGTCAGGAAATCGGTCAGTTCGTCGCTGCGGCTCAGTTCGCCGAGCAGGGTGATGGCTTCGCCGATGCGTGTACCACCGGGCAGCACGGCGGTATCGCCCAGCCGTGCCGGCAGCTGCGAGAGAGTGGAATCCAGCAGCGCCAGATCGATCGCGGTGCCGTCGTCCAGTTGCTGGCCCGGCGTATGCAGCCACTGCCACAGCTGGCTGCGGCTGATCTCGGCGGTGGCCGCGTCCTCCATCAGGTGGTGGATCGGCACGCAACCGTTGCCATCCAGCCACGCCGCCAGGTAGCGCACGCAGACTTCCACGTTGCCTTCGAAGCCGGCACGGGTGATGGTGCCCGGCGGGCGCGCGATCAGTTCATCGCGGCCCACGCGCACATCCTGGCGCAGCACGCTGTGCTGGTTCGCACCGGGCATGTGTTCGTCGAAGATCGCCATCGCCACTGGAATCAGCGCCGGATGCGCAACCCAGGTGCCGTCATGGCCGGCGGTGACTTCGCGCAGCTTGTCGGCGCGCACCCGGGCCATCGCCTGTTCGTTCGCCGCGGCATCGTTGTTGATCGGGATCTGCGCGGCCATGCCGCCCATCGCATGCGCACCGCGGCGGTGGCAGGTCTGGATCAGCAGTTCCGAATACGCCTTCAGGAACGGCTGGGTCATGGTCACCTGGCCGCGTTCGGGCAGCACGCGGTCGGCGTGGCGGCGGAAGGTCTTCAGGTACGAGAAGATGTAATCCCAGCGCCCGCAGTTCAGGCCGACGATGCGGTCACGCAGTGCGTGCAGGATCTCGTCCATCTCGAACACCGCCGGCAGCGTTTCGATCAGCACGGTCACCTTGATCTGGCCGTGCGGCAGGCCGAGCATGCCTTCGATGTGCGACAGCGCGGTCTCCCACAGCGCGGCCTCTTCCATGCTCTGCAGCTTGGGCAGGTAGAAGTACGGGCCGCGGTCCTTGGCCTGCAGGGTGCGGGCGTTGTGGAAGGCGAACACCGCCGCGTCGAACAGGCCGCCGGCGATGAACTGGCCGTCGATGCGCACGTGCTTCTCGTCCAGATGCCAGCCGCGCGGGCGCACGATCAGCACGGCCTGTTCGTCGTACGGGCGCAGCGTGTAGTGCTTGCCATTGGCGGCGGTGAATTCCAGATCACCACGCACCGCCGCCGCCAGCGACTGCTGCCCGGCCAGCAGGTTGCGCCAGGTCGGCGAGGTCGAATCCTCGAAGTCGGCCATGAACACCTTGGCGCCGGAGTTCAGCGCGTTGATGACCATCTTCGGGTCGGTCGGGCCGGTGATCTCGACGCGGCGGTCCTGCAGCGCGGCCGGCAGCGGCGCAACGCGCCAGTCGCCGCTACGGATCGCGGTGGTGTCTTCACGGAAGTCCGGCAGGCCGCCCTGGTCGAAGAACGCCTGGCGTTCACGGCGGGCCTGCAGCCGTGCCTGCCGGCCCGGTTCCACCGCACGGTGCAGCGACACCAGCAGGGCCAGCAGCGGCGCCGGCAGCACGGTGTCCTGACCGGCCACGCGGGTCGCCAGGGCGATGCCGGGGGTGGCCTTGCTGGCAGGGGTGGGAACAGCGGAAGCGACGGCGGACATGGGGCGACTCCAGCGGTGGGGAACGCCTCCACGGTGCCGCCCGGGCCGAGTATTTGGCAAAACAGTTTTTGCAATGCTCTACATAAGTTGTGCTAATACTTGTAACGCCATGACCACGCGCCCCTCGCCAAGTCCGCGTTTTTCCTACAAATCCGACCGGTTGAAGCCGTTGCGCGCGTTCTGCCAGACCGTGCGTCTGGGCTCTGTCTCACGGGCGGCTGAGGCATTGTTCGTCAGCCAGCCGGCCATCAGCCTGCAGTTGCAGGCCCTGGAACGGGAGCTGGGCGTGCCGTTGTTCGAGCGCAGCGGGCGTCGCCTGGTGCCCAGCCGCGAGGGCCAGCTGCTGTACGAAATGGCGCAGCCGCTGGTGGAGAACCTGGACGGGCTGGAGGCACGCTTCCGCGACAAGGTACGCGGCCTGGACGCGGGCGAGCTGAACATCGCCGCCAACAGCTCGACCATCCTGTACCTGCTGCCGAAGATCGTCGAACGCTTCCGCCTGCACCACCCGGACGTGCGCCTGACCCTGCACAACGCGATCAGCGCCGACGGCACCGACCTGCTGCGCGAGGATGCCGCCGACCTGGCAATCGGTTCGATGACCGATGTGCCGGCCGATCTCAGCTACGCCCCGGCCTATCGCTTCGAGCAGGTACTGATCGCGCCGCACGATCATCCGCTGGCCAGCGGTGGCGAGCTGGAGCTGGCCGATATTGCGCGCTATCCGCTGGTGCTGCCACCGAAGCGGCAGATCACCTATCGGCTGGTCGACCAGGTGTTCCAGCGCCACCGCATCGCCTACACCGTAGCGCTGGAGGTGGGCGGCTGGGAGGTGATCAAGCAGTACGTGGCGATGGGCATGGGCATTTCCATCGTGCCGGCACTTTGCCTGAACGAGGCCGACCGCGAGCGGCTGGCGGCGCGGTCGATGAAGCGCTGGTTCCCCGAGCGCAGCTACGGGGTGATCGTGCGGCGTGGCAAGGCGTTGTCGGCGCAGGCGCGGGCGTTCATCGAGCTGATCCAGCCGGAGTTGTTCAGTCCGCGCGATTACGACCAGAGCGGGCATTCGGAGCGGTGAGGCACTCAGCCAAGCTCACCTACCCAAGGGTGAGCATTCTCATTAAATTACGTAGATCGAGCTTAGTGGGCTGCTACTTCTAGAACTAGAAGTAGTCTATCAAGTCTGGACAGACATCGAATCCGAAGAATGAGTACTGGGGCGACGATTCATGAAAACAAAAGACATGGAAGTAGAGCTGGAGAGCATTGAAGGAGCCGAAAGTCTTCAGGAATTGAATCTGTTGCTCACAGAGTCGATGAAGCGCATGCAGATACAGCAGTTGATCAGAGGAGACAGCCTTTCCAAGATTGTATCGACTGTCCTTGACCTAACCGCAACCTGCCCAATCGAAGATGAGCTTTTTGCCTCCGCAATTCTGGGACGTCTTGCGGCGGTCGCTAGAGGCAGAGAAAACGAGGTCTTTTCCCGCGCCCCAGATCTCTTCAGCGACGAACCCGGATCGCTTGAAACACTCGGCGACGGCGACGAGAAGGAGTACGCGGCCAGGGCTATTGCTCATACAGGCGCAAGCTGGCTTACCTCCTACTGCGCCCGTGAAGCCCTTGCGCTCGACACGGCAAACAACGCTCGCAAAGAGATTTTGAGAACCCTGTTGATCGGAGCTGGCAGCATATCCGGTTGCATCGCGCAACTCTCTGAAGCGCAGGCGATTGTACGGAACATTGAACAGCTCGACTCTCGCATCAAACGAGTCAGACGAATTTTTGACGCCCTGGCTGAAGTCGTCCGCAATTATGATGGAGAAGTTGGGGCTGAGCCAGGAAGGGCAATTTCGCTTCTTATGGACACGTTCCTTCGCGGTGCTCACAGCAGTGACACTGACGCGACACATGCAACGATCGACTCGGCCATCTCCATCGTCGTTCGAGTGATCGAACTTCGTTTCTCGCACGCACTTCATGCGGAAACCTACAGCGTCCTTCAATCTGGAAAGAAGCTCCTGACAGTTGGACCCTGGACCCGATTCCTCGAGTCCTCACAGAACATTCGTAAAGTGCAGATGAACCTGCTCGAGACCGCCGTTGTTCTAGCGCGTCAGAATCGGACGGACAAAGAGATCCTTCGCGCGATGGAGGCAAGCTGGCCTTCGATGGCATTCATATCAGCCGCCGTCAGACTCCATTTCAAGGAAGCCGTTGATATCGATCCAGAGGTATCAGACTACTGGATGAAGGTCGGCAGGGTTCCACAGAGTGAGCGTGCCGCCGAGCACAAGCTTGGCAATACTGAAGATCAGCAGATTGGTGAACTACTAATCCAGCTAGACGCAAATCGTGACAACATGGCGAAGCTGCACCGAGCTGTTGTTCCAGTCCTCGAGACCTTTGACCCGATCCAGGCAGCGACGGTGCGACGGGCCGCAAATGGCTATGAAAGCATCGCCCAGGTGGCAGAGCGTCTTGCTAGGATGCGGAAGCTGACGAAGACAGACTTCCTCGGCGATTCGGTTGAATACAATCCCATAGAGCACGATATGGAGGGCGGCCATCGCACGGGCATACGCAACGTAAGAGTTGTCCGAGACGGCATACATAAAGAGTTTGGTGGAAAGAAAAAAACACTGGTCAAACCACGGGTGGAGCCTGAGAAATGAGCATGGACGTCGCGAAGGCCAGAATTATTCTGGGCAACCTGAGGGAGAGAATTGAGATTGGCGATGACGGAAAATTTCGCCTCTCAGGGGTTATTACTCAGAACGAACTTAGTGCACTTGATCTATTTTCATCTGATACTCTGCCTCTGCAGGAACCTCCTCTCGAAGCAGCCAACTTACCGTCGACTTCTACGCCCCCCCCGGAATCCAATGTCATCGCGTTCTCACCTGGAACGACCGCAGATGTGGCCGAACCTGAAGAAGCGGTCGAACTAGATCTATCTACACTCTACTTGCCCGACACGGACTCCAGCTATCGAGTGTGCATGGACTTCGGCACTGCCATGTCCAAAGCCACTTTCGTGAAGGACGATGCGAATGGTTTTGAACACGTCCAAGTGCTGCATCTTGGCGTCCCAGGAGACCAAGAACAGATCGATGAGATCATGCTCGTATCTTCGGTCTTCATTGATGGCGACGGACTAATTTGGTTTGGTCAGCGCGGAGTGGAACAAGCTCAGCTTGCCCCTGAAGGCAGGAATCTGCGCATGGACAACATCAAGCGCGCGCTCTCTGAAGGCGTGCTAAGTGAACCTGTTCCATTCGCATTCAATCCTACATCTGAAGACTTGACCAACGAAGACGTTGTGCTGGCCTACCTGTCGTTCTTCACTTGGGCTGTCAACCAGTCCTTGAAGCAAGAGGTCGACGCCATCGAAGTTTCTCGGAATTTTGCACGAAGATTTGCTATGCCGTGCTTCCCTAGGGCAAACGCAAAAATTGTTGAGTCAAAACTGAAGGTATTGCTCGGCGAGGCACAGATCTTGGCTGACACTTTTGAGCATAGAATGAATAGCGGCATACCGCTCAAAATCTTCTTGAACGCCTGCCGAGAACTCCGAAGCCAGCCACGCAGTTACGCATTCATTGAGTGCAGCGTGACCGAACCTTTGGGAGTTGCGGGCTCGCTGCTCAGCTGGAACTCCTCGCAGGACTCTCTCGCGCTAGTAGTTGATATCGGCGCCGGCACTAGCGACTTCAGCTTGTATCGGCTGAATGTTGTTGTTGACGAGGACGGTGAGATCGTCAATGCATCAGCAGGCGAGGTTGATAAGACAGCGCGAGGAATAACTGAGGCTGGAAACCACCTCGACAAGCTTCTGCTTGGCCATATCTTGATGAAAGCCCGGGTATCTTCAAGTGACCCGGAATTCAAAGTCATAACACATGATCTGGAACGTAGCATTCGTGACTACAAGGAGTCCTTGTTCAACGGTGGCGTAGCTGCTGTAACTCTGAAGAACGGCGAGAGTGTCGAAGTTGCTCTTGAAGAGTTCCTTGAGTTAGACACCGTTCGCGCATTTGAGGAGTCACTTCGAACGACGCTGGTTGAGACACTGGAATCTTCGCACCCCGACTGGATCGAGTGGGTTAGAGCTAGCGCGAGCAGATATCTCACTGTCGTGCTCACGGGAGGCGGTGCGATGTTGCCCATGGCGAAGAAGCTTACCGAGGGATTTGTAACTGCCCACGGGGTTCGTATCCCGGTAATTGCTGCTAAGCCTTTCCCAGAGTGGTTAAGCAAGGACTACCCAGACTTGGAGGATCACTACTCTCGAATTGCAGTCTCACTAGGTGGCGCTCGTCAGAACACGATTTCCTCGATGGGTGTCCTGCGGTCCACCGGCATTGGAATCGGTGGCTATAGGCTGGATCGATTCCAATCGAGAGGAGGCTGACCGTCTTCAATGTCCATCGAACTGCGCCACTTGCGCTACTTCCTCGCTGTCGCCGATACGCTGCACTTCGGCCAGGCCGCCGAACGGTTGGGGATGTCGCAGCCGCCGCTCAGCCAGCAGATCCGCCAGCTGGAGGAACTGATCGGGGCGCGCCTGTTCGTGCGCAGCCACCGTCGTGTGCAGCTGACGCCTGCCGGTGAGCTGCTGCAGGAGCGTGCACGCGCCATCGTGCAGCAGGTGGAAACGGCGGTGGATGAGGTGCAGCGTGCGCAGCGCGGCGAGCAGGGCGAACTGCGTATCGGCCTGACCCGGGCCACGCCACTGTCACCGCAGATTCCGCGTTCGATCCTGCGCTACCGCCAGCAGTACCCGCAGGTGCGGCTGCAGCTGAGCGAGATGAACACGCTGCAGCAGATCGATGCGCTGCTCGATGGCAGCCTGGACGTGGGCATCATCCGCAAGCGCGCGTTGCCGCCGGAACTGGTGGCGCACAGCCTGTTCGTCGACCCGCTGGCGTTGATCGTGCATGCCGACCACCCCGCCCTGCGCAAACTGTCGAAACAAGGAACGCTGTCGCTGCGCGACTTCGCGCAGGAGCCGTTCGTGGCATTTCGCCGCAGCGCGGGTGCGGGCATCCATGACCACATGATCGCGTTGTGTGCGGCTGCCGGATTCACGCCACGCATCGTGCAGGAGGCGGGTGAAGCCTCGACGCTGATCAGTCTGGCCGCCGCGGGCCTGGGCGCAGCCATCCTGCCGTCGTCGTGCGATCACATCCGGGTGGAAGGATCGCGCTTCGTGGCACTGGCCGATGCTGGTGCGCATTCGGAGGTGCAGCTGGCGTGGCACCGCGAGGGGGTGACGCCGCTGATCCGCAATTTCGCCGGGTTGTTGCGCGAGGCGTTCGTGGAGGGCTGAGCGTGCACCCCCCGGTAGTGGCCAACCTTGGTTTGGCCCACGACCACAACGCCGACCAAGGTCGGCCTCTACCAGACCAGGATCACGCGGTCACCGGCTGCGGGGCGCGCTGCTGCAGCGCCCAGACAATGCCACCGCCGATCAGGGTCAGCACGGCGGCGAACAGGCACACACCCAGCCAGTCCCACGCCGCATAAGCCAGGCCGCCTAAACCACCGAGCACACTCGAACCCAGGTAATAGGCAAACAGATACAGCGCCGAGGCTTCCGCGCGCATCGTGCCGGCACGGCTGCCAACCCAGCTGCTGGCCACCGAGTGACCACCGAAGAAGCCGAACGTGACCAGCGCGATGCCCAGTGCCATCGTGCTCAGCCAAGGCAATGCCAGCAGCGCGATGCCGGCACCGATCAGCGCGAACGAGATCGACAGGATGCGGCCGCGTCCGTAACGCGTAGCCTGCTGGCCCATCCACGCCGAACTGAAAGTGCCCACCAGGTAGACGCTGAAGATCAGGCCTACCACGGTCTGGCTGAGGTGGTACGGCGGCGCCAGCAGGTGGTAGCCCAGGTAGTTGTAGAGGGTGACGAACACGCCCATCAGCACGAACGAGGTGGCGAACAGCCACGGCAGGCCCGGGTCGGCGAACAGCATGCGCCAGCGTGACGGCAACTGGCGCAGTCCATCACGGCGGGGGTGGAAGTGACGCGACGGCGGCAGCTGCAGCCACAGCAGCACGGTGCTGGCCACGGCGATGATCGAGACCACGCCGATGCCCCAGCGCCAGCCCCAGTGGTCAGCGATGATGCCGGCCAGCAGGCGCCCGCTCATGCCACCAATGGCATTGCCGCCGATGTACAGGCCCATCGCCAGGCCCAGCGCGCGGCTGTCCATTTCCTCGACCAGGTAGGTCATCGCTACCGCCGGCACGCCGCTCAGCGCCAGGCCGAGCAGGTTGCGCAGCACCAGCAGCGTGGTCCAGTCATCCACCAACGCCGTGCTCAGCGACAGCATGGCCGAGGCCAGCAGCGCAGCGATCATCAACGGGCGACGGCCGACCGCGTCGGACAGCAGGCCGGCCAGCAGCATGGCCACCGCCAGCGTGCCGGTGGTCAGCGACAGCGACATCGCGCTGCCGGCGGCGGACACGCCGAAGTGGCGGCTGAATTCGGGCAGCAGCGGCTGCACCGTGTACAGCAGCCCGAAGGTGGAGAAGCCGGCCAGGAACAGCGCCAGCGCGGTGCGGCGGAAAGCCGGCGTGCCCTGCTGGATGCGGGTGTCGGAAGCGGGGTCAACAGCGTGGGGGCGGCGTTCGACGGTCGCGGCGGTTTCGCCAGTCATGGGATCGGTGGGCCGGTGGGGACGGCCGGGTATGGGAGGGAACGGGCCTCAGACTAGGCCCGTCCATCCAGTCGATCCATAACCTGATAGGTCAGGATTGATACACAGAAAGTATCAATTCAGCTTACAGGCGCTGCCACTCGAAGCCGGCGCCCCGGCGGTAGTACACCGCCACCGCACGGCCGTAGACCTTGTCAGCGTCGACGAAGCCGAAGAAGCGGCCATCGAAGCTGTTGCCGCGGTGGTCACCCAGCACCAGCACCTTACCGTCGGGCACCACCAGATCGGCGATGTCCGGGCCGCCGCCCATGTCCAGATCGAGGCGGGCACGGCGTTCACCGAAGGCTTCCACGTCCTGCAGGTCGGCGGTCTGCAGTGGCTGGCCGTTGATGCTCAGGTGCCCTTCGTGCAGCTGCACATGGTCACCGGCCACCGCGGCCACCCGCTTGATCAGGCGGGTGCCGTCGGCCGGCGAATCGAACACCGCCACCTCGCCGCGCTGCGGGGTGCCGGTCGCCATCAGTTCCTTGCCGGTAAACGGCAGGCGCAGCCCATAGGCACGCATGTCCACCACCACCCGGTCGCCGGGCTGCAGGGTCGGCTGCATCGAGCCGCTGGGCACTACGTAGTGGTTGGCCAGGGTATCGCGGGCGGCGGCGAGCAGGCCGAGCATCACCAGCAACGGCAGCGCCTCTTTCTTCAGCCAGGCCAGCGCGCGTTCGGAAAAGGGAGGGCGGGCAACAGCGTCCATGGCAGGCTCCGGGTCAGTGGTAGCTGCATCAGACCACATCCGGGCCGAAGAGGTTCCCGCACCGGCTTGCTGTAGAGCCGAGCCCGCGCTCGGCTGCTCTTCAAGCGTCGGTGCACGCCAGCCGAGCGTAGGCTCGGCTCTACAGGAAGGGTTACGCAGGTTTTACGCGCGCACCCGGCCACGGGCATCGCACCTTTACGGCCAGCACGTGCATCGTGTGCCCACCGCGCCGCAGGGCGCATTCCGCAAGGTGTTGTATGACCCTCCTGGTGATCCGCCACGCGTCTCCGTCGGCGCCGCGCCCGCAGTTGCCGGCGCAGCTGAGCGGCCATCGCGTGCTGTGCAGCGACTGCGCGAGTCTGTCCGAAGTGCGCCAGTGCCTATGCCAGCCGCAGGCGCGCTCGGCCGACTGGGTGCTGCTGGATGTCGGCGTGGCCGACGAGGCGCAATGGCAGGCCGAGGGTGGCGCACTGCAGGCGGCGCTGGAACGGCTGCCGGCGCAGTACATCGAGCTGCAGTCGCCCAGCGAGCCCGGCCTGGATGCGCGCCTGCGCCTGCAGCACGGCCCCGCCGCGGTGGTGGTCGACCAGCGCAGCCAGCAGGCCGGCTATCCGCTGTCGCTGGCCATCGTCGGCCGTCGCCTGGCGCAGGAGGGCTGAGCCATGTCGATCTTCATCATCCGCGGCCCGGAAGCCGCCGGCGCCTTGATTCGCACGGCAATGCCACTGCCGGCGCCGGTACTGAAGTCGCTGGTGCATCGCGCGATCGATGCCGGCACCAGCGTGGCGATCCGTGCCTGCGGTTCGGAACAGGAACTGCTGGACGCACTGCGCGTGGCCGACCACAGTCGCGGCGAGGTGACGCTGCTCGATCCGGGTGCATGTGCCAACAGCCTGCGCCTGCAACGGTTGCTGCCCTATCTGCACAACGCCTACGTGGAAGTGCATGACGACGGCGCGGTGGCCGAGCCGTGCCTGCCGGCCGGTGTCGGCCAGCGCCTGGGCATTGCGGCCGGTTACGGTGCACAGAGCTATGTGCTGGCGCTGGACATCGCACTGGATCACCTGGGACTGGCCGAGCAGGCCAACCGGGTGCACGTGGGGACGTAGCGCGCTTCCTTTCGTGGAAAACCAGCCGAGCATGGGCTCGGCTCTACAAGGGCGCGAAAGGCAGCCGAGCGTAGGCTCGGCTCTACAAGAAGAGCAAGGAAAAACGGCGGGGTTTCCCCCGCCGTTTTCGCTTTCTTACTTCAGCCCGCGGAACTTCAGCAGCGGTTCCACCGACGGGTCCTTGCCGCGGAAATCGCGGTACAGGGTCGACAGTTCCACGCTGTTGCCACGCGAGAGGATCTTGTCGCGGAACTCCTGGCCGTTGGCCGCGGTCAGGCCACCGTGCTCGGTGAACCACTGGTAGGCGTCATGGTCGAGCACTTCGGCCCAGAAGTAGGCGTAGTAACCGGCCGAGTAACCACCACCCCAGATGTGGTCGAAGTAGGTGGTGCGGTAGCGCGGCGGCACCTGCGGCAGGTCGACCTTGAACTTCTTCAGAGCGCTGGCTTCAAAGGCGCCGACATCCTGCAGCGGCGCGTCGGCCTTCTGCGTGTGCCAGGCCAGGTCGAGCAGTGCGGCCGACAGGTACTCGGTGGTCGCATAGCCCTGGTTGAAGCTGCGTGCCTTGAGGATCTTGTCGACCAGTTCCTGCGGCATCGCCTCGCCGGTCTTGTAGTGCTTGGCGTAGTTGGCGAACACCTTCGGGTCCAGCGCCCAGTGCTCGTTGAACTGCGACGGGAACTCGACGAAATCACGCGAGGTGGCGGTGCCGGCAATCGACGGGTACTTCACGTTCGAGAACATGCCGTGCAGCGCATGGCCGAACTCATGGAACATGGTGGTGACGTCGTCGAAGCTGATCAGCGCAGGCTGGCCGGCGGCCGGCTTGGTGAAGTTGCAGACGTTGTAGACCACCGGCTTGGCACCGGTCAGGCCATCCTGTTCGACGAACACGTCCATCCAGGCGCCGCCGGACTTGCTGTCACGCTTGAAGTAGTCGGTGTAGAACAGGGCCAGCGAGGTGCCGTCCTTGTCGAACACTTCGTACACCTTCATGTCCGGGTTGTAGGTCGGAATGTCGGTGCGCGGCTTGAAGGTGATGCCGTACAGCTGGGTGGCGGCGTAGAAGACGCCGTTCTGCAGCACGTTGTCCAGTTCGAAGTACGGCTTGATCTGCGATTCGTCCAGATCGTACTTGGCCTTGCGCACCTGCTCGGCGTAGAAGTCCCAGTCCGAAGCGGCGACCTGGAAACCACCCTTCTGCGCGTCGATCACCTTCTGGATCTCGCCGGCTTCGGCGCGTGCCTTGGCAGTGGCGGCCGGCACGGTGTCGGTCAGCAGCTTGAGCGCGGCAGCCGGGGTCTTGGCCATCTGGTCACCCAGCTGGTAGTCGGCGAAGGTGTCGAAGCCGAGCAGCTTGGCCTTCTGTGCACGCAGCTGGGCCAGGCGCTGCACGGTCTGCCGGGTGTCGTTGGCATCGCCGCGCTCGGCGCGGGTTTCCGAAGCCTTCAGCACGGCGGCGCGCTGGTCGCGGTCGCTCAGCGAGCCGAGCACCGGCTGCTGTGTGGTGTTCTGCAACGGCAGCAGGAACTTGCCATCCAGCTTGCGATCCTTGGCGGCGGTGGCAGCGTTGTTGATCGCATTCTCGTCCAGGCCGGCCAGCTTGGCCTTGTCGTCGACAACGACGGCCGCAGCGGCGGTGGCGGCCACCAGACGGGTATGGAACTGGGTGGAAAGGGTGGTTTCTTCCACGTTGAGCTTGCGCAGGCTCGCCTTGTCGGCGTCGGACAGCTGTGCGCCAGCGCGCACCAGGCCGTCGTAGTAATGCTCGACCAGGCGCTTCTGCACCGGGTCCAGTTCCAGCGTGTCACGCTGGTCGTACAGCGACTTCACGCGCGCGAACAGCTTCGGATCGAGGTTGATCTCGTCCTGGTGCGCGGCCAGCTTCGGCGCCACTTCTTCCTGGATCTTCTGGCGTGCATCGTTGGTATCGGCCTGGACCAGGCCGAAGAAAATGCGCGACACGCGGTTCAGGGTCTCGCCGCTGCGCTCCATCGCTACGATGGTGTTGTCGAAGGTGGCCGGCTCGCTGCTGTCGGCGATCTTGCGCACGTCGGCCAGGTGCTGGCGCATGCCTTCCTCGAACGCCGGCAGGTAGTCGCTGTCCTTGATCTTGTCGAACTGCGGCGCCTGGAACGGCAACGTGCTGGCGCTCAGCAGCGGATTGGTGGAGGCTTCGGCCGGCTGCTGGGCCGGGGCTTTCTGGGCATCGGACACGGGGGTGGACTCCTTGCCGGAACAGGCCGCCAGCGCCAGGCTGATGGCGGCGGCCAGGACTACGGTACGCGACATGTAAAACACTCCTTGGGCAGACGGTACGGGATACCAGCCCTCCACCCTACTCCTGTCGCGCTCGCCCGGCATGTGCCGGACGTGGCGTCTATGCGGCGGCCTGCGGCCGGCTCAGACCGTACCGCGGGTCTTGCCCATCCACGGCCGGTAGAACTCGCGGATGGCGGCCATGTCGGCGGCATCATCGCCGCTGGGCGTGAACAGCGGGCCGATGCCGATGGTCTTTTCCGGGTAGTGGAAATACGCGGCCAGGATCGGCACGTCGGCCATCCGGGCGATCTTCAGGAAGCCGGCCTTCCAGTCCTTCACGGCCTTGCGGGTGCCCTCGGGGGTGATGGCGAACCACATCTTCTCGTTGTTGCGCAGCAGGTCCACCGCCTGGCCCACCGTGCCCTGCGGCGAGCTGCGGTCCAGCGGGATCACGCCCAGCTTGTGCAGCAGCGGGCCCAGCGGCCACCAGAACAGCGATGCCTTGCCCAGCACCTTGACCTTCATTCCCAGCGCGATCTTGGCCGCCATGCCCCACAGGCCGTCCCAGTTGGACGAATGCGGCGCGATGATGAACACCAGGCGGGGAATGTCAGGCAGGGTGCCGGTCACCTTCCAGCCGCCCATGCGCAGGGTGCAGCGCGCCAGCCAGCGCAGGAAGGCGTTGGGTTTGACCTGCGGCATCTGCGGCGGCACGGCCGGCAGCAACGAAGTCGGGTTGTTCAAGCAATCACTCCCAGTCACGTGATGAGCGCCCGCGCTTGATCTGCGCGCGCCCGCGTTTGGCGTCCAGACGACGCAGTTTCGACCCGAGGGTCGGCTTGGTGGCCTTGCGCGGCTTGGGCACGCTCAGCCCGGCCTGGATGAAGGCCGCCAGCCGCTCGCGCGCATCCTCGCGATTGCGATCCTGGGTCCGGAAACGTTGCGCGTCGATGACCAGCACGCCTTCGCCGGTCATGCGCCGGTCACGCCGCGCCAACAGGCGCGCGCGCAACGGTTCGGGCAACGAGGGCGAGTTGGCCACATCGAAACGCAGTTCCACCGCGGTGGAGACCTTGTTGACGTTCTGGCCACCGGCACCGCTGGCACGCACGAACCGCTCGACGATCTCGCCGTCGGGGATTTCAAGCTGCGCGCTGATGGTGACCGGTCCACTGCCCATCCGCGCATTGTAGCGGCAGCCACGTGCCGGAGTGCGGCATCGCGCACCGTATGCCGCCGATCAGGTACCGAACACGCCGCCTTCGCCTTGGCTGCGGGTATGCTGGCCGTCCCATGTACCGCAGGAAGCCCGCATGACCCGCACCGCACCCGCCCTGCCGTCCCTGCTGCGCCGCGCCGCCCTGCTGCTGGCGCTGGCCGTGGCCAGCGTTCCGGCCCTGGCCGCGCCACCGACCGATGGCGACATCAACCGCCTGCTGTCCGCGTCACGGGCGCAGAGCATGATCGACACCATGCTGCCGCAGATCGAGGCGATGCAGCAGCAGCAGTTCCAGCAGGTGGCCGCACAGCGCCAGCTCAACGCCCAGCAGCAGGAACAGCTGAAGCGGATCCAGGCGCGGACCAGCCAGACCCTGCGCCAGGCCCTGTCGTGGCAGCAGCTGCGGCCGATGTACGTGGACCTCTACAAGAAGACCTTCAGCAAGGAAGACGTGCTGGCGATGGCCGAGTTCTACGAGAGCGCGGCCGGCCAGAGCCTGCTGGACAAGACCCCGGCGCTGATGCAGAACGTGATGGTGGCCATCCAGGCGCGCATGCAGCCGCTGTTCGCGGATCTGCAGAAGGACCTGGAAGCGATCGTCAACGAGCCGGAAAAGAAATAACGGGGTGCGCCGGGCCACGCCCGGCCGCTGGCTGTAGAGCCGAGCCCACGCTCGGCTTACCGCAGCAGCATCAGGCGTCGTCCACCTGCCAGCCGAACAGGCCCAGCGCCTTCTGGAACTCGCGGTCCAGCGGCGCACGCACATCCACCGTGCCACCGTCCGGATGCGGGAAACGCAGGCGCTCGGCATGCAGCAGCATGCGGTGCACGCCCTGCATGCGGAAGATGCGGTTGTGGCGACCATCACCGTGGCTGGTGTCGCCGATCATGTGATGCGAGAGATGCTTCAGGTGCCGGCGGATCTGCCGGAAGCGCCCGGTCTGTGGCTGGCAGCGCAGCAGCGCGTAGCGCGAACGGGTGAACTCACCGACCGGGACCGACAGCTCGCCGGTGGCCAGGCGCTGGAAGTCGGTGACCGCCGGCTTCTTCACCGGCTTGCCCGGGCCACCGTCGAGGTCGTGGTCGACCCGCCAGGACGGTTCTGCCGGCCAGCCACGGCAGACGGTCAGGTAGTCCTTCAGCACTTCACCGCCCATCAACGCCTTGCCCAGCGCGCTGGCGGTTTCGCGGTCGAAGGCCAACAGCAGGCAGCCGCTGGTGGCCCGGTCCAGGCGATGCACGAGGAAGATCGGGCGGCCCAGCTGCTCGCGCAGGCGGTCGGCCAGGAAGTCGTCTTCGCCACGGGCCAGCTTGCTGTCGTGGACCATCAGCCCGGCAGGCTTGTTGACCACGGCCAGGCGTTCATCCAGGTGCAGCAGCTGCAGGGGCGCGGTGTCGGTCTCGACCGCGGCGAGGGTCTCGGGTTCGGTGCTCACCGCGGGATTATAAAGGCCTGCCTTCTGTAGAGCCGAGCCCGCGCTCGGCGGCTCTGCGCGACCGGCAACGGCGTGCCAACCAAGGTTGGCACCTGCCTGTAGAGCAGTCAGGCGCTGCGTACGGCCAACAGCTCGCCATTGCCCACCGGCACCAGGCTGGTGCTGAAGTCCGGATCAGCCTCCAGCAGCGCCCGCAGCGGTTCCATCTGTTCTGCATGCGAGGTGGCGTTGTCCACCACCAGCAGGCCGCCGGGCCGCAGCACGCGGCGCAGCTGCGGCCACCAGCCGGCGTACTGCCCGCGATCCGAATCGAGGAACAGCAGGTCGACGCTGGCATCGGCGACCAGCGCCAGCCACGGTCCCGCATCGTCGTGGACCAGCGTGATGCGATCGGCCAGGCCACTGCGCGCGAAGGTGTCACGCGCCATCGCCACCTTGTCCTCGGCGTATTCGAGCGTGGTCACGTGGCCGTCGATGGCTGTGGCAGCCTCGGCCAGCCACAGCGTCGAATAGCCGTTGGAGGTGCCGATCTCCAGCACCTGGCGCGCAGCGCCGAAGCGGACCAGCACGGACAGGAATTCACCCGTCTCCGGCGTGATGTTGAGCATGCGGCGCCCGCGCGCGCTTTCGCGGGCATCGTTGTCGGCGCCGAAGCGGGCCAGTTCGTCCTTGAGTGCCTGCAGCATGGGACCTACTTCCACCACGCGCGCGCCAGCGCCACCACGCCGACCACACCGGACAGCCAGCTCCACATCGGCAGGTCGCCCCAGTACCAGCCCGGCGGCTGCACCACATAGATCAGCGCGGCGATGGCCAGCAGGCCGACACCGGTGATCGCGCCCACCGCACGCTTCTGCAGGCGCTGCACGCTGGCATCCAGTGCGGCCAGGTCGCGCGAACGCATCGACAGTTCGTGGCGGCCTTCCACCTGCTGGGTCAGCCAGGCGTGTACCAGGCGTGGCATGTCCGGCGCATGGGTCATGATTTCCGGCAGGCGCTTGCCGAGCTCGCGCACCACCCGGCGCGGGCTGTAACGCTCGCGCAGGATCTTCGCCAGCACCGGCTTGGCCACCGCCCAGATGTCGATCTGCGGGTCCAGCTGGCGGCCGACGCCCTCGATGTTCAGCAGGGTTTTCTGCAGCAGGATCAGCTGCGGCTGCAACGTCAGCTGGTAACGCTGCGCCACGCGGAACAGCTTCATCAGCACTTCGGCCAGCGAGATCTGCGACAGCGGGCGGGTGAAGTACGGCTCGCACACCGAGCGCACGGCCGCTTCCAGGTCATCGATGCGCACGTTGTCCGGCATCCAGCGCGCCTGCACATGCAGTTCGGCGATGCGGCGGTAGTCGCGGTTGAAGATGGCCATGAAGTTCTCCGCCAGGTAGTACTGATCTTCCTGCGAGAGCTGGCCCATGATGCCGAAGTCCAGCGCGATGAAGCGCGGGTTGGCGCGACGCGACGGATCGGTGTCGACCCAGATGTTGCCGGCGTGCGCGTCGGCATGGAAGAAGTTGTCGCGGAACACCTGGGTGTAGAACACCCGCACGCCCTTGGCGGCCAGCGCCTTGCGGTCGATGCCGGCCTTGTCCAGCGCGGCGATGTCGTCGGACGGAATGCCCCACACGCGCTCCAGGGTCAGCGCGCGCTCGGCGGTGTGGCTCCAGATCACTTCCGGCACGTACAGGTCGTCGCTGTTTTCCCAGAAGCGGCGCAGCACGCTGGCATTGGCGCCTTCGCGCTGCAGGTCCAGCTCGGCGGAAAGGGTGTTTTCGACCTCGGCCACCACTTCGCGCGGACGGATCTTGTCGGCGCGCGGATGGGTGCGCTCGACCAGGGCGGCCAGCGAATTGAGCAGGGCGATATCAGCGTCGATCTGCTTCTCGATGCCCGGGCGCAGCACCTTGACCACCACCTGGCGGCCATCGGCCAGCGTGGCCGCGTGCACCTGTGCGATGGAGGCCGAGGCCAGCGGTTCGGTGTCGAAACTGGCGAAGGCCTCGCTGACCGGCAGGCCGAGCGCTTCCTCGACGATGCGACGCGCGGTCTCACCATCGAACGGCTTGACCCGGTCCTGCAGCAGAGTCAGCTCATTGGCCACATCCGGCGGCACCAGATCGCGGCGGGTGGACAGGATCTGGCCGAACTTGACGAAGATCGGGCCGAGATCCTGCAGCGCCAGGCGCAGGCGCGCACCGCGCGACTGTGCGGCGATGTCGGCCGAGGCGCGCGGCACGAACGGCTTGGCCAGGCGCAACCAGCGCTCGGCCGGTGTGCCCTGCAGCAGGTCGTCGAGGCGGTAACGCAGGATCACCCGGCCGATGCGGCTGGCGCGCAGCACGGCCTTCATGCGGCACCCCGCAGGCGCTGTACGCGTGCACCAAGGCGCTCCACGTCGTCGCGCAGCACGTCCACATCATCGTGGAAGGCATCCAGTTCAGCGCGCGGCACTACATCGCGCGATTCCTCGGTGATGAATTCTGCGGCGCTGTGGGCCAGGTCGACCGCGCCCTGGCGTGCGTGCTGCAGGGCGCTGCGCAGGGTATTGGCGACCTGCACGCCCAGTACCTCGCCGAACACGCTGACGAAGGGCTGCTGCCAGTCCGGGTCGAAGCCCTTGGCGAGCTGCTGCAGGCGGCGTGCCAGTTCGGCGTCGCCGGCCACGCGCACGCGGCCCTTGCCGTTGTTGTCACCGCGCCGTGCGTTGGCCAGCAGCGGCAGCTGCGCGAGCACGCCGGCCAGGCTGCTGCGCACGGCCAGGTCGGCTTCCTGCGCATCCACCGGGCCGACCCGCAGCTGGTCGCCGTCGACGCTGATGCGCATGGCCAGCGACGGCGCTTCCAGGGTCAGATCGATATGCCGGCCATCCAGGCTGGTCAGCGCATGGCGGGTATCCGGATCCAGCGCCAGCGCGCGGTTCAGGGCGATCTGCAGGGCGCGGCCGGCGACCGGCTTGAGGGACTTGAGCAGGGAGAGAGCCATGTGTGCATTCTACCTGCGTGGGTGGGGGGCTTGGGCCGGGCTGCCGCCCGGCACCCGCAGAGGCAACGGCAACAGCAGTAGCCGAAGCAACAGCAAGAGCGGGCATTCCGTGGGGGGCGGGGCGGGTCCAGTGGCGGGGGACGCCGTAAACCCGTCCGTGGGGGCTTGGCCGCGGCATCCATGCCGCGGACACCCCCACAACCGGACCCACCCCGCCTTCGACAGTTTCCCGCTGCTGTCAGGGCGGCTTTCTGTGTTGCTCTGGTGGGTGTCGACCTTGGTCGACACGGTAGATCCACGCCATGCGTGGATGGATTTCTGGTTCATCTGTGCCTCACGCGGAGGGCCGATGAAGGTTCATGCTATGAGGCCACGCAACGCACAGGACATCGCATTCCCCATGGCACGGACCCGGGTCGGCATCATCTTCGGTGGCAAGTCTTCCGAGCACGAAGTTTCGCTGCAGTCGGCGAAGAACATCCTCGATGCGCTCGATCGCGAGCGCTTCGAGCCGGTGCTGGTCGGTATCGACAAGCAGGGCCAGTGGCATCTGAGCCAGCCGGATACCTTCCTGATCAATGCCGATGATCCGTCGCGCATCGCCCTGCATCGGTCCGGTACGTCGCTGGCGGTGCGCCCGGGCGCCGAGCAGGCGCAGCTGCAGCCGTCCGATGCGGCCAGCGCGCTCGGCCAGATCGATGTGGTGCTGCCGATCGTGCACGGGCCGCTGGGCGAGGACGGTGCGCTGCAGGGGCTGCTGCGCATGGCCAACCTGCCCTTCGTCGGTTCACCGGTACTGGGCTCGGCGGTGGCGATGGACAAGGACGTGACCAAGCGCCTGCTGCGCGACGCCGGGCTGCAGGTGGCACCGTGGCTGTGCATCCGTCGCCATCAGGCGGCGGCAGTCGATGTCGATGCGGTGATCGCGCAGCTCGGCCTGCCGTTGTTCGTGAAGCCGGCCAACCAGGGTTCGTCGGTGGGGGTGAGCAAGGTCAAGGATGCAGCGGGCTTCGCCGAGGCGCTGGCATTGGCGCTGCGCTACGACCACAAGGTGCTGGTGGAATCGGCGGTGGTCGGCCGCGAGATCGAGTGCGCGGTGCTGGGCAACGAACATCCTCAGGCCAGCATGTGTGGGGAAGTGGTGGTGCACGACGAGTTCTACGCCTACGACACCAAGTACATCAACGCCGACGGCGCCGAGGTGGTGGTGCCGGCGGATATCGATGCTGCAACCCAGGCGCGCATCCAGCAGACCGCGCTGCGGGCCTACCAGGCGCTGGAGTGTGCGGGCATGGCGCGCGTGGATGTGTTCCTCACCACAGACGGTGAGATCGTCATCAACGAGGTCAACACGCTGCCGGGCTTCACCCGCATCAGCATGTACCCGAAGCTGTGGGGCGCCAGCGGTGTGGACTACACGACGCTGATCACGCGGCTGATCGAACTGGCGCTGGAGCGCCATGAAGCCGATCGCGGATTGCACAGCGCCGTGTAGCGGCGCTGTGTGTAGCGTCGAGCCATGCTCGACGCTACAAAGAGGGCGTGCCGGCCAGCGGCCGGCACTACCCTGCGGTCTTCTACCCGCGCTTGCGGAACATCGAGATCACTGCCAGTACCAGGAACACAACGAACAGGATCCAGGCAATGTTGCTGGCAGCGCCGGCAATGCCGGAGAAGCCGAGCACAGCGGCGATGATGGCGATGACGAAAAAGATGACGGCGTAATGCAGCATGGCGCTCCTCGCAGATGTCCGGGCCGTTGGATGGCGTGGGTCCATCCTCCCGATCTGGCGGTGTGCAGCCAGTGACGGCGATCTATGCAGCAGATGAAGCCTTCAGCCTGCGCAGCCCTTCTTCGACGCTGACCTGCGGCACGTAGCCGAAGTCACGGCGTGCCGGCTCCATGCTGTACCAGTGCGGCGTGCACAGCTGCTCGGCCAGGAAGCGGGTCAATGGCGGCTCGCCGCGCAGGCGCAGCAGCGGCCACAGGCGCTCGCAGAGCGCACCGATCCGGTAAGCGGCCTTGAAGCTGATCGCCTTGTCCACCGTCGGCGCACCAACGGCGGCCAGCAGCTTGTTGACCAGCTCGCGCATCGGCAGCGGTTCGCCGTTGGAAATGAAGTAGGCCTTGCCCGCACACGCGGCCCCCGGCGCCAATGCCTCGAAAGCGAGAAAGTGTGCGAGCGCGGCGTTGTCGATGTAGGTGGTATCCACCTTGTTGTTGCCATCGCCCACCAGACGCAGGCGGCCCTGCCGTGCACGTTCGGCCAGGCGCGGCACCAGCTGCTGATCGCCCGGGCCCCAGATCAGGCGCGGGCGCAGTGCCACCGTCGCCAGCGAGGCGTCGTTGGCCGCCAGCACGCGCTGTTCGGCAATCGCCTTGGTCGCCGCATACGGGGCCTGGAAGTCCTCACCGTAGGGCACTTCATCCGCGCCCAGGCCTTCCACCGGGTGGGTGGCACGGTGCGTCACGCTGGGCGTGGAGGTGTAGACCAGCCGGCTGATGCCGTGCGCGCGGCAGGCGGCGATCACATTGTCAGTGCCGACCACGTTGGCCTGGTGGTAGCTGTCATAGCTGCCCCACGCACCGGCCTTGGCACCGTTGTGGAACACCGCGTCAACGCCGGCCACCGCGTGCAGCACTGCCTGCGCATCGGCCAGGTCGCCACGGATCTGGCCCACGCCCATCGCCTGCAGTTCCGGGTAATGGCTGCGGTTGAACGCCAGTACCTGGTGGCCACGTTCGACCAGCCCGCGGCACAGCGCCTGGCCAAGGAAACCACCACCACCGGTGACCAGGATCTTCATGCGCGCTTCTCCAGTTCGGCGCTGGCCCAGACGGCGAGCTTCTCGCGGCCGATCTTGGCGTTGTGACGGATATCGACGGGGAACGCCGGATGCACCAGGAAGTGCTGCAGGCCGGCCTCAGGCGTGCGCGCTGCGGCATGCGCACGCAGCGCTTCCTGCAGCGCCGGGCTGTCTGCCTGGCCACGCTGCAGTTCCACGCACAGCACCGGCACCTGTGCACCCGGGGCGCCGACACCGACCAGCGCCGTGCGCGCCACCCCGGCCACGGTGTTGAACACCGGCTCGACCTGTTCGGTGTACAGCGGTCCGCGCGTGGTCTCCACGCGCTGCGTCTTGCGCCCGCAGAACCACAGTCGGCCCTGCGCATCGAAGTAACCGACGTCGCCCATGCGATGGACCACGCGCGTGCTGCCATCGGCCAGCGTCTCGTGGATCTTTGCCGCCGCCGTGGCCTGCGGGCGGTTGAAATAACTGTCGGTGGCGGTCGGCCCGGCTACGGTGATCTCGCCGACCTCGCCGGTGGCCAGCACGCGTGCCTGCGACCAGTCCGGCAGCGGCGCGTCATCGATGGCGATGATGCGCACTTCGTTCGGCGCCACCACGCTGCCCACGCAGGTCCCTGCGCCAGCCTCGGTAGCGGCGCGCGTACGCTCCAGCTCGCGGCCCTCGACCACGGCCACCGGCAGGCACTCGGTGGCGCCATACGGCGTCCAGAACTGCGCGTCGGCCGGCAGCAGGCTGCGGATGGTGGCGACCACGTCCGGCGGCACCGGCGCACCCGCCGAGGTCACCCGGGTCACCGTCGGCAGCGGCCGGCCATGCTTCGCCAGCACCCGCATCAGTGCCGGCGAGCCGAACAGCTGGGTGACGCCGAAACGCTGGATGGCGTCGTGGAGGCGCGCCGGGTCGGCCTGTGCCGGCCGGGTCGGGTCCATGTCCGGGATGACCGAGGTCAGGCCCAGCGCAGGATCGAACAGCGCGAACGGCGGGAAGGTCGGCAGGTCCACCCCGCCCGCTTCCATGCCGAAGGCACTGCCCAGCAGCTGGATCTGGCCGACGAAGTGGCGATGGCGGTAGACCACGCCCTTGGGCACGCCGGTGGAGCCACTCGTGAACAGGATCGCGGCCATGTCCTCGCCGTCAGTGGCGGCCAGCATCGGCCCACCATTGGCGCCGGCGCGCTCCAGCGCGGCCAGGGTGGTTCCGCCCCAGCCGAGGCGGCGGCCGACGGTCACCAGGCGCGCCGCCGACGGCGCCCAGCGCAGCACCAGCCGCGCCACATGGGCCAGCGGAATGCCGATGAAGGCTTCCGGCTGCGCCTCGTCCAGACACTGTTTCAGCGCGCGCTTGTCGATGCCCGGATCGACCAGCACTGGCACCGCGCCCAGCTTGAACAGGGCGAACATCAACAGGAAGAACTCCGGCGAGGGCCGCACCATCACCACCGTGCGCACCCCTCGGCCGATCCCGTAGCCGGCCAGGCCGGCGGCCATGGCATCGCTGCGGGCGTCCAGCTGGCGGTAATCCAGGGTGACGTCGTAGGCGGCCATGCCGTTGCCGGCGCCCCGGCGGCCGGGGCAGCGGATAGCAATCTGGTCGGGGCGTTCACGCGCCAGTTCAGGCAAACGGGCCGCAATATTGCAGGGTCGGTTCATCCGCTCATTGTCGCCGCTTACGGAATTTCTTGCGCGGCGCCCCACTTCGTGGAAAATCCGCACCCTCGTTCCTGATTCCGACTGCCGCCCGAGGCGGCTTGCCCATGCAACATCCCTGCATGACCTGCGGCGCCTGCTGCACCCAATACCGCGTGGCCTTCCACTGGATGGAATCAGACGAGGTCACCCCCGGCGGCGTGCCACACCAGCTCACCGAAGTGCTGGACCCGCATCGCCTGTGCATGCGTGGCACCCATTCCAAGCCGGTGCGCTGCGTGGCGCTGGATGCGCAGATCGGCGTGTATTCACGCTGCACCATCCACCCCAACCGGCCCAGCGTGTGCCGTGAGGTGGATGCATCGTGGGAGTACGGCAAGGCCAGCCCGCAGTGCGACAAGGCGCGCATCGCCTATGGCCTGGATCCACTGACGCTGGCCGACTGGCGTTGGCGCGATGACGCCGACAATGATGACGATCATCCGGACGACAACGGCAACAGCCCGTCTTCGCCGCCGCAGGCGCCGGTCGCCGCATAATCCGGTGTGCCGACCAACGGTCGGCCCCCACCCATACCTTCCACGTGTGGGTGCCGACCGTTGGTCGGCACACTTCTCAGATCGGGTTCTTGTCCAGGAACGCCCGGATCTCCGGCACCAGCACCTCGTGCTTGTCTTCCAGCACGTAATGCCCGGCATCCTCGAAGGCATGCACCTGGGCCTTCGGCAGCGCGGCCTGGAAACCCTTCAGGAAGTGGTGGTCGAACACGAAGTCGCGCAGGCCCCAGCCGAGGAAGGCGGGGCGGTCGGCGAACGACGGCAGCGCCTTGCCGGCACGCTCCAGCAGCGACCACGCCCTGTCGGCCGGCGACAGCGGGATGTCCTGCATGAAGCGGATGGTGCTGATGCGGTTGGCGTAGCTGTTGTACGGCGACACGTAGGCGCGGCGCACGTCGGCCGGCATCTTCCGCTCCACGCCCAGCCACGAGGCGCCGGACGAGAATGCGTTGAAGCTGCGGATGATCCACTCGCCGATCTTCCAGTGGCGGCCCAGCGCGATCTGCCACGGCATCTTCTTCGCGGCCGGCATCGGGAAGGCGGCGGTGTTGAGCACCACCAGGCGCTTCACCTGGTCGTGGTGCGACAGCGCCCAGCCGAAGCCGATCATGCCGCCCCAGTCGTGCACGGCCAGGGTCACCGGGCCGGTGATGCCCAGGTGCCTGAGCAGTGCATCGAGATCGTCCACGCGCGACTGCAGCGTGTACTCATAGCGGCTGTCGTCCGGCTTGTCCGACAGGCCCATGCCGATGTGGTCCGGCACGATGCAGCGGTAAGTGTCCGACAGGCCAGCCACCAGCGTGCGCCAGTAATAGCTCCACGACGGGTTGCCGTGCACCATCACCACCACCTCGCCGTCGCGCGGGCCTTCGTCGAGATAGTTCATCGACAGGCCAGGGCGCACTTCGAAGCGCTGCGGGTGGGCGGGGTAACCGGGGAGATCGCGCATGCGGAGCACCTAAGGAGAATCGCGGCGCGGTGTAGAGCCGAGCCGATGCTCGGCTGCTCTCCGGTCCGCTGCGGAAGAGCCGCGCTGCGCGCGTGAGCCGAGCATGGCTCGGCTCTACAGGAGGTCGGGCAGCGGGCTGCTTACCAGACCACTTCAGCCATCGAACAGTTCAGGCCGGAACCAATGCCCAGAAGCGCGATGCGATCGCCCTTCTTCAGCTTGCCCAGCTGCTTGAGCTTGCTCAGCACGATCGGCACCGAGGCCGGGCCGATGTTGCCGTGCTCGCCGAAGATGGTCATGACCTTCTTCGGGTCGATGCCGAAGTTCTTGATGAACGCGGCAGTGTGCGGCTGGCTGACCTGGTGGATCACGAACTGGTCCAGCTCTTCCACGGCCCAGCCGAGTGCAATCTTGGCGGCGCTGAAGGTCTTCTGCGCCAGCTTGATGCCTTCGATCAGCAGCAGGCGGGTATCGGTGACCATGCGGTCCAGGTTGCCCAGGCACAGCTGGTTCCACTCGGTGGCCGAGCGGGTCACGCCGCCCTTGTAGCGCGGGGCGTCCGGCACCAGCTCCGAGCGCGCCATCACCATGGCCGCAGCACCCGAACCGGTGGTCAGCGCCGCCAGCTCGTTGCGGAAATCGTCAGCGGTGACGTCCGGGGCGGTCATGCGCTCCAGGGTCTTCTCGTACACCAGGTTGGCGGTCTCGCCATCCACCACCAGCGCGTAGTCGATATCGCCGCGCTCGATCATGCGCGCCGCGATATCCATGCCGTTGATGAAGGCCAGGCAGGCATTGGCGACGTCGAAGGTCATGCATTCGTCGCTGACGCCGAGGTTGCCGGACACGATGGAGGCCGTGGACGGCTCCAGGTAGTCACGGCTGACCGATGTGTTGACCAGCAGGCCGACCTGGGTCGCGGTGATGCCCGCGTCTTCCAGTGCCTTGCGGCCGGCCATGGTGGCGGCGTCCGACGCCAGCACGCCGTTGTCCCACAGGCGGCGGGCATGGATGCCGGCGATATCGCCGAGCACGTCGGTGCGGATACCGAGGCGATCCAACGTCGGCTGCAGGCGTTCGTTGATTTCCTTGGTCGTCAGCGTATGCGGCGCGTCGACGTGTGCCAGGCCGGCGATCGAGACATTCTTGAAGAGCATCGAGGTTAGCGCCAAGGCTCAGGCAAAAGGGGGCGCTATTCTATAACCCCCGGGCTTTCACCGCATCTTTACGAATTCAGCCTTGCCCGTATGGTGAAGCGTTCAGCGCGGCGGGCACTGGAAGGCGGCGAAGCGCTGGCTGCCATCGGCCGGGGCCGCAGCGGCCTGCACGGCATTGGCGCCGGCGCTCGGGGCCTCGTTGCGGGCCAGGGTTTCCAGCTCTTCCTGCACCCGCAGCGGGTTGCGGTTGTAGAAGCCGACCTTGCTCTTCACGGTGACCACCACCTCGCCCTTGGCGATGCAGCCGGCGGGAACCGGGCCTGCCGGCAGCACGCGGGTTGCCTTGCCGGCCGGTTCGATCGGCACCCAGGTACAGGCGGTGACGGTGAGCAGCAGGGAGGAAAGCAGCAGAACGCGCATGGGCAGATCCTGGAAGGGTATGGGGGGATTCTGCCTGAACAGCCTGAATCGGGGGTAGCCGGGGGTGGGGTCGGATCCCCCGGTAGCGCCGGGCCATGCCCGGCGAGCGCACAGCGAGGCATGGCTGGCCGCCGGAAAGCCGCCGGGCATGGCCCGGCGCTACCACGGGAGACCTGCCCGCCGTGGCGGGCAGGCACATCCCTTATTTCTTGACCGGGTTGCCTTCGGCATCGATCACCGTCACCTCGCCCAGGTTCAGCGCACGCACGGCCGCTTCGGTCTGCTTGAGGTCACCCACCACCACCCAGGTCAGGGCCTGCGGCTTGATCTCGGCGGCGGCCTGCTGCACCTGCGCCGGGGTCATCGCCTCGATCTCGGCCTTGCGGCGCAGCACGTAGTCGTCCGGGCGCTTGAACTGCACGATCGAACCGATGGTCGACGCCACCGCGCTGGCGGTCTCGTAGGCACCGGGCAGGCTCAGCGTCTGGATGTTGCGGATGCGGTTCACCTCGTCGGCGGTGGCCGGCTTGCTGCCATCGGCGAACGCGGCGATTTCCTTGCGCATTTCCGCCATCGCCGGACCGGTCTTGTCGATCTGCACCGGCGCGCTGGCCATCCACGGACGCTGGCCCACCGAGTTGACCGCGCTGCTGCGTGCACCGTACGACCAGTGCTTGTCTTCACGCAGGTTCATGTTCAGGCGCGAGGTGAAGTCACCGCCGATGACGCCGTTGGCGATGTCGAAGCGGGTCGAGCTGGCAGCGCTCGAAGGCGCCACCACCTGGCCGGCGAACAGGTTGGCCTGCACCGCGCCCGGCTGGTCGATCAGGAACACGCGCGGGCCCTTCGGCAGCGCTACGTCGGTGGCCGCCTTCACCTGCGGGGCGTCGCCACTGGCCTTCCAGTCGCCCAGCTGCTTGTCCAGCAGCGGCACGATCTCGGCCAGGGTGGTGTCACCGACCACGATCAGGGTGCCGTTCTGCGGGCGCAGCCAGTCGTGGTGGAAGTCGACCAGGTCTTCGCGGGTCAGGCCATTGATCGCCGCTTCGTCACCGCTGCCGGTGAACGGAATGGCATACGGGTGGCCCTTGCCGTACAGCAGCGGCGGCAGCACGCGCATCGCCACCGCACCCGGGTTGACCTTCTCCTGCTGGATGCCGGCGATCCAGCTCGCCTTGACCCGGTCGATCTCGCCCTGCTCGAAGCGCGGCTCACGCAGCAGGTCGCGGTACAGCGCCAGCGACGGTGCCAGATTTTCCTTCAGCGCCGACAGGTCCACGCTCATCGAGTCCAGGCCGGCCGAGGCATCCAGGCTGGCACCCAGCGCGTCGGCGGCATCGGCGAAGGCCAGCGAGCCGAGCTTGCCGGCGCCTTCGGTCATCAGGCTCATGGTGAAGTTGGCGGTGCCCGGCTTGCGGCCCTGGTCGGCGCTGAAGCCGCCCGGGAACTGGTAGCTGAACTGCACCACCGGAATCTCGTGGCGCTCGGCCAGGATCACCTGGGTGCCGTTCTTCAGCGTGGCGCGCTGCAGCGCCGGGAACTTCAGCTGCGGGAACTCGCGGGTCTGCGGCACGCCGGCCTTGCGGTCGACCTGCTCGGGCAGGGTGCTGTACTTGGGGTCCACCGCCGGCACGTTGAACGGCTTCGGCGCCTGGCTCGGCTCTTCCTTCAGCGCCACGCGCTCACCCGGTGCGATCACCAGGGTGTGGCTGCCCTTGTCCAGCCACTGCGCGCCCAGCCGGCTCAGATCAGCAGCACTGGCCTTCTCGATGTTGGCCAGCGAGGTGCGGAAGCAGCCCGGGTCGCCGGTGAACACCGCGCACTCGGCCAGTGCGTCGGCCTTGCCGCCGAAGCCACCAATGCGCTCAATGCCGCGGATGAAACCGGCGCGGGCACCGGTCTTGGCGCGCTCCAGCTCGGCCGCGGTCGGGCCCTGCTTGATCAGGCGGTCCAGTTCCTCGTCGATGATCTTCTCGACCTTGGCCGGGTCCTGGCCCTGCTTGACCGTCGCCATGATCACGAAGTTCGAACCCAGCTGCGACGTCGACAGGCCCGACGCGATGCTGTCCACCAGCTTGTCCTGGTGCTGCAGGCGCTGGCTCAGGCGCGAGGACTTGGCACCGCCCAGGACCTGCGCGAACAGTTGCAGCTGATCGACATCGGTGGTGCCGACCTGCGGCACGTTCCAGGCGCGGTAGATGCGCGCCTGCGGCACCTTGTCGGTCATCGTCTCGCGCGTGTCGGCGCTGCGCTTGGCCACGTTCACTGCCGGCTGCGCCATGGTCGGGCCGGCCGGGATGGCGCCGAAGTACTTGCCGACCTTTTCCTTGGCGGTGGCCAGGTCGATGTCGCCGGCCAGCACCAGCACCGCGTTGTTCGGGCCGTACCAGGTGCGGAACCAGGTCTTCACGTCATCCAGCGACGCCGCGTTCAGATCGTTCATCGAACCGATCACGCCGTGGTGGTACGGGTGGCCAACCGGGTACAGCGCCTTGTTGAGCTGGTCCCAGGCCTGGCCGTAGGGCTGGTTCTCGCCCTGGCGCTTCTCGTTCTGCACGACGCCACGCTGCTCGTCCAGCGCCGCCTGGTCGATCGCACCGACCAGATGGCCCATGCGGTCCGATTCCATCCACAGCGCCATGTCCAGCGCGGTGGTCGGCACGTTCTCGAAGTAGTTGGTGCGGTCGGTATTGGTGGTGCCGTTCTGGTTGGTGGCACCGACCTGCTTGAACGGTTCGAAGAATTCGCCGTCGTGGTTTTCGCTGCCCTGGAACATCAGGTGTTCGAACAGGTGCGCGAAGCCGGTACGGCCAGCCGGCTCGTCCTTGCTGCCCACGTGGTACCAGACATTGACCGCGACGATCGGCGCCTTGCGATCGGTATGCACGATCACGCGCAGGCCGTTGGGCAGGGTGAACTGCTCATACGGGATATCGACCTTGGCCGGTGCGGCCGGCTTGGCCGCCAGCGCATGGGAAGGCACAAGCGTGCCCAGGGCGGTGCTGAGGGCGACGGCCAGCAGTGCAGCGCGCGGGCGAAGGGCGAGAGACATATCCGGATCCTTGGTCACATAGGTGAACCCCGATCCTAGCCTGCGCACGCAGCGGCAGGAATCGGCCAGCAGTCACTGGGGGTGTTTGCCCCTGTACCCCATCCGCGGCGCCGATCTGCCCTGCCTGACCCGTCACAGGCGCCCGCCAGGAACGTCCGGACAGTGTCCGCAGCGCATCGAATGGACAGGTGTCCGCCCACCGGACACTTTCCGACCCGAACAAAACCCTTGCAAATCAACAACTAAAAGTTGGCACGAGGATTGCTTGGTACTTCCTGCGCCAGGAAGGGCTTCAGACGAAAGCTGACTGAAGACTGAACAAATGCAGGAAATCGAAAATTTCCCTTGCATGCCCAGAATTGGTGTACTACCTTACTACCACACCACTGATCACAAACACTAAACAGGCCCCGTCATGAACGCCAAGACCATTGCCATCGCCATCGCCCTGATTGCCGGCACCGCGGTTGTTTCGTCGGTGCAGGCCTCCGAATCCATCAAGACGCTGTCCACCGTGCAGGTCCGCCCGGCCGCCGACCAGCTGGCCCAGCAGGCCTGGGAACAGGCCAGCGGCATCCCGACCCTGGCCACCGTGGAAGTGCGCCCGAGCGCCGACCAGCTGGCCGAGCGCAACGGCTACGTCGCCACCCCGGTTGCGGCCGCGATGCCGATCACCACCCTGGCCTCGGTGGAAGTGCGCCCGAGCCTGGAACAGCGCGTCGCCCTGGCCGCCGAAATGGAAGCCCAGCGCTACGCCGCGACCCTGGCTGCCGCCGCCACCAACGTCGCCAACTCGGTCATCGTCAACCTGCCGGCCCTGCAGGTGCGTCCGAGCGCCGCCGACCTGCAGGCCCTGGCCACCGAAACCGCCCAGGTCCTGCTGCGCCCGTAAGCGGTGCCGCCCTGCCAGCGCAGGGCGTGCGCCGTAAAGGCAGCCGCCGTCGCAGGTACACTGCGCCGATGAATGCCGCGCCCCAGTTCCACGTGATCCTGTTCCAACCGGAAATCCCGCCCAACACGGGCAATGTGATCCGGCTCTGTGCCAACACCGGCGCGCAGCTGCACCTGGTCGAGCCGCTCGGCTTCGCACTGGAAGACAAGCAGCTCAAGCGCGCCGGCCTGGACTACCACGAGTACTCGCGCCTGCAGGTGCACCCCGACCTGGATGCCGCGCTGGCGCGGATCGCACCAAAGCGGTTGTTCGCCCTGAGTACGCGTGCCAGCGTCCGCTATGACAGCGTGGCGTTCGAAGACGGTGATGCATTCCTGTTCGGCCCCGAAAGCCGCGGCCTGCCGCAGGACGTGCTCGATGCCCTGCCCGATGGCCGCCGCCTGCGCCTGCCGATGCGGCCGGACAACCGCAGCCTCAACCTGTCCAACACCGTTGCCGTGGTGATGTACGAAGCGTGGCGGCAGCACGGGTTTGCCGGCGGCGTGTAACGCCGCAGACCGCTTGTGGTGGGTGCGGACCTTGGTCCGCACAGATGTTTGGCCGCGCGCTGAAGGAATGTGCCAACCAAGGTTGGCACCCACCAAAGGCAGGTCCAGGGGACTGCTGAGAACTTCCGGTGGCTGTGGGCTGCTTCTGGTGGGTGCGGACCTTGGTCCGCACCGATGCCCGGTCGCGCGCTGAAGGAATGTGCCAACCAAGGTTGGCACCCACCGGAACCAGGTTTCAGAACGCGTTGATGCCGGTCAGTTCGCGCCCGATCACCAGCTGGTGCACGGTCTCGGTGCCTTCATAGGTGATCACCGATTCCAGGTTCAGCGCGTGCCGGATCGCCACATGCTCGGTGGTGATGCCAGCCCCACCGAGCAGATCGCGACACTCGCGGGCGATGTCGATGGCCATGCGGCAGTTGTTCCACTTGGCCAGGCTGACCTGCTGCGGCTGCAGCTGGCCGGCTTCCTTCAGCCGGCCCAGTTGCAGGGCCAGCAGCTGGGCGGTGGTGATGCGGCGGGCCATCTCGGCCAGCTTGATCTGCGCGCTCTGCGTCGCCGCCAGCGGGCGACCGAACAACACGCGCTCCTTGGCGTAGCCCAGCGCTTCATCCAGGCAGGCAATCGCCGCGCCGATCGGGCCCCAGCTGATGCCATAGCGGGCCTGGGTCAGGCAGCCCAGCGGCCCCTTCAGGCCCTTCACGTTCGGCAGGCGGTGGCTGTCGGGCACGCGCACGTCATCGAAGAACAGCGCACCGGTCAGCGAGGCGCGCAGGCTCATCTTGTGCTTGATTTCCTGCGTGGTGAAGCCGGCCATGCCCTTCTCCAGCACGAAGCCCTGGATACCGTCCTCGGTCTGCGCCCAGACGATGGCCAGGTCGGCCACCGGGCCGCTGGTGATCCACATCTTGCTGCCGCTGATGCGCCAGTCACTGCCGTCGCGCACGGCGCGGGTCTTCATGCTGGCCGGGTCGGAACCCCCATGCGCCTCGGTCAGGCCGAAGCAGCCGATCAGTTCGCCGCGCGCCATCGCCGGCAGCCACTGCTGGCGCTGTTCCTCGCTGCCATAGGCGTAGATCGGGTACATGCACAGCGAGCTCTGCACCGACACGAAGCTGCGCAGGCCCGAATCGCCGCGCTCCAGCTCCTGGCAGATCAGGCCGTAGCTGACCGCGCCGAGGCCACCGCCGCCGTACTCGGCCGGCAGCGTTGCACCCAGCAGGCCCAGTGACGCGATCTCCGGCACCAGTTCAGACGGAAAACGGGCCTGGTCGAAGGCATCGCCGATGATCGGCAGCACGCGCTCGTTGGTGAAGCGGGCGACACTCTCCTGCACCGCACGCTCTTCCTCGTTGAGCAGGGAACGGACATCGAACAGATCGTACGGATGCAAAGCCATGGCACTCACACGCAGTCAGGACCCGGCCATTGTCGGTCATCCGGGCAGCGCGTGCCGACCAGGGTTAGCCCCCACCAGGGCTGAGGCACTACGCTGCGCTGCAGCAATCGTGCGGTGAACGGCGTCTATCTAGCTCGATCACGCGCGTCCCGGTACCCTGACACATTCAAACAACCGTTTCGCCCGTGGCCGCACGCGCGATTCCCAGGCACCGCCGGTGGCCCCGATGCCGGCCCTACCCACGAGTCATGCAATCGATGAGCGCTGAAGCCAACGCCCTGCCCCCGCGTGAAGTAATGGAGTTCGACGTGGTGATCGTCGGCGCCGGCCCCGCCGGCCTGGCCACCGCGATCCGCCTGCGCCAGCGCGCGATCGAAGCCGGCCGCGAGCTGTCGGTGTGCGTGCTGGAAAAGGGCTCCGAACCAGGCGCCCACGTGCTGTCCGGTGCGGTGATGGACCCGCGCGCGCTGACCGAACTGTTCCCGGACTGGGCCGAGCGCGGCGCACCGCTGAAGCAGAAGGTCACCCGCGACGAATTCCTGTTCCTCAGCGAAACCGGCGCACGCAGCACGCCCAACGCGCTGCTGCCGGAGTGCTTCCACAACGAAGGCAACTACATCATCAGCCTGGGTGAAGTGACCCGTTGGCTGGCGCAGCAGGCCGAGGCGCTGGAAGTGGCCATCTTCCCCGGCTTCGCCGCCGCCGAAGTGCTGTACGGCGACAACGGTGAAGTGATCGGCGTGGCCACCGGCGACATGGGCATCGAGAAGGACGGCAGCATCGGCCCGGCGTTCGAACGCGGCATGGCGCTGCAGGCGAAGTACACGATCTTCGCCGAAGGCGCGCGCGGCCACCTCGGCCGCCAGCTGATCGCCCGCTACACGCTGGACGAAGGCAAGGACCCGCAGGCCTACGGCATCGGCATCAAGGAGCTGTGGCAGATCGACCCGGCCAAGCATGAGCCGGGCCTGGTGGTGCATGCCGCCGGCTGGCCGCTGGACAGCGATACCTACGGCGGTGCGTTCCTGTACCACGCCGACGGCGGCAAGGTCGCCATCGGCTACGTGGTCGGCCTGGACTACAAGAATCCGTGGCTGAGCCCGTTCGAGGAATTCCAGCGCTTCAAGACACATCCGTCCATCCGCAAGCACCTGGAGGGTGGCACCCGCATCGGTTACGGCGCGCGTGCGATCACCGCCGGTGGCCTGCTGTCGCTGCCCAAGACGGTGTTCCCGGGTGGCGCACTGGTCGGCTGCGAGGCCGGCTACCTCAACGCCAGCCGCATCAAGGGCAGCCACGCGGCGATCAAGACCGGCATGCTGTGCGCCGACGCCGCGTTCGACGCGCTGGCCGCCGACCGCCAGCACGATGAACTGAGCGCCTACCCGAAGGCATTCGAAGCCAGCTGGCTGTTCACCGAACTGCAGCAGGCCAAGAACTTCAAGCAGTGGTTCAAGAAGGGCCAGACCGTGGCCACGCTGATGACCGGCGTGGAGCAGTGGCTGCTGCCCAAGCTGGGCGTGCGCAATCCGCCGTGGACGCTGCACCGCACCCAGCCGGATCATGTCTGCCTGGAACCGGCGTCCAAGCACACCCGCATCGCCTACCCCAAGCCCGATGGCGTGCTGACCTTCGATCGTCTCAGCTCGGTGTTCCTGAGCAGCACCAACCACGACGAGAACCAGCCCAGCCACCTGACGCTGAAGGATCCGAGCATTCCGGTGAAGGTGAACCTGGCCGAATACGCCGGTCCGGAAGCGCGCTACTGCCCGGCCGGCGTGTACGAGTTCGTCGGCGAAGCCGACAGCGCGCGGCTGCAGATCAACGCGCAGAACTGCGTGCACTGCAAGACCTGCGACATCAAGGACCCCACCCAGAACATCGTCTGGGTGACCCCGCAGGGCGGCGGCGGCCCGAACTATTCGGGCATGTGATTGCTCCGGGCTGCGACGGCGTGTCGCAGCCCGCCTGCCCCGCAGCGTCGCTATCCTGCCCGCCCATGCGCGCTTTCTGCCTGCCCATCACCGTTGTCGTGGCCCTGGCGGCCACGGCCTGCCAGCGCCCGCCTGCGGCTCCGGCCACGCCGGAACAGGCGCACCAGCAGGCCATGCAGCGCGCGTTTGAACTGTGTGCCGGCTGCCACACCGTACAGCCCGGCGGCATCCACCGCTTCGGGCCGAACCTGCACGGCGTGATCGGTCGTCGCGCCGGCAGCCTGCCCGACTACGGCTACTCCGAGGGCATGCGCCGCGCCGACATCACCTGGACCGCGCAGACCCTGGATGCGTTCCTGCAGTCGCCCACCCACGTGGTGCCCGGCACGCGCATGTACAACGCTTTCCCCAGCGCCGAACGCCGCGCGCTGGTGATCGCCTACCTGCAGCAGCAGCCGGCTCAGTGAGCCAGGCGCTGCAGTTGCTGCTGCAGCCGCGCGACGAACCCCGCCACCGCCTCGAACAACGGCTCCGGATCGGTCTCGGCTGCGTCCTGCAGGCGCTCGACCAGGGCATTGGCCTGCCCGGCCAGCACCGTCGCCCCCACCGCACCCAATCCACCGGCCTGGCGATGCAGGTGCAGTGCGGCAGACATGCGGTCACCGGCCTGCACGGCGCGCCGTACGCCCGCCAGATCACCTTCGCTGGCCTGCAACAGGCTGTCGCGCAGCTGCTCGGCCACCGCGCGCGAGCCGAAGCGCCGCTGCAGGCTGTCCAGATCGGGCAGCGTCCCACCATCGTCGGCAGCGGACTCGGCCAGCTCCTCAAACGACTGTCCCTGCGCCTGCGGCAACCAGCGCAGCAGCGCGGTACGCAGCGTGGCCAGTGACAACGGCTTGGCCAGCACTTCGTCCATGCCGGCCTCACGGCAACGACGCGCATCGTCGTCCAGCACACTGGCGGTCAGCGCCAATACGGTCAGCCGCGGCTGGCCGTTGCGGCCCTCGCGTTCGCGCAGCAGGCGGGTGAATGCGAAGCCATCCAGCACCGGCATCCGGCAATCGGTGATGACCAGATCGAACGGCTCCGACGCCAACCGATCCAGCCCCTGCTGGCCATCGCCGACCAGCACATGCGGCACGCCCAGTTGCTGCAGGCGCCAGGCCATCATCGCCTGGTTGGTCGGATGATCTTCGATCACCAGCACGCGTGCCTCGCGCAGCGCCGGCGGCAGCAGCGCCGCTTGTTCCTGCTCAGCGACCAACGCTTCAACATCACCACTGCTGGCTTCCACCAGCGACAGCCGCACCTCGGCGCGGGTGCCCTCACCCAGCGTGCTGTGCAGCTCCAGCTCGCCATCCATCATCTGCACCAGGCGCTGGCAGATGCTCAGGCCCAGGCCGGTACCACCATGGTCGCGCTGGATGTACGCACCGGCCTGGGTGAACGGCGCAAACAGGTGCTGCAGCTTTTCCGGTGCGATGCCGATGCCGGTGTCGGTGACGCTCAGGCACAGCGGCTGGCTGCCGTCCTCGGCGGTCGGCCCCAGCACTTCCAGCTGCAGCCGCACTTCGCCGCGCACGGTGAACTTGATGGCGTTGCTGAGCAGGTTGAACACGATCTGACGCAGGCGCACACCATCCACTTCGTGCGCGGCCGCCAGCTGCGGGTCGATCTGCACGTGCAGATCCAGCTCACGCGCACTGGCCTGCGCCGACAACAACCGGCACACGCTTTCCAGCAATGGCCGCAGCGGCTGCGGCACCGGTTCCAGGCGCAGCGCGCCGGCCTCCAGCCGCGAGTAATCGAGGATGTCGTCGAGGATCTGCCGCAGCATCTGCGCCGAATCCTCGATCACCCCCAGGATGCGCTGCTGCTCGGCATCCAGCGGCGAATGCGCCAGCACCTCCAGCATGCCCAGCACGCCACTCATCGGCGTGCGGATCTCATGGCTCATGGTTGCCAGGAAACGCGACTTCGCTTCCGCGGCCTGTTCAGCGTCGGCCTTGGCCGCAGTCAGGGCCTCGGCCTGCGCACGCGCCTCGCTGACATCCACCCAGTAACCACTCCAGGTCACCGCACCTGCTTCGGCCGCATAGGGATGGGCCTGGCTGCGCACCCAGCGCGCGCCGGCACCTTCAGGTCGCAGCCGGAATTCCAGAATGAGCGGTGCGAACTGGCGCGCCGCCTGCTCGACCGCATGCAGGATGTGCTCGCGGTCGTCTTCCTCGATGCGCTCCAGCAGGCACGTTGCATCCTGTTCGGCCTGCTGCCGGCTGATTCCGAACAACGCCTGCAGGTCACCGGCAATGAACGGGAAGCTGAGGGTTCCGTCTGCCGCACGGCGCGCCTGATAGACCACGGCGGGCAGGTTGTCGGTGACTTCGGCCAGGCGCTGTTCCAGATGACGTCGCCCGGCCACCTCGCGGCGCAGCCGCCAATGCCCGATGGCGTGCACCAGCAGCGCGGTGAGCAGCACCAGCAGCAGCGGCACGCCCCAGCGCGCCACGCGGGTCCAGTCGAGCCCGTTGCGATATTCGACGGCCAGCCAGTCGCCGCGCAGGGCCTCGCGCTGGCGTGGGGTCATCTGCAGCAGCAGGCGGTCGAAAGTAGTGGCCAGGGCGGCATGGCGGCGCTCGACAGCCAGCACCAGCTGATCGTTGAAGCCAGCCGGTGCGACCACCTGCAGGCGCCCCGGGAAGCGGCTGCGCAGCAGATGGTCAACCACGGCCAGATTGCCTACATAGGCATCGGCGTCGCCATTGATCAGGCGCTGCAGGGCCTGTTCCGCGCTGCGCGCCGCGATGATCCGGGCCTGCGGTGCCTGCTGCAGCACATAGCCACGCACACGCTCCGGATCGGACAGCAGCACCCGCCTGCCCTGCAGGTCGGACAGGCCCAGCAGCGCCGGGCTGTCACGCTGGCTGACGATCACGTTCGGCACGCTGATGAAGGGCTGGCTGAACACCCAGTCCGGGCCCAGGTAGCGCGAATCGGCAGGAATGCCCATTACCGCCTGCAGCTCGCCGCGGCGTGCCTTCTCGCGCACCTCGTACCAGTCATGGCTGTTTTCCACCTGCAGGTTGGCGCCGGCCTGCAGCAAACGCCGCAGGTATTCGCTGGCCAGGCCGCTGGGTCTGCCATCCTGGTCCGCGAACGACAGCGGCGCCGCGTTCGGCGCGAAGCCGATCTTCAACGGCTGCTCCAGTACCCGCTTCTCGGCCTGGCTCAGCGCCAGCTGTGCCGATGCCGACCACCGCGGAGGTGGCAGCCAGCGCTGCACCAGCGCATCGCGCTGGGCCTGGCTGGTCGCGGCCAGCGCCAGGTCCAACGCTTCGGCCAGCGGCTGCTTGCTGTTGGGAATGCCGAAGTGCAGCCGTTCGGGCGGCAGATCGCTGGGGCGCAGCAGCACGACCCCCTGCAGGTCCTCGCGGGCGATCAGTTCGGTGGCTACGTACGCATTGCCGATGTAAACGTCAGCCTTGTCGTCTCTGACCATCTCCAGCGCCGCCAGCGAGCTGTTTGCGACAAGCTGTCGTGCCCGGGGGAAGCGCGCCCGTACCTGCGGGCCGGTCAGGAAGTCCTGCTCGATCACCACCCGCAGTCCATCCAGGTCGGGGATGTCGGAGGCACGCAGGTCATCCGGGCGTCCCACCAGGGCCAGCGGCGCCTCGCCATAGGCGGCGGTATAGACCATGCAGCGGGTGCGGTCGGCACTGAGACCGACATTCATCACCACGTCGATCTCACCACGACATGCCGCATCCAGCACGGATGTCCAGTCGGAATAGCGCCTCGCCTCGACCTTCATGCCTAGCTGACGGGCGAGAAGCGACAGATAATCGGGTCCGAGGCCGACCTGCTGGCCATCACGGAGGGACTCGAACGGCGGCCAGCCACTGTCATACTGGCCCACGACGATGCTCGGATGCGCGGCAACGTACTCGCGCTGCAGCGGGGTGAGCGGCAACGGTCCAGGCACCGCCTGTGCCAGCGCTGCAGGCAACGCCAGCACGGCCAGCAGCAGGACCAGCCCGCGAACAGCCCAGCTACGCATCGGCGTCGATCTCCTAGAATCTGCCAGGAGCCGCGATGGTCGCGGCCCGGCCTGCCCGGTGGTCATACTAGAGCATGAGCTTGCGCATCATCATCGCAGACGACCACCCGGTGGTCCGTATCGGTACCCGCGCCGTCATCGAATCGAGCGGGGTTGGCCGCGTGGTCGGCGAAGCCGACAGTGCACAGGCGCTGATGGCCCTGCTTGGCAGCCAGCCCTGCGACCTGCTGGTCACCGACTACTCCATGCCGGGCAGCCCACAGGCCGACGGCTTCGCCATGATCGGCATGATCCGCCGCCGCCATCCCGACCTGCCGGTACTGATGCTCAGTGTCTCCAACAACCTGGCGATCCTGCGCATGGTGCTCGACAGCGGCGTGCTCGGCCTGGTCGACAAGAGTTCGTCGATGGACGAACTGCCGCAGGCCATCCAGTCGGTCTACCGGGGCCAGCCCTACATCAGCCGAAGCCTGCGCGAGCGGGTCGAGGCCGCCGGCAGCTGGCGCATGCGCGAGGGCGACGGCAAGCCGCTGTCGCCACGCGAAGTGGAGGTGCTGCGGCTGCTGGGCACCGGCATGACCGTGAAGGAAATCTCGCTGCAGCTGCACAAGAGCGTCAGCACCATCAGCCGGCAGAAGGGTGACGCCATGCTCAAACTGGGCCTGAAGGGCGACGCCGAGCTGTTCGATTACCTGCGCGACGGCAATATCTGAGAGCCAGATCACACAAGAAGGGCATCTGCCACCGCCCTCTTTGACCCGCCGCCGATCTGTGCCAAGATGGCCCGGCATGAGTTCTCAATGCGAGGTCGAAGGAATCGACCGGCTCATGTCCTCGCTCCCGTCCCTGGTGGATGGGGTGCGGTTTCCTGCCGGCCGTCTGGCCCGGCAACGCTGACCATGGAGAGGCGCATGCATCATCCCCCCAAGCTACGTTGGACCCTGCCGGTGCGGCCCCTACGCGCATTCGCGGCGTGCCTGCTCGTCTCTCTTTCCGCTGCCGCCTGCAGCGCCGCCGATCCGGCCCCCTCGTCCTCCCAGCCCGGCGCTCCTGCGCAGGCTGCCAATGCGCCCCGACAGGATGTTGCCCCGATGCAGACCCCCACCCCCGATGCCGCCGTCACCCCGCCCGACGCGCCGACCGTCATGTATTTCACCTACCAGGTGGACGGCGATGGCGCGACCTCCTATGAGGTCCAGAACGGCAGCGTGGCGACCTTCTGGTTCGGCCACACCTTCACCCTCGATGGCACCACGTACTACACGGGTTTCTCCTGGGATACCCGCGAGCACTACGGCAAGCCGGGCGAGCAGACGCCGGCCGGTCCGGATGACCGCGCCAACCTCGCCGAGGCCACCTTCGTGCTGGCCGGCACCGACGCCAGGAAGCCATGGAAGTTCCGTGGCCAGGAATGGACCATCGGCGCACTGGGCGCGTACGACAAGGCCGACGATGTCGATACCCGGCGCAAGCCGCTTGAACATCGCACCACCGACGGCCGCCTGCTGCTGGCGGTGCCGACCCGCAGCTTCGACCGCGGCATCAGCAGCACCGGCTATGCGCTGCTGCTGTTCAACCCCAAGCGCAGCGAAGACGACGTGGACAGCAAGGTCTGGCGCTATGTCGGCTCGGTGCGCACCGGTGAGGACAACAGCGCGGCCTGCGACGAAGGCAACGTGATGCCCTGCACCGGCAGCGACGGCGAACTGGCCTTCGCTGCCGAGGGCAACGGCCTGCCGCGCCTGACCGTGACCTTCAAGGGCACCACCATCGAAGGCCCCGGCAAGACCCGCGCCCTGGGTGCCAGCGACGCCGTGCACTACACCTTCGACAGCGCGACCCAGCAGTACGTCGCGCCCTGATAGCACCCGCCACGCGCGGGTTCCCTGTTGACCGACATGTTCTTGACTCACGGATGAGTCCGGTTGGCGATTCGCGGCATGCGCCGCTCCATCAACCCCGAGGAAAACGTCATGGCACAGCATGACTACAGCAGAAAGGAAGTCCTGGACATCGTCGAGCAGGTCGCCCGGCAGAAAGGCATTCCGGTCGATGACTTCATGCGCTTCGCGCACATCGAGACGGGCGGCACCTTCAACGAGCGCGCCCACAACACCTCGTCCGGCGCCAAGGGCCTGTTCCAGTTCGTGCCCGGCTCCGCGCGCCAGTACCACCTGACCGGCCACGAGTTCGACCCCACCCGCAACACCGAGGCGGCCGCGCAGATGTACCAGGACAACCTGGACTCGATGGCGCGCCGCAACGAGCGCACCGGCAACCCGTACCTGTCCGGGGGCAACACGCCCACCGGCCTGGACCTGTACCTGGCCCACCAGCAGGGCAGCGCCGGCTATGGCTCGGTGCAGACCGCCATTGCCACCGGCACCTTCGGCGTGGTGCGCAACAGCCACGGCGAAGAGATCAACATGCGCCGCAACGTGCTGAACCAGATCGGTTCCGACGCGAAGGCGCTGACCGGCCACACCCTGGCCGAGATGCGCGGCATGAACGATGGTGACCTGGCGCGGACGTTCTCCAGCTACTACATCCACAAGTACGCGGCGATCAGCATTCCGGAAAAGAACATCGAACCGCAGGCGGTGGCGCAGGGCCAGGGCCAGACCGCGGCAGCGCCCGCACAGGTCAGCGCAGCCGTAGCGGCCGGTGCTGCCACGTTGGCGGCAACCGCAACAGCCGCTGCCGCGCCGAAGCCGGGCATCGAACTGCAGGCCGCCTACGAGGCCGGCGTGAAGTACGACCACGTCAAGTACGCCATCAACATCCCGGGTCACGCGCTGTACGTGCCGGGCAAGACCGGCAAGAACGTGGAGCAGGGTTACATCGACTGTTCCGGTTGGGTCGGCACGCTGCAGAACCGGACCATGGACGAGATCAACCAGAAGGCCGGGCATGCGGTGTTCAGCAAGGCTGATCGCATCGACCTGGGCAACCTGGGTTCCGGCGGCATCGTGCGCAAGGCGTTCGACCAGTCCGGCGTGCTGCTGGACCGCGACGCGATCCTGAAGCCCGATGCGCTGAAGGAAGGCATGATCATCGGCCTGGATACGGCCAAGACCCGCCATGAGCACTGGAACGGCATCGACCACATTGTGATGGTGGTGCGCGACCCCAACACCGACAAGCTGCTGATCAGCCAGTCCACCGGCAGCAAGGGCGTGCACACCATGCCGGTCGAGGACTACCTCAAGCAGGTGAAGGACCACCCGAACTGGAAGCTGTACGCCTCCGATCCGCTGTCCAAGGCGCGCGACCTGCTGGAAAACCGCACCCAGTCGCACGAGCAGACACAGGGCAAGCCTGCGGCCGAGCACAAGGCCGCTGCCACCCCGCACGCCGAACTGTACAAGCAGGGTGCGCACAGCGAGGGCGTGCGCAGGGTGCAGGAGCAGCTGGGCCACCTCGGCTACGTCGGTGCCGACGGCAAGCCGCTGGTCGAGGATGGCCGCTTCGGCCGCAACACCGACGCGGCGGTGCGCCAGCTGCAGAAAGACAACGGCCTGGTGGCCGACGGCATTGTCGGGGCGAAGACCCTGGAGGCGATCAAGGACGCCCGCGAACGGCCGTTGCTGAACGACGAGCGGCACCCGCGCAATCCATTGTTCATCCAGGCCAGCAAGGGTCTGGAACTGATGCCGGCAGGCACCTTCAAGGATCGCCACGCGCTGGAAAGCGCCGCTGCGGCCCTGACCAAGGAGGCGCATGCCGCCGGCCTGCAGCGCATCGACACGGTGGTGCCGAGCCCGAACGGTGAGCGCCTGTTTGCCGTGCAGGGCACGATCGGTGACCCCGCCGCCAGCCGCGTGGCGGTGGATACCCGTGCCGCCAGCGAGCAGAGCCTTGCGCTCAGCAGTGGTGCCGTGCAGGGTGCGCCCAATGTGCTGCACCAGCAGCAGGATGCCCAGCAGGAGCAGGCCCGGCAGGCACAGAAGGCGATGGGCATCTAAGCCCGCAGCGCCTTGGGAGAGAAGGGAGGGCCACGTCCGCGTGGCCTTTTCCCTTTCTGCCAGCTGAGCGGCCGAGGCCGCTTTCAGCCTCGCTTCATGCCACCTGCCGCTAGATGAATGCGCAAGCCGCACGGTGGACCAGGCAATGTTCCGGCAACGTTGGAACGCCAGCGTGGACACCACGGCAGCCGGGGCGCCCCGCGCCCTCCCTGCCCAGCGTGGCATGCACCTCACAGGAGAACTTACATGCTCAGTACTTCCGCACTCAGCTTCCGTGGTCTGGCGATGGCTCTGGCACTGGTGGCCGGTGTGGCCGTGGTCAGCGATGCCAGCGCGATGTCGAGGAAGGACAAGCGCACCCTGGTCGGCGCCGTGGTCGGTGGCGTGGCCGGCAACCTGCTCTCCAACGGCGATCCTGCCGCCACCGTGGGCGGCGCCGTGGCCGGCGGGGCGATCGGCAACCTGACGACCTCCGACCGCCGCGACCGTCGTTACTACGACAATCGCCGTTACGACGACCGCTACGATCGCCGTTACGACCGTGGCTACTACCGCAGCGGCTACTACGACCGCGGTGACGACCGTCGCTGGCAGCGCGAGCGCTACTACGACAACCGCTACTACCACGACCGCGGCCGCCATCGCGGCTGGTAGGCCGCGCGGCGGCATCACCGCAGCTGATGCACGGACGGGCGGGTCGATGACCCGCCCGTTTGCGTTGGCCGCGTGCATGGCGTTGAATGCGCAGCCTTGGATGTGACTTTCCCCACCGGGGCTGCGGCATGAATTCTTCTTCCCACCGCGTGCAGGGCCTCAACAACGACGAGGTCGCTGCCGACTGGCCACCGATCAGCGCGGCGGACATCGCGTGGCTGCGCCGGCGTTACCCGCAGCTGGGCGAGCACAGCCAACCGCGCTGGCACAGCCCCCGACCGCTGTCGGCCGCCGCCATCGTCGACGGCGTGGACGGCGCGCTGTTCATCAAGCGCCACCACCACAGCGTGCGCAGTGCGGCCTGCCTGGAAGAAGAACACCACTTCATCGCCCATCTCGCCGCCGCCGGCGTGCCGGTAGTACAGGTGCTGCCGGCCACCGATGGCCACACTGCCGTCGAGCATGGCGAATGGACCTTCGAGCTGCATGCGGTTGGCGTCGGTGAGGACCTGTATCGCGACGCGGTGTCGTGGTCGCTGCTGACCGATATCGCGCAGGCCCGTGAAGCCGGACGCGCACTCGCACAGCTGCACCGTGCCGCAGCCAGCTACCACGCGCCCCAGCGCAGCACCCATGTGCTGGTCGCGCGCGACGATCTGATCCGCGCCGACGATCCGGTCGCGGCCATCAAGGCAGGACTGCACGAGCGCCCCGGGCTGGCCCGCTATCTCGCGCGCATTCCGTGGGAAGCGCAGCTGCAGCGTGACGTGTTGCCGTGGCATGCCGGCCTGGCCAGGCGCCTGCGCGACGAGCCGCGGCTGTGGGCCCACAACGACTGGCATGTTTCCAACCTGCTGTGGCGCGATGGGCAGATCAGCACCGTGCTGGATTTCGGCCTGGCCTCGCCCACCAGCGCACTGTTCGACCTCGCCACCGCGATCGAGCGCAACGCGGTGGCGTGGCTGGAGCTGGAGCGCGGCATGGAGGCGGTGCGCATCGATATCGCGCTGGCCCTGCTCGACGGCTACCGCCAGGTACTGCCGCTGTCGGCGGCACGCGTGCACCTGCTGGCCGACCTGCTGCCGATGGTCCATTTCGACTTCGCACTGTCCGAAGTGGAGTACTTCGAAGGTGTCACCGGCTCGACCGCAAATGCCGACGTGGCGTGGCAGCCCTTCATGCTGGGGCACCCGGCGTGGTTCCACAGCGCGCCGGGACAGGCACTGCTGCAGGCCCTGCACGCGGCAGCCTGAAGGGCGCCGGCTCGCAAATCCGTACCATTTGTAGTGAAATGGTCACCTGAAGCGGGGGTGCCTGGATCTGCCAGGCTGAGAGAGTCCCTTGGAACCTGATCCGGTTTGCACCGGCGTAGGGAGCTTTGAGCCGCAGCCACACCCCCGTCATGGGCCGGTGCACCTGCGCGCCGTCGCTTCGTCTCCCTTGTTGTCCGAAGACGAATCGAATGAACCGCTGCCTTCGCCCCACCCTGCTCTCCCTCGCCCTCTGCGCCGCGCTGCCGCTGCACGCCAGCGAGGCCGAGGCGTCCCCTGATGCGGCTGCCAATGGCGCCGAACGCTCGCCGACCGAACTGGCAGCGGTGCGCGTGCAGGCCGGCAAACCGAAGGCCGATACCTCGCGCGTGAACGCCTTCGGTGGCGGCAGCTGGAAGGACACGCCGGCCTCGGTGAACGTGCTCGAGCGCGACTACCTCGATCGCCGCCAGGTGCGTTCGCTGTCCGAGCTGGCCAGCAACGATGCCTCGCTGGGTGATGCGTATGCGCCGGTGGGCTACTACCAGAACATCGCCATCCGTGGCTTCGCGCTGGACGCCGCCACCGGCTACCGCTTCAACGGCCTGTCCATCGCCGGCGAACAGCGCCTGGCGCTGGAGAACGTGCAGTCGGTGGAGATCCTCAAGGGTGAAGCCGGCCTGGCCGCAGGCGTGATGGCACCGGGTGGCATCATCAACTACATCGGCAAGCGCCCGGCCGAAGTGCGCACCGCCACGCTCGGCACCGATTCGGAAGGCTCGCGCTACGTCGCCGTCGATGTCGGCCACTGGATCACCCCGCGCTTCGGCCTGCGCCTGAATGCCGCGTGGGATTCCAGCAATTCCTATGTCGAGCACGCCGATGGCCGCCGCAATTTCTACTCGCTGGCGGCCGACTGGCTGATCGGCGAACGCGGCAAGCTGGAAGTGGATGCCAACTACCAGACCAGCTCGCAGCGTTCGGTGTCCGGCTACCAGCTGCTGGGCGCGCGTGACCTGCCGCGCGGCGTCGACCGCGAGCACCTGCTCGGCTACCAGCCGTGGCAGCGCCCGGTGGATATCGCCAGCACCAACATCACCGCACTGCACACCTACGACTTCAATGACGCCTGGCAGTCGCGCGTGTCGGTCGGCCACAGCCGGTCGGTGATCGACGACAACGTCGCCTTCGCCTACGGCTGCTACTACGCCACGCAATGCGCCGATGGCAGCGTGCCGGGCAACTACTTCGCGCCCAATGGCGACTACGACGTCTACGACTACCGCAGCCCGGGCGACACCCGCCGCAACCAGCAGGCCCGTGCCGAGCTGCGCGGCCGTTTCGAGACCGGCAGCGTCGGCCATGAGCTGACCCTCGGTGCCGACTACTTCCGCCGCACCGTGGACAAGCGCCCCAGCGTCAACGAGTACGTCGGCACCACCAACATCCACGAGGCACCGGTGCCGGTGTTCGAACCGTCGCCGAAGATGCCCGGCCCGTCCGCACGCCGCCTGGACAGCCGCCAGACCGCCTTCTTCGCGCTGGACCGGATCAGCTTCGGTGACGACTGGCAGTGGCTGGCCGGTGGCCGCTTCGTGCGCCTCGACGAGCGCGCCTACGACAAGCGCGGCACCCCGCAGCGCCACAGCCGCCTGTCGCGCTTCCTGCCGCAGACCGCGCTGGTGTGGAAGGCCACCGACCAGTTCAACGCCTATGCCAGTTACGTGCGCGGCATTTCGCTGGGCCAGGAAGCGCCGTTCTGGACCAGCAATGCCGACACCTTCCTGCCGTCGGTGCAGTCGCGCCAGCTGGAAGTGGGCGTGAAGTACGTACCGGTCGAGGCGTTGACCCTGGGTGCGGCCGTGTTCCGCATTTCGCAGCCGTACCAGTACGCCAGGCCGGACAACAGCGACGTGGGCTACACCTTCGTCGAGGAAGGCACCCAGACCCACACCGGCCTGGAGCTGACCGCCAACGGCCAGCTGACCGATGCATTGCAGATCGTGGCCAGTGCCAGCGTGCTGCAGGCGCGTGCGCGCGACACCGGCACGCCGGCTTATGAAGGCCATCAGCTGGTGAATGTGCCGAAGGTGCGGGCCAGCGTGCATGTGGCCTATGCGCTGCCGTTCGTGCAGGGCCTGGATGTCACTGGCGGCTGGCGTTATGCCGGTGCCAACGTCGCACGTGCCGACGGCGGCGTGCGCGCACCGGACTACTCGGTGTTCGACGCTGGTCTGCGCTTCCAGCATCGCCTGCACGAGCGTGCGGTGACCTGGAACCTGTCGGTGGACAACGTGTTCAACCGCTTCTACTGGCGCGATACCGGCAGCAGCGGCGGTGACTACTACCTGTTCCCCGGCGCACCGCGACAGGCCCGCCTGTCGGTGACGTTCGCGCTGTGAGCGGCGTGATGCTCGAGTGGACCGCCGCACTGTGCAGCATCCTTGGCGTCTGGCTGATGGCCCGGCGCCGGCTGGTGGCGTGGCCGGTGGGCCTGCTGTCGGTGACGCTGTACGGGCTGGTATTCGCCGAGGCCAAGCTGTACTCGGACACCCTGCTGCAGGTCGCCTTCGGTGGCTTCCTGGTCTACGGCTGGCTCAACTGGCGGCAGCATGCCGCCGATGAGGGCAGCATCCGCATCGTGCCGCTGGCGCGCGGCAAGCTGCTGCGCGACCTGGCCATCGGCCTGTGTGGTGGCGTGGCGCTGGGTGCGGCCATGCATACCTTCACCGATGCCGCACTGCCCTGGCTGGACGCGATGCTGACCGCGCTGAGCCTGGTCGGCCAGTGGTGGCAGGCACGCCGCCACGTGGCCTGCTGGTGGGTGTGGATCGCGGTGGACGTGGTCTATGTGGGTGCGTACCTGTTCAAGTCGCTGCACGTGACCGCCGCGCTGTACGTGTTCTTCCTCGGCCTGGCCGTGTTCGGCCTGCGCGCATGGAGCGCGGCCGCGCGTGAACCGCAGGTGGCAACGCAGTAGAGCCACGCCATGCGTGGCTGGGGGCCACCGGTAGTCGCCAACCTTGGTTGGCGTGCCTGCCGACCAAGGTCGGCATCTACCAGGCATATCCACGCATGGTGTGGATCTACTGGGTAAGCACCAGGCCCAGCCGCAGCGGCTGGCGCATGTCGGCCGGTGGCGCCGCCTGCAACGGCGCTGCCTGCAGGGTCGCGCGCAGGTCTGCGTCAACCTGGGCATCGCCCAGGCTATCGAATTCCAGCTTCGAGATGCGGCCATCCGCCGCGATCCACACGCTCACCGGCAGCGGCGTCGGTGCGTCCGGATGTGCCTGCAGCCATTCCAGCACGCGCTGCGCCTGCGGCTCCTGCTCCTGCTGCAGGCGCTGCTGCAGCTGCCCCCCCACGGCGGCGGCATAGGCCATCCAGTGTGCAGGAGCTTCCTGCGCGGACACCGCAGCGCTCCCCAGTGCCAGCGCACCGAACAACGCGGCCAGCGGCCGCCACCAGCGGCGCATGCCGGTTCTGTTCCCTGTCATGGCCATCACCTGCTCCTGCACTCGCATCCAACAGCAGATGGTCGGGGCGGTAGATGACAGGCAGATGGCGGTCGCCGCTGCCCGGCGCGATCAATCGCCCAGATCGGCCAGCACTTTGCGCGAGGGCGCGAAGAAGGTCACGCCGGTGGTGGCGGTGGAGAAATCGAGGATGCGGTCGTGCAGCGGCGCGGGATTGCCGATGAACATGCGCTCGAGCATCTTCTCGATCACCCACAGGCGGCGGGTGTAACCAATGAAATAGGTGCCGTACTCGCCACGGCCCGGGTTGGCGAACGGCATGTTGTCGCGCAGGATCTCGTGCTCGCCGTCGGCGTCTTCAATGGTGCACAGGGTCTTGTGCGACTTCTGTGCATCGGCCGGCGCATCATCCAGCTCGATGTTGTCGTGCTTGGTGCGGCCGATGATCGCTTCCTGCGCCTCGGTCTTCTGTGCGCGCCAGGCATCAAGGTTGTGCAGGTACTTCTGCACCACCACATAGCTGCCACCGGCATGTTCGGGATCTTCTTCGCCCACGATGGTGGCTTCCGGCAGCGACAGCCCTTCCGGATTGGCGGTGCCATCGACGAAATCGAGCAGATCGCGGCCATCGAAATAACGGAAGCCGGCCACGTCATCGACCGTCTCCACCGCATCGCCGAAGGCCATCAGCAGGTTGCGCTCGAACGCCACGATCAGGTCCATGGTGCGTGCGCGGATGTGATACAGCAGGTCGCCGGGCGTGGACACGGCGGTGTGGGTCGCGCCCTTGATCTCGCGGAACGGCTGCAGCTCACGCGGCGGCGTGGTGCCCACCAGCGGCTTCCACACGCGGTGACCAATGGCCACGTTGCAGGTGAAGGTGCGCTCGATCTCGCGGATGGCGGTGTTCTTGATCAGGTCATCGGTGCTGGCCAGGACCTCGCGTGCCTTCGCGATCGACGCCTCGTCGTCCTTCACCTTCAGCACCAGGAACGCCGCCGAATGGGTCAGTGGCGCAGTGATCTGCTGCGGCTCGTTGTCGAGCGTGTGGTTGAGGGCGGTGATCGGTGCGGGCTGGGAGTTCACGGCGGTTCCTGCTGGCTTGAGGCGGGCGCATCGCGTGTGGCGATGTGCGGGCGATCATAGCGGAACCGACTGACCGGGGACGGAGCGGTTCTCGTTCCGTCCACCAGCGGAGGTACGAAGACCTCAATCCACGTCACTCCAGACCGCCAACTCGTAGCCATCCAGATCGCGGAACTGGAAGCGGCGGCCACCGGGGAACGCGAACACCGCCTGCACCACCTCGCCCCCAGCGGCAGTCACACGCTGCTGTGCATCGGCCAGGTCCGCGCAGTAGAGGATCACCAGCGGCCCGCCGTGGGCACGCACCGGCGCGTCGGCCACGAAGCCGCCTTTCAGGCGGCCATCGTCGAACTCGGTGTAGGCCGGCCCGTAGTCGGTGAAGTGCCAACCGAACACCTCGCCGTAGAAGCGTTTGCTGCGGGCGATGTCGGCGACGTTGAATTCGATGTTGTCGATGCGGCGTTCGGCATCGTGGGGTGCGACGTGGCTCATGGCGTGGCTCCGTGGTGGGAGCCCCAGCTTCAATCAACGTGGCATCGCGGTCTTGAACGAAACGGCCATCATTGGCCCCACTCCAGACGCAGTTCGCGTGCGGTCATGCCACCCAGCTCACGCGCCTCGCGACTGAGATGGGCCTGGTCGGCATAGCCGGCCTCGGCGGCCAGCATCGCCAGCGAGTGCTGTGGCAGCGCGCGGCTGTGGCGAAGAAAACGTTGCAGGCGCAGGATCCGCTCCAGCGTCTTCGCCCCATAGCCGAACTGCGACTGGCTGAAGCGCCGCAGGCTGCGCGGACTCAGGCTCAGGCGTGCCGCCAGCGTATCCAGCGTGGCGTCACCAATGGCGAGCGCCTGGAACAGGGCATGTGCACGCTGCGCCGGGGTATCGAGCGCGGACGCACCCATATGCTGTTGCAGGCAGTGCGCCATCCGCTGCAGGCGCTGTGCAGGCGCGGTGTCACCAATGGAGGCCGCCGCCTTGCTCGCCCACGCGCCCTTCAGATCGGCCAGTGGCACGGCCTGGCCGATGATCTCGGCCAGGGGCAGGCCCAGCGCGGCCAATGCCTGGCCGGGACGGAAGCGTGCCCCCAGCACCTGCGCACCGGGTGCCAGCGCCGGGTGCGCGGCCACGCGGTCCGGGCCGACCACGAACAACGCACCGTCGCGCCAGAGGATATCCACGCAACCATCGGGCAGTACGGTGATGTGCCCATCGGCATCGTCAGGAAGCTGGCTCTGCCACAGCTGACCAAAGTGGCCGCGCAGCGGCGCAGGCGCCGGATGCTCCTGGTAGGCCGTGCCAGTACCTGCGAGGGGGGAAGAGTCGCCCATGCCGCATTGTCGCGCTACAGGGCCCATAAAAGTGAAGCCCGGCGCGAGGCCGGGCTTCGGTTGGCGTGTGGGAGAGAGAGAGAGTCACACGCCAGCACAACACGCACTAACGACAGGCGTTTGTTACCAGGTGAAGCGCGGGCCCACGAACCACTCGCGGTCGCCAGCCTTGGCCAGCTTCACTTCGCCGCTCAGGCCCCAGTTCTGGTTGAACTTGGCGGTGGCGCCGACACGGCCGTAGAACTCGCCGTCCGGGTTGTAACCGTGCTTCTTGCTGAAATCTTCGTAGCCGGCCATCACGTAGCCTTCCACGTACGGGTTGAACGCGGTGCGCACGCCCACTTCAGTGGAGTAGCCGTTGAAGTCCAGGCCGCGCTTCTCGTCGTACTTCTGGTACGCAACACGGGCCACCAGATCGGTGTTCGGTGCGATGCCGTAGTTGTAGCCGACACCCAGGCGCCACTGGTCGACGTCATTCTTGAACTTGTCGGTTTCCTGGGCGCTGTAGTCGCCAAAGACGTGGAAGTTCGGGTGCACCGCAACGGAACCCTTCACCTTCCAGCCATCGGCGTCGCCGCCCTTGGCATCGGTGTTCACGTAGCCGCCTTCAACGTAGTTGTACGACAGGCCATCGGTTGCCGATGCAGCGAACGGCAGGGCAGCCAGAAGACCCAGGGCAAGCAGCGAATTCTTGTTCATCGGGACACACCTTTAATTATTTTGGTTTCGTCGACCGCCTCCCGGGAGGGGGAGAGAAAGGAGGCGGTCGACAGGTGTGAATTATCCGTTAGGGGGTCTAATCAACCCTGAATATTGAACTGACTGGTGTATAAATAAGGCTGGCGTTCAGGGAACTCTGCATGGCACCGCTGCCGGCTTCTTATACGCACCACGCTCGATGCTTGATGTGGGCACTGATCCTGATCGCCTCGCCGGTCGCGCTGCTGCAGGCACAGGCGGCTGAGCGCATCGTTTCTGCCGGGCACATCGTCGTGCAGACAGACGATGTCACGCGCTTCTTCAAGGTGATGGACGCCAACCAAGGGCGCCCAAGCGCCGATGAACTGCAACACGGCTATCTGGATGCGGGTACGGATGCCCTGCGCAGCTTCACCGACAGCCGTATCGGCTCGATGGAGCGGCTGGCCAGTGCCATCCAGGACAAGCCGGCATTGTTTGCGAAAGCGGGAACCTGCGCGACAGCATTGCCATCGATCCGCACGCGCGTCGCCGCTGCCGTCGATCAGCTGGGCGCCTTGTTGCCGTCTGCGCGCTTTCCCCCGGTCACCGTACTGGTGGGCCGCGGCAACAGTGGTGGCGTTACCACCGAAGCAGGCGTGGTCATCGGCCTGGAAGCGCTGTGCAACGCCGACTGGATGCAGGCCGATGTGAGTGACCGCTTCGTGCATCTGATCGCCCATGAGTATGTGCACGTGCAACAGCCTGGTGCACGCGTGGAGGTCGAGCAGCCCACCCTGCTCTATCAGACGCTGCTGGAAGGCGGCGCCGAGTACGTGGCCGAACGGATCTCCGGGCAACCGGCCAACGCGCATCTGCAGCGTTGGACGCAGGGTCGTGAGTGTGCGCTGGAGCGCGCGTTCCTGCAGGACAGCATGGGCACCGATCTTTCGAGGTGGCTGTACAACGGCCCCGGCGACGATGCGCGCCGTGGAGATCTCGGCTACTGGATCGGCTACCGCATTGCCCATGCCTACGTTGCGCGCGCGCCCGACACGCGCAACGCCATCGCCGAACTGCTGAATGTCCAGCCTGGAAACGCTGCAGCGCTGCTGGAAGCAAGTGGATGGCAACCTGCGTGCGCAGCAGGCGAAAGCGCGCAGGCGCAGATACCGTGATGCCGGCTTCATGCTGGTGAATGGGTAATATTGAACAGGCACAAGGCGCTTGGCCGGCGCAGATCAGCTCGCCTGATCCCGCTTGTTAAGGTTTGTTGATTTACAGGCCTTCACAGCCCATCCACGTACTCAAATTCCAGCTGAAAGCGCTTGGTAGCGACGGGAACAAACGCCGCTATATTCCAGCTTCCCCAGACGAAGGAGGGAGTGCAATGAACCTGAACCCGCAACACATGAAGACGGCCCGCGCACTTGCTGTAGCGCTCATCGCCACCGTCAGCCTTGGCGCCTGCGCCTCTTACAAGAACGAGTTTGCAACCATCAACTCGCGTCTCGATCAGCTCGACGTCAAGGTGCAGGGTGCTGCGCAGAGTGCGGAGTCCGCCAACCAGTCCGCACAGCAGGCCAACCAGCGTCTGGACCAGATCGAAGGCCGCGTGCAGCAGCTTGAAAGGGCACCGGCCGGCCGCAAGCCGCGCGGGTAATCGCTCCCTCACTGCTTGAATTGATCCATCTCTGTATCGGGAACCAGTGGCCTTCGCCGGCCACTGGCGTCCTTCCACCCAAGACTGCATTGCAAGGAGCCGTCCCATTCGTACCTACTCCTCCCCTGCACGCCGCGCCCTCCATGCCGCACTGGCCATGGCACTGGTCGTTGCGTGCAGCGGCGTAGCCAACGCCAGGGACAAGGACGCACCTGCACCACCGGTAGCCGCCATTGATGAACTTCCGGCTGACCAGAGCGTGTCCGAAACGGTGATCGAGCTGGCCGGCTGGGTCGTCGCCAGCAAGGACAACCAGGGCTATCCGTTTGCAGTCATGGACAAGGCGGCGGCGCAGGTTCTGATCTTCAGCGGTGACGGCAAGCTGCGTGGCGCGGCACCGGCGCTGTTCGGTTCGGCTATCGGCGATCATTCCGCACCCGGCGTCGCCAAGCTGGCACTGAGCGCGATTCCCGGCCACGACCGCACCACGCCGGCCGGCCGCTTCATCGGTGGCTACGGCCCCTCCGACGATGCCGGGCGCGTGCTGTGGGTGGATTACGATTCCGCGGTTTCAATGCACCCGCTGCCGCCGGGCAGCCCGAAGGAAAAGCGTGCCGAACGACTGGCATCGCCCACGCCGGACGACAACCGCGTCACCCACGGTTGCATCAATGTCTCGCCCGCGTTCTACGGGCAGATCGTGCAGCCCATGTTCGAGAAGGGCGGCGTGTTCTACATCCTGCCGGACAAGGATTCGATCGCGAAGACCTTCCCGGAGTTCGCGCAGAGCCGCGGGGATGCGAAGGACGAAGACGAGAAGGGCGCGCGGCGCGCAAGCAAGTAATACGCTCGTCGGCAGATTGGAATTCAGGAAGCCGTAGCCCCTGCAGCCCGCGCCAATGCTGCGGCATGCGCGTCGCCCTTCCGCTCGCTGTAGCGGTCCACCAGGTAGTCCGACCGCCCTCGCGTCAGCAGCGTGAACTTCACAAGCTCCTCCATCACATCCACCACGCGGTCGTAGTACGGCGAGGGCTTCATGCGCCCATCGTCATCAAATTCCTGCCAGGCCTTGGCCACCGATGACTGGTTGGGGATGGTCAGCATGCGCATCCACCGGCCGAGCACGCGTAGCGTATTGACGGTGTTGAACGACTGCGAGCCGCCGCTCACCTGCATCACCGCCAGCGTCCTGCCCTGCGTGGGCCGCACGCTGCCATCTTCCAGCGGCAACCAGTCGATCTGGTTCTTGAACACGCCGGTGACCGTGCCATGCCGCTCGGGGCTGACCCAGACCTGGCCTTCCGACCACTGCGACCACGCACGCAACCGCTGCACTTCGGGGTGGCTCGTGTCCACGCTGTCGAGCATGGGCAGCGCATGCGGATCGAACATGCGGGTTTCGCACCCCAGGTGGCGCAGCAATCGCTCGGCTTCCAGTGCCAGCTTGCGGCTGAACGACTGCGGCCGAAGCGAGCCGTAGAGCAGGAGGATGCGTGGCGGCCCCAGATCTGCCGCGGCGAGCTGGTGATGATTGGGCTGGGGCAATGACGATTCCACCAGATTGGGCAGGTCAGGGCTTGTGATTGGCTTATTCATTCGATTATTCTAGAAATATGGAAACGTTAAATGCAATCACCGCCCTCACCGCGCTCGGTCATGCCACCCGCCTGGCTGCCTTCCGCCTGCTGGTGGAGGCTGGCCCGGCAGGGCGCATGGCGGGCGACATCGCCACGGCCCTGCAGGTGCCCCCAGCCACGCTCAGCTTCCACCTGAAGGAGCTGGTGCAGGCCGGGCTGGTGGAGAGTGAAAGCCAGGGCCGCCATGTCTGCTATCGGGCCAACTTCGATGCCATGAACGGCTTGATCGAGTACCTGACGCACAACTGCTGCGCGGGCTCGCCGGACGAGCGGTGCGCGGTGAGCGAACCGGCATGCAGGTGCTGAGATGAAGCCAGACCCCGTGATTCGTGCCGGCACACGCGACGACCTGTCCTCGATCCGGGACCTTCTGCAGCAGGCGCAGTTGCCCGTGGCCGATCTGGAAAGCAGCAAGGTCGTGTTTTTCGTCGCAGACCTCGACGGCGTCCCCGTGGGCGCCGTTGGATTGCAGGTTTTCGGCGCCTCGGCGCTGCTCCGCTCCCTGGTGGTGTCTGATGACCGACGCAATACCGGCCTTGGGCGCGCATTGCTGGCAGCGGCCGAAGAGGTGGCCTGCCGTATGCAGGTCAGGGAACTGGTGCTGCTGACAACATCGGCAGGCACGTGGTTCGCGCGGCACGGCTATGCCGGATGTGATCGCGCGCAGATAGCGGAGGCGATCCGCAGCTCTGCCGAGTTCACTCGTCTCTGCCCGGCCAGCGCGCTTTGCATGTCCAAACCGCTCACTGACCATGGAAGCCACATGACCCGCAATGTCCTCTTCCTCTGCACCGGCAACAGCGCCCGCAGCGTGCTTGCTGAAGCCACCCTGCGCGCCTGGGGCGGCGATCGCTTCAGCGCATTCAGTGCGGGCAGCCAGCCCACTGGCCAGATCAACCCCTTCGCGCTGGCCCAGTTGCAGGCCGAAGGAATGCCCATTGAAGGGCTGCGCAGCAAGTCGTGGGATGAGTTCGTGGATGCAGCCCCGATGGACCTGGTGATCACCGTATGCGATTCAGCCGCAGCGGAGGCCTGCCCGGTGGTGTTCGGTGACTTCATCCGCAGCCACTGGGGCCTGCCCGATCCGGCGGCCGTCGCGGGTAGCGATGCCGACAAGGCCGCAGCATTCGCGCAGGCCCATGCCATCGTGAAGCTGCGACTGCGTGCATTGCTCGCGCTGCCCGAATCGTTGTGGTTCGACCGCACGACGCTGCAGCACGCGCTGGACCGGATCGGCCGGCTGCTGCCGACCGACGGCGCACAGTGACGGTGCCACTGCCATGAGCCTGTTCGAGCGACACCTGACGCTGTGGGTTGTGCTGTGCATCGCGGCTGGCACCCTGCTGGGCCACTTCCTGCCCGGCGCTTTTGCCGCGCTGGCATCCGCAGAGGTCGCCAAGGTCAACCTGCCGGTTGCGGTGCTGATCTGGCTGATGATCATCCCGATGCTGCTGAAGGTCGACTTCACTGCGATGCGCCAGTTGCAGCAGCACTGGAAGGGCATCGGCGTGACGCTGTTCATCAACTGGGCGGTGAAGCCGTTCTCAATGGCGCTGCTGGGCTGGCTGTTCCTGCGCCATGCCTTCGCCGACTGGTTGCCCGCAGCACAGATCGACAGCTACATCGCCGGGCTGATCCTGCTGGCGGCCGCGCCCTGCACCGCCATGGTGTTCGTGTGGAGCAACCTGTGCCGTGGCGATGCCAACTTCACCCTGAGCCAGGTGGCGTTGAACGACGCGATCATGGTGGTTGCCTACGCGCCGGTGGTTGCACTGCTGCTGGGCCTGTCGGCGATCACCGTGCCGTGGGATACCCTGCTGCTGTCGGTGGGCCTCTACATCGCGGTGCCGGTGCTGGTGGCGGCGTTGCTGCGGCGCTGGATACTGATGCGTCGTGGCGAGGCGGCATTGCAGCGGGTGCTTCGCAAGCTTGGGCCCGTCTCGCTGTGCGCGCTGCTGCTCACACTGGTCCTGCTGTTCGGCTTCCAGGGCCGACAGATCGTGGAGCAGCCGCTGGTGATCGCACTGATTGCGGTGCCGATCCTGATCCAGGTCTATTTCACTTCCGGCCTGGCTTACCTGCTCAATCGTCGCCTGGGCGTGGCGCATTGCGTGGCCGGCCCTTCGGCGTTGATTGGCGCCAGCAATTTCTTCGAGCTGGCGGTTGCCACCGCGGTGGGACTGTTCGGTGTGCATTCGGGGGCTGCGCTGGCGACGGTGGTGGGTGTACTGATCGAGGTGCCGGTCATGTTGTCTGTGGTGCGGATCGTGAACCGTACTCAAGCCTGGTACGAGAGACGCGAAGAGCACTGACACACCGGAGTGCGCCGAAGTCGATTTACGTTCTTCGCCCCGCACTGTCGTCATCGGCCTGGTGGAGTGCCCGTACGCCACGTCATCAACTTCGACCCATGTCGCATATTCCCCATGCCGCTACGGACGTTGCGGCGCCTGCGTCTGCGACGGCTTAACAGCATGCAAAAATGCCAAAAGCGTCTTTGATCCAGCGTTGAATGCAACTCTTCTGATTGGCGTTGCGCAGCGACGGCGGTACAGATGGTGGGCCGCCGGAAAATGGGTGGCCGGGCCTCGAAAACCCGTTAGATCACGAACGTTGTTTGCGCTTGCCAGCCGGCGTCACCCCGCGTGGCGCCGGCTGGCATTCCGTCTGCCGGCTATGGCGGGCGGAGCGTGGAGGCCTTGCGCCTGCCGGTCTTGTTCGTGATCTCCCGGTTTTCGAGCCACGTCTCCGCCCGCCACCTCTATGTGGCGGTTACCGTCTGTCCTGCACGGAGCCCTTGCCATGAGCACACCCGAATCCTCCCGCCTGCGCGCGCAGTACGTGCCCGCCAACGCGGACGCGCCCTCGGAAGCACTGCACCCGCACGATCCGCACGGTTTCATCGCCACGCTCGACCGCATCGGCAAGGGCGCGGCCGCCGACGGCCAGCCCTGGCCCGAACGTCATCAGATGCCAGGGCGCCGCATGGCGCTGGCCGACGCGGACTGTGCGTTGGCCGGGCTGCGCGTGGCGCTGGAAATGCTGCTGGCTGCCGAGCGCGTACGCCAGAACGGGTCCGAGGAGGAATACGTGGGCGACCGCGTGATGGAGGGCCTGATGATGGCCAGTCTGTCGCTGGCCGCACAGGCCAGCGCACGCATGCGGCCGGAAGGGTGATACGGGGAACAACGCTCACTGCAGCGCCGGGCACGGCCCGGCGCTGCAGAGCGCGCCACATCACTTGCAGAGCACGCTGTCTTCCTTCAACGCGGCATCCTGCAGTGGCTGGCGCTGTTCGATCTGCGCACGCTGTTCCGCCGTCGGCTCGCCCAGCCACCACACACGGCAGCGCGCGGTAAGACGGCCGACCAGCTTCGACTGATCGGGCGAGTACAACATCGCCAACGCGGTGCCGGGGCAATCGTGGGCCTGGCAGGCGGTGTAGAACCACCACGGCTCGCCCTGCAGCACCAGCAGCTCGCCAGGGCCACTGGGTCCGCTCAACAGGCGCTTGCGCAGCGACGGAATGTCCTTGTCGCTGGATTCGGCGTCCTGCGTGCCCTTCATCAACGCATCGAACGCGGCCAGCACCTTCGGGTCCTTGCGGCCGCAGTCATCCACGGTGTTGCCGCCCACCAGAGTAAAGAAGTGGGTCGCCAGCGGATTGTCCGCGCAGGTGAGCTCGCCGCCGGCGGCCGGGTCTTCCGGTTCGCCTTCGTTGTCCCATACCGCGGGATCCACGCCGTCTTCGACGGAGGATTCCTTCTCGACCACGGTGGCCGTGGCGGCCGGTGCTTCGGTGGTCGGCGCTGGCGCCGCAGGAGGTGCAGTCCCGCCAGTCTTCTCCGGTGCCTGTCCGCAGGCTGCAAGCAGCGCGGCCATCATCGCCATCCCTGTGATTCGCATCTTCATTCCGTGTCCTTGTCTGATCTGCGCTGCATCCGCCGAATCGGCGGCCGCGTGATTCTAACCAGCACCGCGCTAGGATGCGTCCGTAGCTTCCCGTCATCGTCTGGAGCCGGACGCATGCGCCGTACACCCCTCGCCATGATCTTCTGCAGTGCCCTGCTGCTGGCAACGCCGGCAATTTCCCACGATGCAGAAGGCACGACGTCTGCGCGCCTGCCCGATACCCCCCTGCCCGCACCGCTGGATCGCGTATTGCGCAACTACGAGCAGGCGTGGCGCACCGGTGATGCCAAGGCACTGGCTGCACTGTTCGCCGAAGATGGCTTTGTGCTGCAGAGCAACCAGCCGCCGGTGCGCGGCCGCAGCGCGATTGCAGACGCCTATGCCGGCCAGGGCGGCAGCCCATTGCGGCTGCGTGCGTTGGCGTACGCGGTGGAGGGGAACACGGGCTACGTCATCGGTGCGTACAGCTACGGCAACAACGTGGGCGATACCGGCAAGTTCACGCTGACGCTGAAGCGTGAGGGGGATGGGCCGTGGGTGATCTTCTCGGACATGGACAACAGCAACGCGCGGCCGCGCGCGCGGTGATGAATGCCGCCGGGCATGGCCCGGCGCTACCGGGCACCAACCAAGGTTGGCAGCTACCAGAAGCGGGTTCCGTCCTAGATCCACGCTATGCGTGGATGGGGCGCGCACAGAAAACCCCGGCGCGTGGCCGGGGTTTTCGATTCACTTGAACAGCGTGTCCGGGTATTCCGGTTTCTGTTCCCGCGCCAGCAGTGCGCGCAGGCCTTCTTCCGGCGTCTGCTCGCCGTGCAGCACGGCGCGCACGCGGTCGGAAATCGGCAGGTCGATGCCATGGCGGCGTGCCTGTCGCATCACTTCGTCGGCGGTCTGCACCGACTCGACCACCTGGCCGATTTCGCGCACGGCATCCTGCAGCGTCTGGCCACGGCCCAGGGCCAGGCCCAGGCGGCGGTTGCGCGACAGGTCGCCGGTGCAGGTCAGCACCAGATCGCCCAGGCCAGCCAGGCCCATCAGCGTTTCCGGCTTGGCGCCGATGGCAGCGGCCAGGCGCAGCATCTCGTTGAGGCCACGCGTGATCAGGCCGGCACGGGCGTTCAGGCCCAGCTGCATGCCATCGGCCACGCCGGTGGCAACGGCCAGCACGTTCTTCATCGCACCGCCCAGCTCGGCACCGACCATGTCGTCGCCGGTGTAGGCGCGGAACGCTGGGCCATGCATCGCTTCGGCCACCGTCTGCGCGAACTCGGGCACGTCGCCGTGCACGGTGATCGCGGTCGGCAGGCCCTGGGTCACTTCCTTGGCGAACGACGGGCCGGTGACCACGGCCAGCGGCACGTCCTCACCCAGCACTTCGCGCGCTACTTCATGCAGGAAGCGGCCCGAACCGGGCTCGAAGCCCTTGGTGGCCCAGGCCACGCCGGCACCGGCCGGGCGCAGCGGCGCCAGCGCACGCACGGTTTCACCGAAGGCGTGCGACGGGGTCACCACCAGGATCCAGGCCGCGCCCTCCACCGCCGACGCCAGGTCGGTGGTGGCACGCAGGCTCTCCGGCAACGGGATGCCCGGCAGGTAACGCGGGTTCTCGTGGCGCTGGTCGATGGCTTCGACCACGGCAGCGTCGCGCCCCCACAGCACGGTCGGGTGACCGTGCCGTGCGAGCAGGCTGGCCAGCGCGGTTCCCCAGGAACCGGCGCCAAGCACGGCGATCTTGTCAGCGGGAGTGCTCATCCGTGACGTCGCGGCAGGAATCAGGCGTTGCCAGCCGGCTCGGAGTCAGCCAGCGACGGTGCGTCACCCTGCTCCTGGCGCTGGCGCAGGGTTTCTGCGTACAGGCCTTCGAAGTTGATCGGCTGCAGGAAGAACGGCGGGAAGCCGCCGGCCTGGATCAGGTCGCTGACCAGCTGGCGCACGTACGGGAACAGGATGTTCGGGCACTGGGTGCCGAGCAGCACGTCGATCGACTGCGGGTCCAGGCCGACCAGGCCGAACACGCCTGCCTGCTTCACTTCGGCCACGTAGGCGGTGCGCTCACCGGCCTGGCAGGTCAGGGTCACGGCCAGCACGACTTCGAAGGCGTTCTCACCCAGGCGCTGCACCTGCTGGTTCAGGTTCAGCTGCAGCTCCGGCTGCACCTGGTCATTGAAGATGGTCGGAGCGTTCGGCGACTCGAAGGAGACGTCCTTGACGTAGATCTTCTCGACGGTGAAAGCGGGGCCGGTGGCGGCATCGACCGGCGCAGCGGCGCCGTTGGTGATCTCTTCGGACATTTCCAGTAACTCCAATGAATGCAATGAAAACGATGGTCGAACTACTGCGATGGGGGCGGGATCAGGCCCATACAAGGCCGGATCCGCCACCTGCGGCAATCAGTTGCGGCCCTTGACCAGCGGCAGCTCGGCCTGCTGCCAGGCGGGAATGCCGCCGTCGAGCACGTAGACCTTCTCGAAACCGGCCTTCTTCAGCGCCTTGGCGGCGGTTTCCGAAGCGTTGCCGCTGCGGCACACCAGCACCACCGGCGACTGCTTGGCGTTGGCCACCAGCTTGTTGTCCGGGCCGAAGGCACTGGCCTGGGCGTTGCGGCTGCCGGCAATGTGGCCCTTCTCGAAGTCACCGCTGGCCGACAGGTCGACCACCACCGTGCCGCCCGCGTTCATCAGCTGGGTCAGTTCGGCGGGCTTGATGCCCTTGAAGCCCCGGAACAGGCGGCGGATCTCGGTGACGATGATGGCCACGGTCAGGCCGACCAGGGCCGCGGACAGCATCGGGTTTCGGCCTGCAAAGGCCAGCAACTCTTCGTAATTCACTCAGGTCACGGGTCGATTAAGCGGGCGCCGATTGTCGCACAAGCCGGACGCGGCCCGTCACTGCCCCTTCCACAGGTCCGGCAGGCCGGCCGTCTGCCACCAGCGCTTGGCCTCGGCATCCCAGCGCCAGCGCTCGACCACCACCACGGTGCGTTCGGCCTGGGTGTTCTGGTTGATCACCCCGATTTCGACCCGGCGCTCGACCAGGCCACCGTCCAGCGAGGCGCTGCTGCGCTCGCGGTAGGACGACACGCGCAGCTGCGCGTAGCGGTTGAGCTCGAACTCGGTGGGCGGCTTTTCCTTGCGCAGCTTGGGGTCCAGATAGCCGATCGCATCGTCCATGCTGCCCCAGCGGATGGTGGCGCCGTAGGCGATCTGGGTCTCTTCCAGCAGCTTGCGCTGCTTGCGGCTGAGGTCGTCGGCCGACGCCACGGCGCTGACCAGCAGCAGGGAACACATCAGGAACTGGATGAGGCGGCGCATCGGTGGTTTCCCCAGAACGTCAGCCTGCCATCCTACCCTTTGGCGAAGGCAACGAAGCGACCGCTGAACTCGGCGGCAGGCTTGCCATCGGCACCGGGCTGGGTGGCGATGATGCTGATGCGGGCCTTGCGGCGCTGCCGGAAGGTGTTCAGGAAAGCATCCCAGCCGGTAACCTCGGCCGCTTCGGCATGGGCGTGCAGGTCTTCGTAGACCGGCGCCAGGTAGCGCAGGTTGCTGTCGGCCACGTAGACCTCGGCATCGTGGCCGGCCAGGCGCAGGCGCAGGCTGACCAGCGCCCAGCCAGACAGGGTCAGCACCGAGGCCAGGCTGCCACCGAAGGCGTTGCCCTTGTCGTTGACGTTGGCGGCCAGCGGCGCGGTGATGCGCAGCACGCCATCGGCATAGCCGTCGAGCTGGATCTGCATGGCGCGGACCGCCGGCATGCAGTCCAGCACGTCCTGCAGGGCGGCCAGCGAGGAAGTCAGAGCATCAACGGACATCGGAGCAGAGACCACGACAACGAAGGGCCCGCATAATGCAGGCAATGGCCGACCATACGATACCCACTGGCGCCGCCGGTTCCGAGCCGGGCTGGACCTTCATTTCGCTGCGACCGCAGGGCCAGAATTCCGCGCTGCGCCGCGCCGTTGCTGGGCTGGGCGGACATGTGGTGGCCCTGCCGCCCTGGCGTCTGCAGCGCCTGAACGGCACGCCAGTGGTGCGTCAGCTGCAACGCACGCTGAACTGCGATCGGGTGGTGTTCACCAGCCCGGCCGCCGTTACTGCGGCCGCCACCCTGCTGCCACTGGCCGAAGCACAACGCAGCCCGTGGCTGACCGTGGGCGAAGGCACCGCGCGCGCGCTGCGGGCGCAGGGCGTCGCCGAGGTGCATGCACCGCAGCGGATGGACAGCGAGGGGCTGCTCGCGATGCCGGTGCTGGCCAATGTACAGGGCCTGTGCATCGGCCTGGTCACCGCCCCTGGCGGGCGCGGCCTGATTGCCGCGCAACTGCAGGCGGCGGGCGCCACGATCGAACGCGCCGACGTCTACCAGCGCCGATTGCTGCGCCTGCCGCCCCGCACATTGGCTCGATTGGCGCATTCAGCGCAGCCGTGGGTGCTGGCGGTCAGCAGTGGTGAGGCGTTGCTGCATTTCTGGCAGCAGCTTCCGCCGGCATTGCAGCAACGCTTTCAGGCGCACGCCACCGTCGTCGTGGCCAGCGAACGGCTCGGCGAACAGGCGCACGCATTGGGGCTGCAACGCGTGGTGCGCGCGGCCGGGCCCACCACGGCACAACTGGTGGCCGCTGCACACGCCACGCTCACCGTCCCGGCAGCGACCTGAACAGGGACGTGGGTCACGCTTGCCGCTGTGGTCGGCAACAGTGATGCTGTGCACAACGCGGCCTGCCGGAACCTGACCGGCGGCGTTGCCGACAAGGAAGCCCCATGAACGAGACTCCGCCCGTTTCCCCGCCCCGTCGACCTGTGCGCTGGCTGTTGCCGCTGGCCGGGGTGGTCGTGCTTGGCGTGGGCGGCTATGCCGGCTGGTACGTCTGGCAACAGCAACAGCACGAACAGGAAGCGCAGGCACAGACCACGGCCGTGCAGCTGCAGGGCCTGCAGGCGACACTGGATGCATTGCGCCGCGACCAGCGCGCGACCAGCCAGCGCCTGCAGGATGCGGCGACCACCAACCGCGTGCTGCGCGATGAGATGCTGGGCCTTTCGCAGCGCAGTGCATTGCTGGAAGAGAACCTGGCCAAGCTGGCCGACAGCGCCAACCAGGGCCGCCAGGCGGTACAGCGCGATGAGGCCGAGCTGCTGTTGACCCAGGCGGCACAGCGACTGAACTACGCCGACGACGTGGAAGGCGCACGCCGCCTGTATGCACAGGCCGCCACCGCGTTGGCCGATCTGCCCGACAGCGACGGCCTGAATCTGCGCCAGGCCCTGGTGCAGGAGCGCGATGCACTGGATTCCCTTGGTGCCGGCCCGCGCGCGCAATCGATGCAGCGCCTGGATAGCCTGGCCAATGCCCTGCATGGCCTGCCCTCGCAGGTAACAGGCGACAGCGCGCCCGGCGCCGGCAAGACCTGGTGGCAGGCCACGCTGGCCCCGTTCGTGGACATCAGCCCCAGCCGCCAGAACGGTCCGCTGACCGCCGCCGAACGCCGCAATGCAGACGATGCACTGCAACTGGAACTGACCCTGGCGCGCGCCGCGATCGAACGTGGCGACCGCACCGGCCGCGATACTGCGCTGGCACGCGTGGAGCATTGGGCGCAACGGCGCTGGCCGGATTCACCGGCCCTGCGCGCGCAACGTGCTGAACTGAAAGCCTTGCGCGAGCTTCCGCTGCAGGCCAGCAACGCTGTTCTTGGCAGCACCCTGCAGCAGCTGCGTACCCAGACCGACCGGAGGTAATCCCACATGAAACCCCTGCAATCCCTGGTCGTGCTGTTGCTGGCCGTGGCCATCGGCGTGGTTGCCGCGCAATGGCTCGGCGCCGATGACCTCAACCGCTTCGGCGAAGTGACTCTGCGCTACGGCGGCTACGACTACCACAGCAACCTGCCCAAGGTGGCGCTGCTGTCGGTGATCGCGGTGCTGGTACTGTGGCTGCTGTGGAGCCTGATCGCTGCACCGTTCCGCGCCTGGGGCCGCTACCGCCGCAAGCAGGGCCGGGTGCGCCTGATCGACGGCCTGCAGGCCTATGAGCACGGCCAGTGGCAGCGTGCCGAGAAGCTGCTGGACGGCGCCGCCAAGGATCCGGAAGTGAGCGCGGTGGCGCTGGCCAACGCCGTGCGCAGTGCGCAGGCGCGTGCCGACGGCCCCGCCGGTGAAGCGCTGCTGCAGCGCCTGGGCGAAAGCGATGCCACCCTGCAGGCGCTGCTGCGCGCCGAACAGCTGCTGGCGCGCGATCTGCCGGTGGATGCAATCAACGCATTGGACGTGGCGGCGATCCAGCCGCTGCCGCCGCGCGGCCTGTGGCTGCGCACCGAAGCACTGGCACAGGCGGGCCGCGCCCACGAGGCGTATGGCCAGCTGGGTGCACTGCGCCAGAGCAAGGTGCTGCCGGCCGACGCCAACAGCGAACTGGAAGCACGCCTGGCCGCACAGGCGCTGCTGGAAGCGGCCGACGTCAACGCGCTGGCCGCGCAGTGGGAAGCCACGCCGAAGGCGCTGCGCCCCACCCCGGACGTGGTCGGCGCGTATGCCAGCCGCGCGGTGGCCCTGAACTGGGATGAGCCGGCGCTGCTGGCGCTGGAACAGGCCCTGGACCATCGCTGGGACGACGAACTGGTGGCGCTGTATGGCCGCCTGCCGGCCGAGCGCCTGGCCACCCGCCAGAGCAACCTGGCGCGCTGGCGCAACGTGCATGACGAGTCGGCCGCGCTGCGCCTGGCACAGGGCCGCGTGGCCCTGGCCCAGCAGCAGTGGGATGCCGCCGATGCGTTCCTGCATGAGGCCATCGCCGCCGGCGCTGGTGCTCCTGCGTGGGAAGCACTGGGTGAGCTGTTCGCGCAGCGTGGCGAGCACGCGCTGGCCGCGCAATGCCTGGCCAATGCGCTGCGACTGCAGCGCGGCGAGGACAGCGTGGAGCTGGTGCGCGGCATTGAAGCACCTGCACGCGCCACGGTGGAAGAGCAGCCCATCACGGTGCAGCCGCCGGTGTATGACGCCAACGAAGAGCGCGACGAATTCGGTAATCCGCGGTTGCCGTGAAGCGTGCCGACCAACGGTCGGCACTCACCAGAGCAAGAAAAAACGCCGCCCATTGGGCGGCGTTTTCATGTGTGGAACCCGGTAGTCGCCAACCTTGGTTGGCGTGCGGTCGCAACAATCAGCGTTCGACGATCGCCACCACGCCCATGCCGCCGGCGGTGCAGATCGACACCAGCGCGCGGCCGCCGCCGCGTTCGGCCAGCTGCTTGGCGGCCGTAGCAATCACGCGGGCGCCGGTGGCAGCGAACGGGTGGCCGGTGGCCAGCGACGAACCCAGCAGGTTGATCTTGTCCGGGTCGATGCGGCCCATCGGTGCATCCAGGCCCAGGCGGTTGCGGCAGTAATCCTCGCTCTCCCACGCACGCAGGGTGCACAGCACCTGCGCGGCGAAGGCTTCGTGGATCTCGTAGATGTCGAAGTCCTGCAGGGTCAGGCCATTGCGCTTGAGCATCTCCGGCACAGCCACGGTCGGTGCCATCAGCAGGCCTTCACCATGCACGAAATCAACGGCCGAGACGTGGGCATCACGCAGGTACGCCTGCGGTTCGTGGCCGTGTGCGCGGGCCCATTCCTCGCTGGCCAGCAGCACCGCGGCAGCGCCATCGGTGAGCGGGGTGGAATTGGCTGCGGTCAGGGTGCCGCGGCCGGAGACCTTGTCGAAGGCCGGCTTCAGCGTGGCGAGCTTTTCCAGCGAGGTATCCGGGCGCAGGATGTTGTCGCGCTCGACGCCACGGAACGGTGCGATCAGGTCGTTGAAGAAGCCACGCTCATAGGCGGCAGCCAGCTTCTTGTGCGACGACACCGCCCACTCGTCCTGCGAGTCGCGCGAGATGTTCCATTCCTTGGCCATGTCCTCGCAATGGTCACCCATGCTCTTGCCGGTGCGCGGCTCGGCCACGCCCGGGAACTCGGGCTTCAGTTCGGAGAACTTGAAGCCGGCGGTCAACGCGCGGATCTTGTCGCCGGTGCTCTTGGCACGGTTGGCGGCCAGCAGGCGCGCGCGCAGCTTCTTGCCGTAGACGATCGGCACGTCGGAGGTGGTGTCCGAACCACCGCCGATGCCGGATTCGATCTGGCCCAGCGCGATCTTGTTGGCGACGGTGATGATGCTGTCCAGCGAAGTACCGCAGGCGCGCTGCAGGGTGATGCCCGGGGTCAGCGGCGACAGGCCGGAGGACAGCGTGGCTTCGCGGCCCAGGTTCCAGTCGCTGGAGTGCTTGATCACCGCACCCATCGCCACTTCACCCAGCTGCTGGCCGTGCAGGCCGAACCGTTCGACCAGCGCGCCCAGCGTACGGACCGACATGCCGAGGTTGCCGACATCCGAATACGCGGTGTTCTGGCGGCAGAACGGAATGCGGACGCCACCGAGGATGGCGACGGGACGAGCGTTGGGCATGGAGATACCTGGCATGGATGAGGGTGTCTGCAACATGGCCTGCACGGCGGAGCAGGCATAATGGAGCCAAGTGTAGCTGCCGCCCTGTGATGGGCCAACCGTGGAACCATGAGCAAACCCGACCCCGCGATGAATGCCCTTGGCGTGCTGGCCCTGGAACTGGCCGGCGGCGAAATCCCCCGCCAGGCGGTACTCAGCGCCGAACAGGCCGGTGAACTGGCCGATCGCGTCGGCCGCGACCTGTCCAAGCTGGTGCCGCAGGTGGCCGAGCTGGACCTGGTGTTCGCCGCCGCCCATTTCGACCCGGCCGAAGTGCTGCGCCCGGGCTGGCCGATCCATCGCCGGCTGGAAGAACTGCAGATGCGTGCGCCGGGCCGCAACCAGGGCCCGCGCCTGCTGGCGTTCGGTACCGACGCCCAGGGTGACGTGCCGCTGCCGTTCCAGGCCGATGCCAGCCTGGTGGGTGGTGGCCTGCGTGTGGTGCCGTTCTTGCTGGCCGGCAGTGACGTGGCCACCACCAATGCGGTGGCCGAGGCGCTGGAAGATACGCTGCTGGCCAACGGCATGGCCCATGCCGACACCGCGTTGATGGCGCAGAACACCTTTGGTGCCCGCATCGAGCACGCACGCTATTTCACCGTGAATGATCTGGCCGCGATGATGTCGATGCAGTACGACAACCAGGGCCTGGCCGCGCTGTGGCCGCTGATCGAGACGGCGATCATGGCCCCGGGCGAGGACGAGTGGCTCAATGCCGCGCCCGAGCCGCTGCTGCGCTATACCCATGGCGAGGCACGCATGGCGCTGTTCGACCCGGCCGGCTGGTGCGCGCACTACAACCACGGCAACAACGACTGCGACCGCCTGAAGGGCATCTACGAGCAGTTCCTGATGCGCCAGCGGCAGATGGCCGCGGTGCTGGAAGCGCACGGCGTGCCGGTGCTGTTCGTGCACTGCGAGGCCGGGCAGGACGCGCGCGAGCTGCTGGCGCGCTGATCTGCGGATGCGCGCCGCCGGGCATGGCCCGGCGCTACCGTGCAATTGCGTTTCGCCGGGGCGCGACCGCCGTGCGTATTGCTGTAGAGCCGAGCCCATGCTCGGCTCAGGCCGCCGAAAGCACAGCCGAGCATGGGCTCGGCTCTACAGAAAGCGATGCAAAGAAAAACGCCGGCTTGCACCGGCGTTTTCCGTTTCCAGCAAAAGCGCCCTTACGGGGCCTTCTGGATCACCGCACATGCCAGGCGCGCGCCGGCGTTGCCGGTCGGCTGGGTCTTGTAGTCGTCCGCGTCGGCGTGGACGATCAGGCCACGGCCGATGATGTCGAAGTCATCACCCTTGCCGATGTTGACGTTGCTCGACACCGGGCCGTCGATGGTGGCCACGCCCTTGTCGTCGGCCTTGATGTTGGGCATGTCGCCACCGTGGTGCGGATCAGCGGACACGCTGCCGTGATCCTGCTTGCCCGGGTTGAAGTGGCCACCGGCGCTCATGCCGTCCGGGGCGCTGCAGTCGCCCTTCTCGTGGATGTGGAAGCCGTGCTCGCTGCCCGGCTTCAGGCCGCTGATCTGGCCGGTCACGTGGACCTTGCCGTCAACCACCTTGAAGGTGACGCTGCCCTTGGTCTCGTTACCCTGGGTCGGTGCCAGTTCGGCGGTGGCGGTGGCATCGGTGGCCGCTGCAGCGGCCGGCGCCGGCGTTGCGGCCGGTTCGGTGGTGGCGCCGTCGGCCGGTGCGGCCGGCGGGGTTTCAGCCTGCGGCGCGGCCGGCTGCTGGTTGCAGGCCGCCAGGCCCAGTGCAGCAATGGCTGCGAACAGCGACGTGTGGATCAAACGCATGGAATCTCTCCCTGGATGATGCCTGCAGTGATCAGCGGACAACCCGGATCACGCCACAGGCGATGCGGACGCCGGCATTGCCGGCGGGCTGGCTGCGATAGTCGTCGGCGTTGGCATGCACGACCAGTGCACGTCCGGCGATATCGGTGGCGGCGCCTCCGCCAAGGGTAACGCCCTTGAGGTGGATATCGACGTTGGCGCGGCCCTGGGCGTCGGCACGCAGATTGTCCATGTCGCCCAGGTGGTGCTTGCCGGTGCCGGCGCGGCCATGCGCAGCGCCACCGGGATTGAAGTGATTGCCGGCACTGCTGGCATCCACCGCGCTGCAGTCGCCACGCTCATGGATGTGGAAGCCGGCCTGCTGCATCGGCTGCAGGCCACCGATCAGGCCGGTGATGTGGAGGCCACCGGGCTCCACCATCAGCGCGATGCGACCACTGACGATACTGGCCGAGGCCGGCGAGAGATTGGCCTCGGCCTGTTTCGCGGCGCTGACCACGGTCGGTGGTGGCGGGGTGGGCTCGGCCTTCTTCGGCGCGCTGCCACAGGCAGACAGCAGCACGGCGGCGGACAACGGCAGGATGGCAAAGGACAGACGCATCGAAGACTCCTTGCAGGTGACACTACGGACGGCATCGTCCATGAACGATCAACGGTTCGGCAAGCGGGCGCGAGGATCGCGTGCAGGGACCGTTCAATGGCCCCCGCGGCGGCGGCCAGCGCCCAGCTTGCGGGTAAGGGTATTGCGGCCCAGGCCCAGGCGGGCAGCGGCTTCGGCACGACGGCCATGGGTGATCTGCAGCGCGGCCTCCAGCAGGGCATGGTCGACCCGCTCACGCACCTGCGCGTGCAACCCTTCCACGCCTTCGGCCAGCTGACGGCGTGCCCATTCGGCCAGCAGCGCTTCCCACTGGCCGGGATCGGCACCGCTGGTGCTGCCGCGACGGCCGCGCGTGCGGTTCAGCGCGGTATCGACGTCTGCCACGCCGATGGTGTCGGCGGCGGCCAACGCCGCCATCCGCCAGCACACGTTTTCCAGTTCGCGCACGTTGCCCGGCCAGTCGTGTTCGCGCAGCGCCTGCAGTGCGGCAGCGGTCAGGCGCTTCGGCGGCGTATCCAGCTTGCGCGCGGCGGCGGCCAGGAAGGTGCTGGCCAGTTGCGCGATGTCCTCGCGGCGCTCACGCAGCGGCGGCAGCTGCAGGCGCACCACGTCCAGGCGGTGCAGCAGGTCGGCGCGGAACTTTCCCTGTGCAACCAGGCCTTCCAGATCCTGGTGGGTGGCGGCGACCACGCGCACATCGACGCGGATCAGCTCGCGGCCACCCACGCGGAAGAACTCGCCCTGCGCCAGCACGCGCAGCAGGCGCGTCTGCAGCGGCAGCGGCATGTCGCCGATCTCATCCAGGAACAGCGTGCCGCCGTCGGCCTGTTCGAAGCGGCCGATATGGCGGCGCTGCGCGCCGGTGAAGGCACCAGCCTCGTGGCCGAACAACTCGCTTTCCAGCAGCTCGGACGGGATTGCAGCGGTATTGAGCGCGACGAACGGCCCCTGCGCGCGCGGCGATTCGCGATGCAGCGCATTGGCCACCAGCTCCTTGCCGGTGCCGGTCTCGCCGGTGATCAGCACCGCCAGCGGCGCCTGCGCCAGGCGGCCGATGGCACGGAACAGCGCGCGCATCGGCGGGGTATCGCCCACCAGTTGCGGCGGTTGGTCGCTATGCGCTTCCGCCGCAGGTGTGGGCGCCGCCAGTGCCGGCGCAATTGCCGGCAGCACACGCTGTGCCAGCGCCACCGCGTCGTCCAGGTCGAACGGTTTGGACAGGAATTCATGCGCGCCACCACGGAACGCACCGGCCGTGCTGGCCACATCGGTATAGGCCGACATCACCACCACCGGCAGCTGCGGCAATGCGGCTTTCAGCTTGTCCAGCAGCACCAGGCCGTCGTCGCCGGGCATGCGCACGTCGGTGAACAGCAGCGCCGGCGGTGGGCCCTCGTTCAACGCCTGCAACGCGGGCGCAGCGCTGTCGAAATCGACGACCTGGTAGCCCGCCTCGCGCAGCGCGGTGCACAGCACGAAGCGCACGGCACGATCGTCATCGACCACCCAGATGCGCTGCGGGGACGAAGAAGACTCAGACATCGCGCGGGGCCTCCTCGGCCGGGGCGGTGCCACTGACGATCGGCAGCAGCAGGGTGAACACGGTATGGCCCGGGCGCGAGCGGTAGGTCAGCGTGCCGCGGTGCTCGCGCGCCACCTGCTGGGCCAGCGCCAGGCCCAGGCCAGTGCCTTCGGCGCGGCCACTGACCAGCGGCAGGAACAGGTGCTCGGCCAGTTCCTCGGGTACACCACGGCCGTCGTCGGCAATTTCCAGGCGCAACGCCAGCGTGTGCAGCTGCTCGGCGATGCGCACGCCATGCTCCACGCGGGTACGCAGGGTGATGTTGCCGGCACCGGCCTGGATCGCGTTGCGCACCAGGTTCCACACCGCCTGGGTGAGGCGGTCGGCGTCGCCATGGAATTCGGGAATGCTGGGGTCGTAGTCGCGCTGCAGGCGTACCGCCCAGCCGGCCTCGTTCTCGGCCAGTCGCAGCACGCGCTCAAGCGCGGCATGGATGTTCAGTTCGGCATGCGGCGCGGCCGGGGCCGGCGACAGCAGCTGGTCGAGCAGGCCGTTGAGGCGCTCGATCTCCGAGCCGATCAGTTCGATCAGCTCGCGTTCGCTGGCATCGCGCTGGGCCGCGCGGCGGGCCAGCAGCTGGGCCGCGCCCTTCAGCCCGGCCAGCGGGTTGCGCAGCTCGTGGGCCAGCCCCTTCAGCGCTGCACTGAGCGCGCTGGGCAGGGCCTGGGTCGGGTCCAGCCCGGGAAATTCATCGACCGGATGCGCTTCCAGCAGCCAGCCGCCATCGTCGCGGCGGCTCATCCAGCCCTCAGCGAAGCGCGGGGCCTCGCCGGGCACCGCCAGCGCCAGCCGGTTCAGGCGCAGGCTGTCGCGTTCATCGCGGGCCAGGAAATGGGCCAGTGCCTCGCCCTGCACTTCCAGTGCGGCCAGCGGCCGACCCAACAGGCGCCGGACGCTGACGCCCAGCCAGCGGGCGAAAGCCGGATTGCAGCCGGCAATGCAGCCATCGGCCCCGGCCCAGGCCAGCGGCGTGCCGAGGGCATCGAGGGACGGCGGGGGTGCGGGGTCGGACATTGCACCAATGTAGTGCAAAACGTGGGTTCGGGGTCAGAGCCCTTTCCGTCAGGAAAGGGCTCTGACCCCTGCCGCAGGTCGAGCAGGCTCGACCACTACCGGGTGCGTGGCCGATTACAGCTTCATGTTCAGGCCGACGAACACGCTGCGGCCCGGGGCAGGCGAGAACATCGGGCGGGCGCTGTCCCAGAAGAAGCTGTCGTACCAGGCGTAGGCGTACTCGCGGCCGGTGACGTTCTTCAGCTGCAGGTCCACGCTCCAGCGCGGGTTGATCTGGTACGCGGCGCTGAGGTCGAGCACGGCGAAGCCTCCGAACTTGCCGGCCGCGTTGCGCTCTTCCAGGTAGTAATCGCCCTGTGCACGCGCCTGCAGGCCCAGCCGCAGCGCATCAGTGGCGCGGTAGTCCACGCCCAGATTGCTGATGTGGCGCGGGGTGGCGGCCACTTCGCGGCCCTGCAGGGAAACGCTGGCATCGCGGTCGTCGCGGGTGATCTTCGCTTCCTGGTAGGCGTGCGAGGCCCAGACCGTCCAGTCGTCGCCCATCTGCAGGCTCAGCTGCGCATCCACGCCGCGGCGGCGGGTCTTACCCAAGGTGACCGTCGTACCGGTAGCCGGCATGTTGGATACCTCGTTCTCTGCATCCTGCTGCCACACCGCCAGGCGTGCCTGGCTGCCGGCAAACGGCTGGAATTTCAGGCCCAGCTCCATGCCGGTGTTGGTGGACGGCTGCATCGGCGCCTGCCCCGGGGTGAGGTAGGCCGGTGCGGTGGAACCGGTCAGCACCTGGAAGGTGCGGCCCCAGTTCGCGTAGACGTGGGTGGTCTGGCCCAGGCTGTGGATGACGCTCAGCTTGGGCTGGCCGATCGTGCCGTAGTCCTGCAGGCGGCCGCTGATCCCGCTCATCAGGTGCGTGCTACCACTGAAGCGGTCGATACGGTAGGCCGGCACGATCTTCCACGCCTCGCCGGGCTGGTAGATGGCCTGCACGTAGGCACCCCAGTTGTCGAAGCTGTGGCGGTCGTTGTTCTGCACGCGCGCCGGTGCCTGGCTGAAATCGGTGGGTTCGGCGTAGGCGTAGCGCTCGCGGACGTAGCCGTTGTCCTGCTGCTCGTAGTTCAGGCCGCCTTCGACGGTAAGCGAGGGGCTGGCCTGCCAGGTGAGCGTGCTGAGCAGGCCGGTCTGGCGCTCATCCCACACGCGGCGCTGGCGCGGCAGGTTGCCGGTGGGCAGGTCGCTGAAGGTCACGCGGCGGTCGTCTTCGTAGCGGTTGTAGTACAGCCGCGTGCCGAAGGCGAGCGCGTCGGACAGCTTCAGGTCCACGTGCGCGGCGATCTGCCGCATGTCGCGGTCATCGCCATCGTTGCCGTTGCGCAGGTCGCTGCCACGACGATGCGTGCGCAGTTCGTCGGCCGTCATGAAGCCGGGTTCGTCCGCTTCGTGGTGGTAGGCGCGCGCGATCAGGCCCACGCGCAGGCCGTTGTCCAGCGACCCGTAGAACCACTTGCCACCCAGCGAATACTTCTTCGAGGTGTCGTGGTCGCGGTACCCATCGCTGGCCTGGGTGCCGACGAAGTAGTTCTGCGCGAAGCCATTGCTTTCGCGGCCGATCGCCAGCTGCGCATCGCGGGTGTTGTAGCTGCCGTAGGCCAGCCGCGCATCGGTGTAGTTGCCGCCCTGGCGCGTACCGAAGTTCACGTTGCCGCCGATGTTGTGCAGGCCGTAGCGCGGGTCGTTGGTTCCGCGCACCACTTCGATGTAGCTGATCTCCAGCGGGAACAGCATGTCGATGAAGCGCTGGTTGCCGCTGTTGACGTTGCTGGGGATGCCGTCGATGAGGGTCTTGATGGCGTTGAGGTAGCCCTCGCCGTTGAAGGCGCGGAAGCTGACCTTGCCCGATTCGGCCCCCTGCCGGGTTTCGGTGAGCTGGATGCCGGGCATCTGCCCCAGCAGTTCCCAGCTGTGCGAGACGTTGCGGTCTTCGATCTGGTCCGCGCCCAGCACATCCACCGAGGTCAGCACCTGGTGTGCGCTGAGCTGGCCTTCGCCATGCTGGTGCACCTGCACCTTGCCGAGGGTGAGCGCGGCATCGGCGGACTGTGCGAAAGCTTCAGGGGCGAACGGAGCGGCCGCGAGGGCGGCCACCAGCGTGGAGGTCTTCATGGGGGGGGAAGGGCGCGGATGAAATGTAATCATATAACATTTCACACGCCTGCCATGTAGAGTCCAGCCATGCTCGGCGGCTACTGGCAAACAGCAGTCGAGCATGGCTCGACTCTACACAGCGGGGTGGAGCGGTGCTTACACCGGGTAGCCGGTGGCTTCCCTGGCCTTCTTCCAGGCGCTTTCGAATTCGCGCGGGGAGATTTCGTCGTCCTCGTCGAAATCCAGGAACGACACCGGCTGGTCGGCCAGCAGGAAGCGGTCGTCGCTGTGGGCATGCTCGTCGGCCCAGACCATCTTGGTGCCGTAGATTTCCACCTGGCGCACGATCTTCTCGCCGCGTGCTTCCATCAGCACGTTGCCCTTGCCCAGGCCCGATTCGGCCCAGTGCTTGTAGTACTTCTTTGCGGCGGATTTCGCGCCGGATCTTGCGTTGTGCTTTGCGTAGGTCATTGCGGAGGTCCTGGCCGCAGACGCGGCCGGAAAGTTCGGAATGGCGCCATTATCGCCCGACCTTGCAGCACGCAGGTGAGCGCTTCATTGGGCCGGCGCCGGCAACGCCACGCCCTTCGGCCACAGCATCCAGATGTTGCCCTTCTGCTTCATGTCACCGGCCAGCTTGCCGGCGGCATCGCCGCTGCCCCAGTACAGGTCGGCGCGCACTTCACCGGCGATGGCACCGCCGGTGTCCTGCGCGGCCACCGGGCGCACCACCGGGCTGCCGTCCGGGCGCGTGGTGGACAGCCACAGCAGGCTGCCCAGCGGCACCACGGTGCGGTCCACTGCCACGCTGTAACCGGCGGTGAGCGGCACGTTCAGTGAACCGCGTGGACCTTCCGGGCTGTCCGAGTTGCGCACGAAAAACACGTAGCTGGGATTGCTGCGCAGCAGTTCCGGCACGCGTGCGGGATTGGCTCGGGCCCAGGTGCGGATGGCGTCCATGGTGACGTCTTCCTTCTTCAGCTGGCCCTGGTCCACCAGCCAGCGACCGATGGCGCGGTACGGGTGGCCATTCTGTTCTGCATAGGCCAGCCGCACCTGCGTGCCATCGCCCAGTCGCACCCGGCCGGATCCCTGGATCTGCAGCAGCTGCAGGTCCATCGGATCAGTCAGCCAGGCCAGCACCGGCGCCTTGGCGCCCTTGGCCGCGATGGTACCGGCGTCGTCATAGGGCTTGAGCACCTTGCCTTCGACGCGCCCGCGCAAACGCTTGCCCTTCAGTTCCGGGTAGAGGCTCTCCAGCTGCACCACCACCAGATCATCCGGCGTGCCGTACACCGGCACCGTGGCAGTGGCCGTGCGGGTGAGGCTGCCGGGATAGATCGGTTCGTAGTAGCCGGTAATGAGCCCGTCGGCCTGGTGGCCGCCGGCACGCAGTGCATAGACATCCAAATCGCGCTGCAGGAACTGGCGGATCGCGGCCGGGTCCTTGTCCGCCACCGTCGCGGCGGTGGCGCAGGGTCTGGCCCAGACTGCATCGTTCTTCAGGCGGGTGCAGCTGCTGCGCCAGGCAACGAAGCCGGCCTGCAGATCGCTGTCGGAGACCGGCGGCAGTGCGCTCCATGCGACCTTGGCGTAGGTGGCCGCCGGCGGTGTGACGGCCGTCGGCACTTCGGATCCGGTGCGGGGGGCGGTGGTGGAACAACCAGCAAGCACGGCAAGCGCAAGAAGACTCCAGCACGTGCGGTTGAAGGGGGCGATGAGGTCAGTCATTGCCCCAATGTAGTGCAATCGGGCGTGGCGCAGGACCGGGATCGCATCCTGCGCCACACGACGGCCTTATCGCTTGCCGCCCAGCGACTCACTGCTGTGGGTGGCGAACACCGGCGGCGGCACGTCCAGCACGGTGTCGCTCACGGCGCGGCCAGCGAGGAAGTCGACGATGTTGCGGGCGATGGCGGGGTTGCCGGTCCACAGCTCGTTGTGGTGGCTTGCATTGCGCACCAGCAGCGCGTGGCCGTTGCTGAACCCCGGCAGCAGTGCAGCGGCATTGGCCGGGGGCGTGCGTCCATCCAGCGTGCCGCTGATGAACAGCACCGGCACCTCACTGTGTAGCGGCCGGCGGAAGCCCTCACCCAGATCGGCCAGGCCGAGGCCTTCGCCGATGGCCGGGAAGGGGAAGTTCAGCCCGTCGCCGAACAGGCTCTGGCGTGCCTGTGCTTCGGCCAGCGCCCGGCGCTGCGGGCTCTGCCCGGAAGCAACGTCCATCGCCAGGCCCATGGCCGGGAACTGTGCGAACTGGGCGCGCCCGATCAGCACCAGGTCTGCCAGCGGATCGTAGTTGCCGCGCTCGGCCTCGCGCAGCACCAACGGCAGCCATTGCTGGGTGATGCGCTGCCCCAGCATGTTGGCGATGACGATCTGCGCGTCGTACAGGCCGATGGTGACCTGCTTGCCCGCATGCATGTGGCTGCGGCCCTGCCGCGGCTGCTCACGCAGCGCTTGCAGCACGCGGGTGACCGATCCGGCGAGATCGTCGAAGCCGTCTTTGCGCGCAAGCACTGTCAGCTCCTGCAGCAGCGCGTCGCTGCTCAGCGGCAGCTTCAGCGTATCGTCGGGCCCTTCGGACCCCATCAGCACCACGCGCTCCAGACCGGCACCATGCAGGCGTACCGTGGCCAAGGCCAGATGGGTGCCGTAGCTCATGCCCCACAGGCTGATCTTCGGCACGTCCAGCGCGCGCCGCAGGTCGTCGAGGTCACCGGCACTCTCGGCCGTGGTGTAAGCGCCGAGATCGACGCCGGCCTGACGCCAGAACGCTACACACTTCGCCGCCGTGGCCTGCACTGCGGCCAGGGCCGTATCGCGCTGCAGGGGTTGGGCGTCGTCGAAACGTGTTTCATGCGGACATTCCGGCGGCGGCTCGGACTGGCCGGCGCCGCGCTGGTCGAGCAGCAGCACGTCGGATTCGCGCCGCACCTGGTCGAACACAGGCCAGCGCGGACCCCGTGCAGTGTCGATACCGGAACCACCCGGACCACCCGCCAGGTAGACCACCGGTGCCGCGCGGCCATTGCCGGCCGTCGCGCGCAGGCGCACCACCTTCAGGTGCAGGCGCGGACCGTCCGGCTCGCTGTGCCGACGCGGCACCTCCAGCGTGGCGATCTCGGCGGGAATATCGCCATGGCCCTTGGTCTGCAGTGTGTAGGGCTCGAATGTCAGCGCCGCCGGACTGGCCTGCGCGGGAAGGGCCGCGGCCAGGGCCAAGCAGAGCACGGCGAGGGTGGCAGCCACGACAGGGCGACGAACCTGGAAACGGCCGGCGGAGGTAGAGGCGCTGCGGGTCATGTTGGGCTCCGATGGAAGGATGTGCACCGCCAGCATCTGCTCCCTCGCCGCGCTGCGGGCGCGTCCATCTGCCGAACGTCTCCAGACGGCAGCCCAATGTCTCCGCGCAGCCGATACGATGGCCGCCATGCAGATCCTACGAACCCTGGCTGTCCTCGTTGTATTGCTTGCGGCCGTCGCCGCGTGGCTGATCGCGACGACGCCCCCGCCCGGAATGGTGCAGCTGCGCGGGGCGGAGATGGCACCTGCGAACCTCGGAGCATCCGGCCCCCTGCCGACGCGACCGGCGCAGGACCTGGCTTGGCAGCCACTGGACCAACGCGCGCTGGCGCGCTGGCGCGGCCCGTACTGGCTGCGCTGGCATGTGCCTGCGCCGGCTGTCGCCGGTGATCACGGCCGCGCCCTGCGACTGTCGCTGCGCGCGGCCAGCCAGCTGTACTGGAATGGCACACCGTGGATCAGCAATGGCGTGGTCGGCCGTACCGCCGAAGAAGAGCGGCCGGGACGCATCGACATCGTCCGCGTGCTGCCGCCTCCTTCGGCCAACGCCAGCGATGAGCTGGTGGCGCTTGCGTCCAGCCAACAGCAACGCTTTGCTCTGCATGGTGCCGATGCGATGGTACTGATCGCGCCTGCCGCCGTGCTGTACGGCCAGGTGATCCTGCCGTGGCTGATCGCCGCGTTCGCCACCGGTGCGCTGGCGGCAGCGTGCCTGTACTTCCTGGCCGTGCTGCGGGGACAGGCGCACAAACCCGGCGCGCGGCTGCTGCTGGCGCTGGGGGTGGTGGGACTTGCACTGCCCGCGGTCGAGGCGTGGCGATCACTGCTGGGCTACACCTACCCGTGGCACGGCGTTCGCCTGGTCGCGCTGCTTGCACTGCATGTCATCGCGGCCGTGCTGCTGCCAGCCTATCTTGCGCGTCGCTTCGAGGTGGTCGTGCCCAAGGCAAGTGGTTTCATCTATCTGGCGCTGATCATGGCCGCGGCCATCGCATTGCCCGGCTTCGACACCCGCTCAGCGGCGGTGCTGCTGTTGAGCCTGCTCGCCTCGGTGTGGGTGCTGCTGCGCACGCCTGCGGGGCAGGAAGACCGATGGCCGATCCTGGCGCTGCTGTCTGCCGGCCTGCTCGCGCTGCTGGTCGCACGCGGCGCCTTCCTTGATGGCCCTTACTTCCTGCTGCTGGCGGTGCTGATGGTGTTCCTGCTACTGCGCCACGCTGCCCAGTTGCAGGCGCTAGACCGGCACAACGCCCGGCTGCGCGAAGAACGCGCGCAGCTGTCGTTGCAGTTGTTGCAACGGGGTATCCAGCCGCATTGGCTGATGAACACGCTGACCTGCCTGCAGGAGCTGATCGAACAGTCACCGATGCGCGCCAGCCGCCTGGTGGAGTCATTGGCTGATCAGTTCGATCGCCTGCGCGACAGCAGCAGCCGCCAGAGCGTACCCCTGCAGGACGAGTTGGCGTTGTGCCGCAGCCATCTGGATATCGTCGGTCTTGCTCTGGACCGGCGCATGATGCTGGACGTCGAGGGCGAGGATGCGGCGATTTCGTTGCCGCCCGGCATCCTGCATGCGCAGGTGGAAAATGCACTGACCCATGCCGGTGCTGTCGCCTGTGCACTGCACCCTTTCCGCCTGCGCGTGCAGCGCGACAACGCGCGCTGGATACTGGAACTGCACAGTGCGCGAGGCTCGGCCCCGCATCGCGGACGTGGCACCGGCACGCGCTACATCGAGGCCAGTCTGGCGGCAGCCAGCCCCGCCGGCTGGAGCTTCGTGCAGGGCATCGACGGTGACCACTGGTGTGGCCGGATCGAGCTGACATGCGCATCCTGATCGTCGAGGACGAGCCGCTGGTGCGACAGCGCCTCCTGCGCCTGTGCGGCGAGGTGGCCGGTGCACGGGCGCGTTTCGATGCGGTGGCCGATCTGGAAGCGGCCGGCGACCGCTTGCAGCGCAGCGTCTACGACGGCCTGCTGCTGGACCTCAACCTTGGCGGCGACGATGGCTTCGAGCTGCTGCGCCGCGCCGTGGCCGGGCGCTACCAGTGCGTGGTGGTGTCGGCACACCGCGAGCGCGCATTGCAGGCGTTCGAACACGGCGTACTCGACTTCGTACCCAAGCCCTTCTCACGCGAGCGCCTTGCCCAGGCGCTGGAACGCCTGCTCGATACCGGTGGCGTCCGCGCCGGTCGCGCGCGGTATCTGGGCATCTGGCGTGCGCAGGGTACAGCGACCGTCGAACTGGCGGACGTGCTGTGGATACGCGCCGACGGCGACTACAGCCAGGTGCGCCTGCGCGACGGTGGCAGTGAACTGCATGACAAATCCCTGGCCGCGCTGGCCAGCGTGCTGCCTGCGGATTTCGTCCGCTGCCATCGTTCCTACCTGGTCAACCTGCGCCAGGTGCGTACCCTGCATGCGGCCTCGGGCAGCCGCTACTGGCTGGTGCTGAGCGACGGCAGCGAGTTGCCTGTTGGGCGCGCGCATGTGGCGGCACTGCGCAGCGAGCTGGGGATGGAGTGAGGCTGCCAGCCATGGGCTGGCACTACTGGCTCATGGGGTCTGCAGCAGCAGTGAATGCAGGATGCGGGCGTCCTCGGCATCCAGCGTCTTCGGCAGGTCGTCGCGGCCACGGAAACGGCGATGGAAGGCGGCGACGGTGGCCTCGCGGTTGTCCAGCGGATAGCCGAAGCGGGCCAGCGCATTCCACGCATCGAAGCCTTCCGGTGCGGCACCATCGGCGGCGCGCGGCCACACCCCGAAGCCGGCTTCGGCCAGCTGCTGCCACGGGAAGAAGCGGCTCGGATCCTGCTTGCGCGTCGGTGCCAGGTCGGCGTGGGCGATGACCTGGCGCGGCGGGATGTTCAGGCGCGTGGTGAGGTCACGCAGCAGCACGATCAGCGATTCGATCTGCGCCGCACTGAACGGGCTGCGGCCATCGTTGTCGAGTTCGATGCCGATCGAGGCCGAATTGAGATCGGTGATGGTGCCCCAGCGGCCGGCCCCCGCATGCCAGGCGCGGCGCACATCGGCCACCAGCTGGTAGCGATGGCCATCGGCGCCGATCAGGTAGTGCGCGCTGACCGGTCCACCACTGTTGGCCGTGCGCAGCGTGTGCAGGCTCTGCTGCACCGATTTCTGCTCGGTGTGGTGGATGACGATGATGACCGGCGTGCGCGCGTTCTGGTTGGGCGACGGCACCCAGGTGGCGAGCGGGTTGTGCGTCTCCCGTGGCGCGGAGGCACAGGCGGCCAGCAACAGGCAGGCCGAGAGCATCAGGACAGTGCGGATCGGGTGCATGGCCTGATTGTGCGTGATCAGGCGCGATGATGCATGCCGCCGTGCCGAGCAAGCTTGGCACCCACCAGAGAGGATGCGGTAGATCCACGCCATGCGTGGATGGGCTACCGGCTGTGCCGACCAACGGTCGGCACCCACCAGAGCAGACCCAGACCCCGTGCCAAGCAAGCTTGGCACCTACCAGAACGAGGACAGTGGAAGTGCCGACCAACGGTCGGCACCCACCCCGTCCATGCACCGCTACTTCAGGCCTCGTAGGCGGATTCGCCGTGTGAGGTCACATCCAGGCCGGTGCGCTCTGCCTCTTCGGTCACGCGCAGGCCGACCACGACCTTGACCACCAGCAGGATGACCGCGGTCACCACGGCCGACCACACCACGGTGAGACCGACACTGACCACCTGCACCCAGACCTGGTGCGCGATATCCAGATCGGCCTTGGTGCCACCCAGCGACTGCGCACTGAACACGCCGGTAAGGATCGCGCCGACGATGCCGCCGACGCCATGCACACCGAACACGTCGGCGGTGTCGTCCACCTTCAGCAGGCGCTTGAGGCCGGTCACGCCCCACACGCAGACCACGCCGGCGACGAAGCCGATGACGATCGCGCCGAGCGGACCGACGGTGCCGCAGGCCGGGGTGATGCCGACCAGGCCGGCCACCGCGCCCGAGGCGGCGCCCAGTGCCGACGGCTTGCCCTTGCTGATCGCTTCCACCAGCGTCCAGCCGAGTACAGCCGCAGCCGTGGCCAGCACGGTGTTGAGGAAGGCCAGTGAAGCTACGGTATCGGCCGCGGCGGCGGAGCCGGCGTTGAAGCCGAACCAACCCACCCACAGCAGCATCGCGCCGATATAGGTGAACGGCACGTTGTGCGGCTTCAGCGCGGTCTGGCCATAGCCCAGGCGCTTGCCGACGAACCATGCGGCCACCAGGCCGGCAACGCCTGCGTTGATGTGGACCACGGTGCCACCGGCGAAATCGATCGCTCCCATCTCACCCAGGTAGCCGCCACCCCAGACGATGTGCGCCATCGGGATGTAGCTGAGGGTGAACCACAGCGCCGAGAACAGCAGCACCGCACGGAACTTGATGCGTTCGGCGAAGGCACCGACGATCAGCGCAGTGGTGATGCCCGCGAAGGTCGACTGGAAGGCGACGAACAGGTAATCCGGCAGGCCCTTGATCGGCGTGTTGCCGACCGACTCCGGAGTGAAGCCCTTGAGGAAGGCGAATTCGGTGAACGAGCCGAAGAACGGGTTGCCGGCGCTGAATACCGCGCTGTAGCCGTACGCCACCCACAGCAGCAGCACCAGCGAGAACACCACCAGGATCTGGCTGAGTACCGACAGCACGTTCTTCGAACGCACCAGGCCGCCGTAGAACAGGGCAAGGCCCGGCACCACCATCAGCAGCACCAGCAGGGTGGAAGTGAGCATCCAGGCCACGTCACCGTGGTCGAATGCCGGGGCCGTTGCTTCGGCAGCGGCAGGTGCTGCGGCCACCGGGGCCTGCAACGGTTCAACCGCTACGGTTTCGCTCGGCAGCGGCGACACCTGTGCCTGGGCATGGGCGCTGCCCGGCCACGCACCGGCGGCGAACGCGCTGAGCAGCATCAACAGCCACACGACATGGAACCGGGCTTGCCACCCGGTGAGAAGGCGCATCTTCATGGGGGAGTCTCCGGAAGGGGGGTTACAGCGCGTCGGCACCGATTTCGCCGGTGCGGATGCGGATGACCTGTTCGACGGCGGTGACGAAGATCTTGCCGTCACCGATCTTGCCGGTGCCTGCCGACGACTGGATCGCTTCGATCACCGCGTCGGCACGCTCGTCGGTGACCACGGTTTCGATCTTGATCTTGGGCAGGAAATCGACGACGTACTCGGCGCCGCGATACAGCTCGGTGTGGCCCTTCTGGCGACCGAAGCCTTTCACTTCGGTCACGGTGATGCCCGACACGCCTGCGTCGGACAGGGCCTCGCGGACCTCGTCGAGCTTGAACGGCCGGATGATGGCGGAGATCAGTTTCATGCGCATGTCCCGATGGTGGATGGGGCCAGCGCGCAGACGCGCGTTGGCATCAGGCAACCCGCGGCCATCAGATGATGGCCGTGGCTGTTGCACCGGACACATACAGGGCCGGGACGGCCGTGCCTCTCTCCTTGCACGACCGACGCGGGAGGGAGGGCGGCCCTGGTCGCGTATCCGGTCTTTCTCTTGCCCCTGGATAAGCGGGCCAAAGGCCCGCGTTCCAATGCAGCGGACCGACAGTCCGCTCTACAACGGCGGGCCTGCGCCCGCCTTGCGGCTCCCCAGCCGCGAGAACGGAAGCGATGGCGGCGGGTGGGAGGGGAAGCCCACCGCCATCGCATCCGGTCAGCTGGCGTAGTACAGCTGGTATTCCAGCGGGTGGGTGGCCGCGCGGAACTTGGTCACTTCCTGCATCTTCAGCGCGATGTAGCCGTCGATGAAGTCATCGCTCATCACGCCACCGGCCTTCAGGAACTCGCGGTCCTTGTCCAGCGCTTCCAGCGCCTGGTCCAGCGAGGAGCAGACCTGCGGGATCAGCTTCTCTTCTTCCGGCGGCAGGTCGTACAGGTCCTTGTCGCTCGGTGCGCCCGGGTCGATCTGGTTCTTGATGCCGTCCAGGCCGGCCATCATCAGCGCGGTGAAGGTCAGGTAGCCGGACTGGATCGGATCCGGGAAGCGCATTTCGATGCGGCGCGCCTTCGGGTTGGAGACCCACGGAATGCGGCACGAGGCCGAACGGTTGCGGGCCGAGTAGGCCAGCATCACCGGCGCTTCGAAGCCCGGCACCAGGCGCTTGTAGCTGTTGGTGCCCGAGTTGGCGAAGGCATTGATGGCCTTGGCGTGCTTGAAGATGCCGCCGATGTACCACAGCGCCAGCTGGCTCAGGCCACCGTAGCCGTCACCGGAGAACAGGTTGGTGCCGCCCTTGGACAGCGACTGGTGCACGTGCATGCCGCTGCCGTTGTCGCCGACGATCGGCTTGGGCATGAAGGTGACGGTCTTGCCATTGCGGTGCGCGACGTTCTTGATGACGTACTTCATGCGCAGCAGTTCGTCGGCCTTCTGCACCAGGGTGCTGAACTTGGTGCCGATCTCGCACTGGCCTGCGGTGGCCACTTCGTGGTGCTGCACTTCCACTTCGATGCCGACCTGTTCCAGGGTCTTGCACATCTCGGCGCGCAGGTCGTGCAGGGTGTCGGTCGGCGGCACGGGGAAGTAGCCACCCTTCACGCCCGGACGGTAGCCGCTGTTGGCGCCGTCGTACTTGGCACCGCTGTTCCAGGCGGCTTCTTCGGAATCGACCTTGAAGAAGGTATTGCCCATTTCATTGGCGAAACGGACCGAGTCGAAGATGAAGAATTCCGGCTCCGGGCCGAAGAACGCGGTTTCGGCGATGCCGGAGGACTTCAGGTAAGCCTCGGCGCGCTTGGCGATGCCGCGCGGGCAACGACCATACGGCTGCATGGTGGCCGGGTCCAGGATGTCGCAGCTGATCACGATGGTCGGATCGGCGTAGAACGGGTCGACGTAGGCGCTGGCAGTATCCGGCAGCAGCACCATGTCCGACTCGTTGATGCCCTTCCAGCCGGCGATCGAGCTGCCGTCGAACATCTTGCCTTCTTCGAACAGCGACGGCTCGATGATGCTGACCGGGAAGGTCACGTGCTGCTCGACACCACGCATGTCGACAAAGCGCAGATCGACGAACTCGATCTGGTTGTCCTTGATCAGCTTCTCAACGTTTTCCACGGACATCGGTACGACCTCGGATGGGGATGAATGCCTGCTGAGGTAGAGCAACGACCGTGCCAACTTTTCGCAGGCTGCAAGTCATTGATTTCAAAAAGGGTGCCCTGGACCGGTGCAAATCGGTGCGCACCAATTGGGTGCGTCCGGCACCAGACGCACCCGTTTGGTGCAGCAGGGATCGTCTATCCTCTCGACCTTCTTCCTACCTGCCGCGCGTGCCCGCACTGTCCATGTCCGACCTGCTCTCCGCCCTGCTGCTGGGCATCCTCGAAGGCTTGACCGAATTCCTGCCGATCTCCAGCACCGGCCACCTGCTCATCGCCCAGCACTGGCTGGGTGCCCGCTCGGACTTCTTCAACATCGTCATCCAGGCCGGCGCGATCGTGGCCGTGGTGCTGGTGTTCCGCCAGCGCCTGCTGCAGCTGGCCACCGGCTTGAACCAGCGCGAGAACCGCGAGTACGTGTTCAAGCTGGGCGCGGCCTTCCTGGTCACCGCCGTGGTCGGCCTGGTGGTGCGCAAGGCCGGCTGGTCGCTGCCGGAGACGGTCAGCCCGGTGGCCTGGGCACTGATCATCGGTGGCCTCTGGATGCTGCTGGTGGAGGCCTATACCGCGCGCCTGCCCGACCGCGACCAGGTGACCTGGACGGTGGCGATCGGTGTGGGCCTGGCGCAGGTGGTGGCCGGCGTGTTCCCCGGCACCTCGCGCTCGGCTTCGGCCATCTTCCTGGCCATGCTGCTGGGCCTGAGCCGCCGCGCCGCCGCCGCCGAGTTCGTGTTCCTGGTCGGCATTCCCACCATGTTCGCCGCCAGCGCCTACACCTTCCTGGAGATGGCCAAGGCCGGGCAGCTGGGCAGCGAGAACTGGGCCAACGTGGGCGTGGCCTTCCTTGCCGCGGCCGTCACCGGCTTCGTCGTAGTGAAGTGGCTGATGGGCTACATCAAGTCGCACAGGTTCACCGCCTTCGCCATTTACCGCATCGCGCTGGGCGCGGCGCTGCTGCTGTGGTTGCCGTCCGGCAGCTGAACAGCGCCGGGGCACGGTAACCCCGATGCCGGCCCCACCCCGTTTCCCCCACGGTTCCCCAAGGAGAATCACCATGAACCGCAAGCTCACCCTGCTCCTCCCGCTGGCCCTGATGGCCGCCTGCAGCCAGACCCCGGCCCCGGCCGGCACCGGCGGCGACGACGTGGCCCCGGCCGCGGCCAAGGCAGCAGACCAGCAGACGCTGGCGCACCTGGACGCGCAGCGCCTGCAGAGCCAGCACTGGCTGCTGCAGCAGGCCACCGCCGCCGACGGCAAGCGCATCGACGCGCTGTTCGCCCGCGAAGACAAGCCGGTCACCCTGGACTTCGCTGATGGCCGCCTGTCGGTCAGCAACGCCTGCAACCACATGGGTGGCGGCTACACACTGGCCGACGGCAAGCTGACGGTCAGTGCGATGGCCTCGACCATGATGGCCTGCACCGACAAGGCGCTGATGGCGCTGGACGAGGCCGTGTCGAGCCGCCTGCAGGGCGAGCTGAAGGCCGAGCAGGATGCCGATGGCAAGCTGACCCTGACCACCGCCAAGGGCGACGTGCTGGTGTTCAACCCGGAACCGACCGCTGAAACCCGCTATGGCGGCGCCGGCGAAACCGTGTTCCTGGAAGTGGCCGCGAAGACCGAGAAGTGCTCGCACCCGCTGATCCCGGACTACCAGTGCCTGCAGGTGCGTGAGGTCAAGTTCGACGACAAGGGCCTGAAGCAGGGTGAGCCGGGCAAGTTCGAGAACTTCTACGGCAACATCGAGGGCTACACCCACGAAGACGGCGTGCGCAACGTGGTGCGCGTGAAGCGCTACGAAGTGAAGAACCCGCCGGCTGATGCGCCGTCGCAGGCGTACGTGCTGGACATGGTGGTCGAGTCGGCCATCGAGAAGAAGTAAAACGACAGAAGGGCGGCCGAAAGGCCGCCCTTCTTCATTGTGCGTTGTAGAGCCGAGCTCATGCTCGGCTGCTGTCTATCGGGAAAAGCAGCCGAGCATGGGCTCGGCTCTACAACGCACATTGCCCGCTCAGGCCAATGCGGGGTTCAAGGTGTAGGTACCGTGCAGCGTCGCTTCGGCCAGCACGTGGCCGTGCATGGCGCGATACGCGTCTGCGGCGGTGAAGCGTGCCGGAAGCTCCAACGAGGCCACGTCCAGCGCAAACACGCGGAAGAAGTAGCGGTGCACGCGTTCGTCGTTGAACGGCGGATACGGGCCGTCGTAGCCCAGATAGTCACCGGCCATGTCCGGATTGCCGGCAAACCAGCCGGTGAAGTCGTTCAGGCCCTGGCGGCTGCCGGCCGGGCCCGCAGGTGCGGTCTTGCCCTTCACCACGAAGCCATCGCTGCAGCTGCCGGCGGCGATCTCCTGCACCGAGGCCGGGATATCGGCCATCACCCAGTGCACGAAGTCGCAGCGCGGCTGGTCGCGCGGCACGGTCATGTCGCTGCGGCCGACCATTTCCGGAACGGTCGGCACATCCGGATCCACGCACACCAGCAGGAACGAACGCGTGCCTTCCGGCGCGCCGTTCCAGGCCAGGTGAGGGTTGCGGTCCGGCGCGAAGCCTGCGGCATCGCCAGCGGCGAACTCGCGGTCGATCGGCGCGCCGTTGGTCAGGCTGTGGCTGCTCAGTTGCATCGGCTTCTCCTTACTCTTCCGGGTAACCCAGGCGCACCGCAATCGGGGTGAGCTTGGCAAAGGCGGCGCTCATCACGTCGCGATAGTTGCGCCAGTGGCCCGGCGGGAAGCGCGGTGCGCCCAGCTGTGCGGCCGGCGGCATCTGCCGCTCGAACAGGCGTCCCAGCAGCTCGGCCATCGCATGCGGATCGTTGCCGATCTGGTCGATGCGCAGCAGCACGTGCGGGTACAGATCTTCCTCGTGCAGGGTGGCAACCTGCGCCAGCGCGCGTGCCAGCCATTCGCTGGCTTCAGCCAGCGAGGTCATCGCCAGCGGTGCGGCGGCGCCGTAGGCCACCCAGTCCAGCAGCATGTCGCGCGGATCACGCAGCACCAGCACCAGGCGCCCCTGTGGCAGCTGCGGGCGCAGCGCCCACAGCAGTGCGTTGTCCCACCACAGCAGCCAGTCGATGACGGCATCACCCTGCAAGCCGCGCACGGGCAGCTGCTCGCGCCAGCGCTGCACCAGGCGCTCCGGGGTCAGCACGCCGGAGGCGAGGTCCTGCAGCGTGTGGTAGTTCTGGAATGCATCATCCGGCGGATTGCTGGTGTAACGGTCGCTGCGCAGCACCGGGCTGGCGGCGGCCAGGCCGGTCGCAACCCGCTCCACGCCCGAACCCGGCGCGCCCCACAGGAAGATCGGCGCGGAGCTGGCATCAGCGTCGATCTCGCCCTTGTCCGGCCAGCTCGGCGGCGCCTTGGCCTGCGGCGGCAGCGGCAGGCGCTGCGGCGCCTGGTCGGCCTGCAGCGCCATCCACGTCTGCAACGCCTGTTCCGGCTGGCCAGCGCGATCCTGGATTTCACCCAGCCAGGTACGCAGGTCGGCGCGATGGCCGTCCGGCGCCCTGTCGATCAGCGCCTGCACGTGGGCGATCGCGGCGACCGGATCACGCTGCAACAGGCCTTCAACCAGGCGGGTTTCGCCGCTGACGCGGCCCGGTTCGAGACTGACGATACGCTCGGCGATGGCTTCAGCCTGTTCGTGTTCGCCCACCATGTCATGCAGGCGCAGGCGCGCTTCCAGGGCCGGCAGATGACCTGGCATCGCGTCCATCCAGCGTTCCACGGTCGCGGCGGCGGTCGGGCTGCCCACTTCTTCCACGGCCAGGCGCGCCAGCCACAGGTCGTGCAGCTGCGGGTGCTGCTCCAGGGCGGCGTCCAGGCGCGCACGCGCCTCGTCTTCGCGGCCCAGGCGCTGCCAGGACATCAGCAGCAGCTGCAGCACCTGGCGGTCGTCGGGGATCGATTCCAGCAACGGCAGCAGGTGGTCCAGCGCCCGCAGCGGCTGGCCACCGCGCAGCGACAGTTCACCGGCCAGGCGGCGCATCGACGGCGTATCCATGCCTTCCTGCTGCAGGGCGATCTGCATCGCTTCGGCAGCCGCCTCCAGGTTGCCCTGGCGCAGCGCCAGCTGCACCACCAGGCCATGCAGCGAGCTGATGGCCGGGTTCAGTTCCAGCACGCGGCGGAACGCCTGCTCGGCGAAGGCCAGCATGTCCTTGCCCAGGTAGGCGAAGCCCAGCGCGTACAGCACGCGGGTGTCGTTGGGCTGCGCCTGGTTGGCCGCCGACAGCAGCGTCAGCGCACGATCCGGATCGTCACGGCGCAGCGCGATCATGCCGTCGATGGTCAGCAGTTCCGGGTGATCCGGCTCAACGCGCGAGGCCAGCGTGGACAGGCGCTGGGCTTCATCGAAGTCGTTGCGGCCGATCGCCAGGTGCGCCTGCATCAGGTAGGCGGAGAAGGAGTTCGGGTCGAGCCCGGTGGTGCGCGCCAGCGCTTCGTCGGCGCCTTCGTACTGGCGCAGGGCCAGCAGCAGGCCAGCATGCTGCAGGTGCAGCTGGGCGTCGTCCGGTGCCAGCTGCAACGCCTGCTGCAGGGCTTCCATGGCATCTTCGGCCTTGCCCTGCTGCTGCAGCGCAAGCGCCAGCCAGCGGTGGGCGCCGGCCTGGCCGGGTTCATCACGGGTCCATGCCTGGGCCAGCTGCACGGCCTGGTCGGCCTGGTTCTGGCGCAACGCTTGGATGATCTGGTCTTGCATGGCGGTCCGGTTCAAGTGCAAACCCGCATTGTAGCGGTCCGCGCACCGGTGCCGGTTCAGCCCGCCAGCACCCGCTGCAGGCGCTGCGCCACCCAGCGCTCGGAGAAGCCGTCACCCCGCCAGTTTTCCAGGAAGCCGCAGTGGCCTCCCCAGCAGGCGGTTTCCAGGTGCGCCTGGCGCGGCAGCTGCCAATCGCTGAAGGTCGCGTACGGGATCACCGGGTCGTCCTGCGCCATCAGGATGTCGGCCGGCACCTGCAGGGTGGACAGGCGGTCACCGGCAATCGAGTAGCCATCGAAATAGGCCTGCAGCGAGCCGAAGGTGGTGTGCCGTTCGACCAGCCAGGCGGTCAGTGCACGGATGTCCAGTTTCAGCACGCGGTCGTCGCAGTCGCTCAGCTCGGGGAACAGATCGCGCTTGCGGCGCAGCGAGCCGGCCCACTTGCGGCGGAAGTACCAGTCGTACATCGCCGGGCCGTTCTCGATGTTCTCCATGGTCAACGCCGGATCCAGCACCGGGCACACCGAGGCCACGCGCAGCAGCGGCACGCCGGCGGCCGGTGCACGCAGGGCCAGGCGCAGCACGAAGTTGCCACCCAGCGAATAGCCGGCGGCCACCAGCGGCAGCTGCGGCCAGCGCTGGGCGATGTCGCCTGCGGCGTGCACCACTTCATCGATGAGATTGGAGTGGAAGATGCCGGGATTGAGATGATGGGTGTTGCCGTGGTCGCGGAAGTTCAGCCGCACCACGTCGAAGCCCTGCTCGATCATGCGCGCGGCGGCCATGCGCATGTAACTGGATTCGGCACTGCCTTCCCAGCCATGCAGCAGCAGCGCGACACCCTTCGGCTCGCGGCCTTCGACATGACTGTGCCAGCCCTGCAGGCGCACGCCATCACCGCCATCGAGGATCAGCTCTTCGCTGACTGCACCGGTGGCCGCCAGCAGCAGCAGGCCGCGCTGCAGGCGCATGCGGCTGGAACTGAGCATCGACTGCAGGTGCGGATTGCGCAGCCAGCGCGGCGGCTGATAGTCAGCCGCATGCAGCGTCGGCGTACCGGCGTCCAGGACAGGTGGCGGTATCAGGGCCACCGCACCCTCACTGCGTGCTCATGGCCGCCACGATGCGCGCGCGCGAGGTTTCCGCGATGCGTCGACGGCCTTCCAGGTCCTGGGTACCGATCGGCTCCAGGAAATGCACTTCGGTATGCCGCGCCGGCTCACCCAGCAGGCGCAGGAAATTGGCGGCGAAACTCTCGCCCGGGCCGAACGCGACGATGGTCTGTGCGTCGCCCTTCATCCCGTACACCAGCGCCACCGGCTGCACCGGCACGCCGGTTTCAACCGCGGCCTGGAAGATGCGGGCATGGAACGGCCCCACTTCGTGGCCACCGCGGGTGCGCCCTTCCGGGAACACACCGACCGCCTTGCCGGCACGCAGGCGATCGGCCATCACCTGCATCACCCCACCGAGCGATTCGGTGTTGCCACGCTGATGGAAGATGGTCTGGCCGCGCGCGGCGAGCCAACCCACCAACGGCCAGCTGGCGATCTCGCGCTTGGCAACGAAGCCCATCATGCGCTGGCTGTGCAGGATGGAGATGTCGACCCAGCTGACGTGGTTGGCGACGAACAGAACGGCACCGGGTAAGGGCTGGCCCACCCGTGACAGGCGGAAGCCGAAGATCCACATCAGCCCGCCCTGCCACCAGTTCACCACCTTCGCGCCGAAGGTATCCTCGCCCACGCGCAGCTCGCCCCACGGCGGAAGCATGCCGATCAGGATCAGCGGCAGGAACACGGTGATGTGGACCAACAGCAGCGGTACGCGGTACAGGTAACGGCACACACGCGCCACGCCGCCACGGGGGGCCGGAGTGGGGGAAGTCATCCGCGCACGATACCGGAGCGCCGCGGCAGCTGCCAGCCGATTTAGGCCATAACCGCCATTGACCGGGGCAATCGGCGGGGAACGCTGGGTTCTGCCGCCGTCAACACGCCCGATGGGGGCTCAACCGTGGCCGGCGGCCACCACCGCCAGGGTCAGCCGCGAGATGCACACCAGCCGGCCCTGCTCGTCCTCGATGCGGATTTCCCACAACTGGGTACTGCGGCCCACGTGCAGCGCGCGCGCGGTGCCGGTGACAGTCCCCGAGCGCACCGCACGCACATGGTTGGCGTTGATTTCCAGGCCCACGCAGATCTGCTTTGCGGTATCCACGCACAGGTTGCCGGCGCTGCTGCCCAGGGTCTCGGCCAGCACCACCGAGGCACCGCCGTGCAGGATGCCGTAGGGCTGCCGGGTGCGCTCGTCCACCGGCATGGTGGCCTGCAGCCAGTCTTCGCCCGCGGCGCTGAAGACGATGCCCAGCGACTCGATCGCCGTATTGCGGCTGAGCGCATTGAGCTGCTCGATGGAAACAGCTTCGCGGAACACCTGGGTCATGCGGGCACCTTCAGAGAATGGGAACGAGGCCGGCACCGAATGCGGTCAGCATGCGCACCAGCAGCCACTTCGGGCCGACGTTGACTTCGGGGAAGTCGCCGACGGCAACGTAGCAGCGATGGAAATCCGGGTCCTGCCGTGGCAGCGGCTGCGGGCAGTCCGGGCCGGGCTTGAACTCGTAGTCGGTGGCATAGCGCCACGGCCAGAAGTCGAGAATCGGCAGCGCTTCGGAGGCCTTGCCGACGCTGTAGTTCAGGCCCGACAGCACCGGCGGCTTGGCCCGCGGCGCCACCGTCCACGAGTTCTGCGGATGGGTATCGCGCAGGATGCTCTCGGCCAGCTGCTCGGCGAAGACCGGATCGTCGATGATCACCGCGCCTTCGGTGTTGTAGTTCTCGCTGCGCGGATCGAAGTTGTGGGTGCCGACCACGCCGATGCGGCGGTCGACCACCAGCGACTTGGCGTGCAGGCCCATGCGGGCACCCTTGCGGGTGACCGGCAACGGCTTGTTGACCGCCTTGCTGCCCAGGAACGACGGACGCGTCTCGGTACGCAGCAGGCGCGTTTCCACTTCGCTGCCAGCGGCACGACGGCGTTCGCGGGCGTTCTGGTAGGCGCTGCCGGTACGCGGATGGTTCACCGGTACCTGCCTGCGGGTCGCGGCCAGATCCCCATCGCTGCCACCGCCGGCATTGCTGCCAGCGGCGCTGCCGCCAATCAGCGGATTGCGCCCGCCGTCGTCGTCGCCCGCGGGCGCGGCGATCGGATCAGGCAGCAGGTTGCGGTAGTCGACCGGTGCATCCAGCGGGAACGGCTTGTATTCGAAGATGTTGAAGCCCAGTTCGCGCATGTTGCGCCGCTTGTACTTGTACGACAGCGCATACACGATCGGGTTGTCGGTGGCCGCCAGGCTGTTGCTCGACACCACCACGCGCGGCGGCTGCGGGCGCTTGCGCAGCTCACGGAACAGCTTCTGCGCCGGCTTGGACAGCACCAGGTACGGGGTCTGCAGGATCACTTCCTTCTGCGCACCGGCAATGAGTGCATCCAGCTGTGGCTCGGTCACGTGCTGGCCGGCCAGCGGGGCATCGGCTTTCTCGCGGCGGTGCTTGCGCGGCAGGTCGGCGACGTAGCGCACCGAGGCCACCGGCAGCGCGGTATCCACGAAGGAACGGGTGACGAAGTCCATGTCATTGGCTTCGGCGCTGACCCGCTGCACCCGCTCGGGGCGGCGGAAGGTGGCCGGTGGCAGCACCGGCACGCCCTCGCGCAGCAGGGTGCGGCCCACGTCATTCAGGCGCTCGGCCGGCACGCTGCGGTGGGCGCGCCAGAACGCATCGAAGTTGGCCGCCATCGCGCGCGCTTCCGGGCCGGCGATCATGACGTCGCGGTCGCGGAAGTTGTACTCGCGGTCCCAGTCGTAATAGTCGTCCTGGTAGTTGCGGCCGCCGACCACGCCGATCGCATCGTCGATCACCAGCAGCTTGTTGTGCATGCGCTGGTTGAACCGGCGGAAGCAGCACAGCACGCTGCCGGCGTAGTCGAAGTAGTTCAGCCGGGCCTTGCCGAAGGTCGGGTTGTAGACCCGCAGCTGGAAGTTCTGGTGGGCACCGGACAACGCGCCAAGGATCTGCAGGTCGGAAATCGCCGAGAGCTGGTCGATCAGCACCCGCACCTTCACCCCGCGCCGCGACGCGGCCAGCAGTTCGTCGATGACCAGCCGCGCGCTGTCGTCCTTGTCGAAGATGTAGGTCTGCAGGTCGATGCTGCGGGTGGCACTGCGCAGCAGGTTCAGGCGCGCCACCAGGGCGCCCTCCCCCTCGTCCAGCAGGGTGGCGTAGTGGCGCGGCTGCTCCGGGGTGGATTCGGTGAACGCCCGGCCGGCCAGCGCACGCAGCGGCGAGTCCTGCGCGCAGCGGTCGGCGCGCTGGCAGTCGACCTGGGTCGATCGCGCCTGCACGGCGATGGCCTCGGCACGGTCGCGCTCGGCAGTGGACAGCGATGCACAACCGCTGCCCAGCAACACGGTTGCCAGCGCCAGTACACGCAGCAGGAGGTTCACGGTTTCGGCGCCTCGCTCAGGCGCGCTCGCAATACGAAGGTCACTCGGTCACTCAAGGCAAGCTGCCAGCTGTCCATTCCATACCGGCCTCGCTGCACGGTACCGCGGCTGACGACGTCGCAATCATAGCCGGGTCGGGCGCACTCCGCCTTCTCGACCTTCAGTGTCTCGGGGTGGCTGATCCCGCGCAGGGTCAGCCGCCCGTTGATGTCGCCCCCGTCTTCCACGGTCTCCGGCCAGTACGGCAGCGAGTCGAACTCGACCACCGGGTGGCGGCCCGCGTCGAAGAACTCCTCGCCGCGCATCCAGCCGGTGTAGCGCGCCTTGCCGGGGATCTCGACCGAGCGCGTGAACATCTTCAGGTGCACCTGGTGGCGGCCATCGGAGAGGACCTCGATGCGACCTTCGAAGTGCGGGAACAGGCCCTCGATGCGCTGCCCGAAGCGGGTGCGCACCTCGAAACCGATCTGCGAGCGTTGGGTATCCAGGCGCAGGACCCGGTGCGCTTCGGCAACCACCGGCGGCAGGGGCGTTGGCGGTGGCGCGGCAGCCCAGGCCGCGCCGGAAACCAGCAGCACGGGCAGCAGAAAGCGGCTGCGCCGCGCCAGGCTCATTGGATCACGGCCACCAGAACGCGTTCAGGCTGGCCACGCCCGGCTCGATCGAGGCCTCGCGCGGGAACCCGAGCACGGCAATGCCAGCCGGCGGCATGCCGCGATAGTCGCTGCTGGTGCCTTCCGTCATCAACGCCACCAGGCGCTCCAGGCCGGGGTTATGGCCGACGATCAGCACCCGGTCGAGGTCACGGCGGTCGTCCACCAGCGCAGCGAGGGTGCCAGGGGTGGCCTCGTAGATACGATCTTCCAGGCGCTTCTCGACGTAGCCGATGGTGCCGAGCACGGCTTCCAGGGTTTCCCGGGTGCGCCGCGCCGGTGAGCACAGCACGCAGTCCGGCAGCAGGTTGTTCTCCTTCAGCCACTTGCCGGCGGCTTCGGCTTCGGCGAGCCCCACCGGCGACAACGGCCGGTCGAGGTCGGCCTGGCCGGGGGTCGCCGGTTCGGCATGGGCATGGCGCAGCAGGATCAATTCACGCATCGCGGGTTTCCATGAAGAAGAGGATGCAGCAGAAAGAGTGATGCAGGCATCAAAGCTTGAGCCAGGACAGCAGCGGCTCCCAGTCGGCCTGGTGCTCGCGCACCTGGGCCGAGCGGTAGTCGAACAGGCTGCGGCCAAGGCCGGTCATGACCACGTAGCTCTGGCTGTCGCGCAGCTGCGCGACCACCGGGTACGGCCATTCACCCAGCATCTGCAGCGCCTGCTGCGAGGTCTGGGTCCATGGCTTGGTGCGGTTGAGCACCAGCCCCACCGGCAGCTTGCGGCTGTGCACGCGCGGGTTCCGGGCCAGGCTGTTGAGGAAGCCGACGATCGCTTCGATGTCCAGCGCCGAGGGCAGCACCGGTACCACCACCGCGTCGGCAGCGTCGAGGAAATGGGGAATATCGTCAGCCAGGGCACCGGCCGGCGCGTCGATGATGACGGTGTCGGTGCCATCGGGCAGCTTCTGCGCCCACTGCTTCTTCCGATACACATCGATCGGCAGCACCGCGCTTTCCAGCCCGGCACGGCGTTGTGCCCAGCGGGTGCTGGAGCCCTGCGGATCGGCATCGGCAATCACCGTGGCCTTGCCCTGCAATGCCGCGTACGCGGCCAGGTGGGTGGCGACGGTGGTCTTGCCCACCCCGCCCTTGGAACCGGCCACCAGGATCGTCTTCATGCCAGCCTCGCTTCCGGGTACGTGCCCCGAGCGTACACCGGCGATGGTGACGGGAGGTAGCGTCGTGCTGAACCAGCGGCCATCGCCTTTGCTATCGTGGCGCCCCCGAAGGATCGAACCGGCATGAGCGAACTGCAGGATCTGAGCGCGTTGATCCGCGCCAACACCCCACTGATCGTCATCGAGACCCAGGACGAGGGTCGCATCGTCGAGCTGTTCCGGCAGACGCTGATGCACGTATGGCGGGCGCTGCACCGCTGGTCGATCACCGAGGGCCTGCGCCGGATCGACCTGGACAGCGAAGACCCGCCGGTCGGGCCGCCCGACGCCAGCGCGGCCCTGCAGATGATCCGCCAGGCGGAGCAGCGCGGGGTCTACCTGCTGCTCGATTTCCATCCCTACCTGGGCTATGCCAGTCACCAGCGCGCCCTGCGCGACCTGATCCAGCGCCGCCACAGCGAGCCGCATGTGCTGGTGCTGATTGGTGCCAAGGTGGAGCTGCCGGCCGAGCTGGAAGCACTGGCGGTGCGCTTCAACCCGCGCCTGCCCGATGCCAACGCCCTGTTGAAGATGCTGCGCGAAGAGGCCGACGCCTATGCGCGTGAGCATGGCGGCCGCCGGGTTGAAGTCGACAGCGAGGCGGTGAAGAAGATCCTGAAGAACCTGCAGGGCCTGAGCCTGGTCGATGCCCGGCGCATCGCCCGCCAGCTGATCTACGCCGATGGCGCGCTGCGCGACGACGACCTGCCACAGCTGGCACGGCTGAAGTTCGAGCTGCTCAACCGCAGCGGCCACCTGTTCTTCGAGCACGACAGCGCGCGCTTCGGCGATGTGGCCGGTGCCAACCGGCTCAAGCGCTGGATCAACCAGCGCCGCGTGGCCTTCATTGCCGGTTCGGCCCCGGCCGGGCTGGACCCGCCGCGCGGCATGCTGCTGCTGGGCGTACAGGGCTGCGGCAAGTCGATGCTGGCCAAGGCCACCGCCGCCGGCTTCGGCGTACCACTGCTGCGCCTGGACGTGGGCGCGCTGTACAACAAGTACCACGGCGAGACCGAGGCGAACCTGCGCCAGGCGCTGGCCTCGGCCGAGCAGCTGGCGCCCTGCGTGCTGTGGATGGACGAGATCGAGAAGGGCCTGGCCAGCGGTGGCGAGGACGGCGGCGTTTCACGCCGCGTGCTCGGTTACCTGCTGACCTGGATGGCCGAGCGCAAGGCGCCGGTGTTCATCGTCGCCACTGCCAACCAGGTGCACGAGCTGCCTGCCGAACTGCTGCGCAAGGGCCGCTTCGACGAGATCTTCTTCGTCGACCTGCCCTCGCCTGACGTGCGCGTGGAACTGCTGCGGCTGCACCTGGGCCGGCGCCAGCTCAACGCCGACGACTTCGCACTGCCCGCGCTGGCGGCGGCCGCCAATGGGTTCTCCGGCGCCGAGATCGAGCAGGCGATCGTCGCCGGCCTGTATGCGGCGCATGCCGAGGGCCGGCCGCTGGACACCGAGCTGCTGATGAACGAGATCCGTGCGACGCGGCCGCTGTCGGTGCTGATGGCCGAGCAGGTGGAGGCACTACGGGCGTGGGCGTCGGGGCGCACGGTTTCCGCGGACGATTGAGTTTCCAGCGAACGGCGCAGCCCCTCGTGGCGGCTGGTTGACCGTGAACATCAAAAGCCGCGCTTGGCCGGGCGGGATGGATTCGCGGGGGACGCCGTCAACCCGTCCATGGGGGCTTGGCCGCGGCATCCATGCCGCGGACACCCCCGCGAACCCACCCCGCCCGGCCTCTGACAATTTCCGAGTGCGTCCGCCACGGAAAAGAAAAAAGAAAAGCAGAAGCAAAAGCAAAAGCCGGTTGGTTGGCCGCCTTCTGTAGAGCCGAGCCCACGCTCGGCTGCTCTTCGATCAGATATCGAATAGTCGATTCCGATGCAGATTCATCCACGCATGACGTGGATCTACCGTGTCGACCAAGGTCGACACCTACCAGCAGCAGGGAACTGTCGGAGGCGGGGCGGTGTGGGTTGGCAGGTCCGTTGGCGCCATGGATGGCGCCATCGAGCCCCCATGGACGGGTTTACGGCGTGTCCTGCCAACCCACACCGCCCCGCCATCCCACGGATTGCCCGCTGTTGCTGTTGCTTTGGCTTTGGCTGTTGCCTCTGCGGGTGCCGGGTGCAACCCGGCCGAACCGCTCCCTCAGGGCCAGGCAGGCGGCGCGGCAACCCACGCCTGCTGCACTTCGGCCAGCGATGCGCGCTCGTCCTCCCGCCACTGCGGCAGCAATTGCGCATGGTGGGCACTGGTACTCCACTGCGTCGGCTCGGTACGCACGGCAGCGGCATACCACTGCACCGCTTCCTGTTTCTGCCCCATCCGCCACAGCGCCAGCGCATAGGTCGGCGGTACCCAGCTGGGCTTGCTGCGCGCATTGCCGGCCGAAGCCAGCCACTGTTCCAGCGCTGCCTCCGGCTTGCCCTGGCGCAGCAGGTCCCAGCCGTAGTTCCAGCGCACGCTGCGGCCACTGCTGCTCTGCGCCGGGGCCTCTTTCAGAGCTTCGCCGTACAGCTGCTCGGCCAGTTCACCGCGACCCTGCGCCCCGGCCACCGATGCCAGCTGTACCGTCGCCTCGACCGCGCGGCGGCCGCGTTCACGCAGCTTGACCAGCTGGGCCACCAGGTCATCGCCCTCGCCGTGCACCGCCACCATCGGCGTGGCCGCCGGGTCGTTGTCGAAGTAGAACTCCTGTGGTGCCGGCACGACCGGCGCGGCCCACGCAGTGACCACTCCCGAGGCCAGCAGCATGCTGGCCAGGATCTTTCCTGGAACTGACATCCCTTCTCCCCAGGCCGCAACTGCAGCCTCCCTCTCTCTTCCCGATCCTAACCCCAGCACCGCCACGGGCGCGAGTGCCGGGGCCTGCGCGGCCCCGCTGCTACAATTCGCGCCTTTCCCGCCGCGTGCCTGCACGCGGCCGGTGCCAGCCGATCCTACCGGGCCAGCCATGACCAGTACCGCGCAACTCACTTCGCCCTCTTCCGCCGACCTGCTCGACCGTGATTACACGCTCGACCACAAGTACACCCGCAACGAGGGGCGGATCTACCTGAGTGGCGTGCAGGCGCTGGTGCGGCTGCCCTTGATGCAGCGCCTGCGCGACGCCGCCGAAGGCATCGACAGTGCCGGCTTCGTCAGCGGCTACCGCGGCAGCCCGCTGGGTGGCTTCGATCTGGAGCTGTGGCGCGCGCGCAAGCATCTTGAGGCCGCCAAGGTGAAGTTCACCCCCGGCCTGAACGAGGACCTCGGCGCCACCATGGTGTGGGGTACGCAGCAGACCAACCTGTTCCCCGGCGCCAACGTGCAGGGCGTGTTCGGCATGTGGTACGGCAAGGGCCCGGGCGTGGACCGCTGCGGCGACGTGTTCAAGCATGCCAATGCTGCGGGTACCTCGCGCTACGGCGGCGTGCTGGCGCTGGCCGCCGATGACCATGCCTGCCGCAGTTCGACCCTGCCGCACGGCAGCGAAGACGAATTCGTCAGCGCGATGATGCCGGTGCTCAACCCGGCCGGCGTGCAGGACATCCTGGACATGGGCCTGCTGGGCTGGGCGATGAGCCGCTATACCGGGCGCTGGGTCGGCTTCAAGACGATCGCCGAGACCGTGGAATCGTCGGCCTCGGTGGAGGTCGATCCGATGGCACGCCGCATCGTGCTGCCGGAGGACTTCGAGATGCCCTCGGGCGGCCTCAACATCCGCTGGCCGGACCCGCCGCTGGACCAGGAAATGCGCCTGCACCGCTACGCGGTGAAGGCCGCGCAGGCCTTCGCCCGCGCCAACGCCGTCGACAAGGTGGTGATGGACGCGCCGCGCGCGCGGCTGGGCATCGTCACCACCGGCAAGAGCTACCTGGACGTGCTGCAGGCGCTGGAATACCTGGGCCTGGATGAAGCCGCATGCGCTGACATCGGCATCCGCGTGTACAAGGTCGGCATGACCTGGCCGCTGGAGCCGGAAGGCATCGCCCGCTTCGCGCAGGGCCTGGAAGACATCATCGTGGTGGAGGAGAAGCGTGCCTTCATCGAGCGCCAGATGAAGGAACAGTTCTTCAACTGGCCGGCCAGCTGGGGCCAGCGCCCGTCCATCGTTGGCAAGTACGACGAGAGCGGCGAATGGATCCTGCCGTCCACCGGTGAACTGACGCCGGCCACCATCGCCGGCGTGATCGGCCGCCGCATCCAGAAGTTCTTCAACAACGAATCGATCGAGCAGCGCCTGCAGTGGATGCAGGAGAAGGAAGCCGAGCTTGCGCTGCCGCGCGCCAGCTTCCCGCGCGTACCGCATTACTGCTCGGGCTGCCCGCACAACACCTCCACCCAGGTGCCGGAAGGCTCGCGTGCGCTGGCCGGCATCGGTTGCCATTACATGGTGACCTGGATGGACCGCAGCACCGATACCTTCACCCACATGGGCGGCGAAGGCGTGACCTGGGCCGGGCAGGCGCCGTTTACCGACACCCCTCACGTGTTCCAGAACCTGGGCGACGGCACCTACTTCCACAGCGGTTCGCTGGCGATCCGCCAAGCGGTCGCCGCCGGCGTCAACATCACCTACAAGATCCTCTACAACGATGCGGTGGCGATGACCGGCGGCCAGCCGGTGGACGGCCCGCTGAGCGTGCCGGACATCGCAAAGCAGATGCGCGCCGAAGGCATCCACACCATCGTGGTGCTTTCGGACAACATCGGCAAGTGGACCGGCCAGCGCGAGCACTTCCCCAGCGATGTCGAGTTCCACGACCGCAGCGAACTGGACGAAGTGCAGAAGCGCCTGCGCGAAGTGAAGGGTGTTTCGATCCTGATCTACGAACAGACCTGTGCCACCGAGAAGCGCCGCCGCCGCAAGCGCGGCAAGCTGGAAGACCCGCAGAAGCGGGTGATGATCAATTCGCTGGTCTGCGAAGGCTGCGGCGACTGCGGCAAGAAGAGCTTCTGCGTGTCGGTGCTGCCGAAGGAAACCGAGTTCGGGCGCAAGCGCGAGATCGACCAGTCCAACTGCAACAAGGACTATTCCTGCGTGAATGGTTTCTGCCCGAGCTTCGTCACCGTGCACGGTGGCCAGCCGCGCAAGGGCAGCAAGCGCGATGCCTCCACCCTGCTGGACAACTTGCCGGCGCCGACCATCCGCGGCACCCTGGAACAGCCCTGGAACATCCTGATCACCGGCGTGGGCGGTACCGGCGTGGTGACTATCGGCGCGCTGCTGGGCATGGCCGGCCACCTGGAAGGCAAGGGCGCGACCGTGCTCGACCAGACCGGCCTGGCGCAGAAGGGTGGCGCGGTGACCACGCACATCCGCATCGCCCGCCGACCGGACGACATCCACGCCGTGCGCATCGCCGCCGGTGAAGCCGACCTGGTGCTGGGCTGCGACATGGTGGTGGTCAACGACTACTGGGCGCTGTCGAAGGTGCGTGCCGGCCGTTCGCAGGTGGTGCTGAACACCTACGAAGCGATGCCGGGCACCTTCACCACCCGCCCGGACATGCAGTTCCCCGCCGCCGACATCGTGGCCGGTGTGCGCGTGGCGCTGGGGGGCGAGGAACCGCTGCTGCTCGATGCCACCCAATTGGCCACCGCGCTGCTGGGCGACGCCATCGCCGCCAATCTGTTCATCCTCGGCTACGCGTGGCAGCAGGGCCTGGTACCGTTGTCGTTCGAGTCGCTGATGCGCGCCATCGAACTCAACGGCGCCGCCGTGGCGATGAACCAGCAGGCCTTCGCCTGGGGTCGCCTGGCCGTGGTCGACCCGCAGGCCGTGCAGCAGGCGGCCGGCCTGGTGCGCAACCGCCACACCGATACCGAATCCACCCCGGGCCCGCTGCACCCGCTGCCGCCGGGCGAGTGGGAAGGCAACGAATGGGGTGCCACCGCCGCACCGCGCAACACCGGCGACGAACGCGAACTGCGTGGCCTGCCCTCGCATGGCGGCGACGTGGCCTTCCTGCCGCTGGACGACGCGCGCCTGTCGCGTTCGCTGGACGAAATGATCGAGCGCCGCGCCGCGTTCCTGGTCGAGTACCAGGATGCCGCCTACGCCAACCGCTACCGCAGCCTGGTCGAGCGCGTGCGCGCCGCCGAAGCCGACCGCATCGGTGGCTCCACCGCGCTGACCGAAACCGTGGCCCGCTACCTGTTCAAGCTGATGGCCTACAAGGACGAGTACGAAGTGGCCCGCCTGTACACCAGCGGCGACTTCCAGCGCCGCCTGCAGCAGCAGTTCGAGGGCGACTACCAGCTGCGTTTCCACCTGGCACCGCCGCTGTTCGCCAAGAAGGACGAGCAGGGCCGGTTGCTGAAGAAGGAATACGGCCCGTGGATGTTCAAGGCCTTCGGGCTGCTGGCGAAGCTGAAGTTCCTGCGTGGCGGCCGACTCGACGTGTTCGGCCGCACCGAGGAACGCCGCATGGAGCGCAAACTGATCGGGGATTACGAGGCGACCGTGCAGCTGCTGCTGGATGGCCTCGATGACGACCGCCTGGCGCTGGCGGTGGAGATCGCCAGCGTGCCCGAGCACATCCGCGGCTTCGGCCACGTCAAGGAAGCGCATTTCGCGCAGGCCAAGGCACGGGAAGCGGCGCTGCTGGCGCAGTGGCGCAATCCGAAGGCGCTGCATATCGTGCAGGTGGCTTGACGCGGCACTGCGTAACGTAAAGGCAACCCATAGGTTGCATAACGTAATTGCAATCGATAGGTTGCCTCCCCAACAAGAAAGCGATAGGTTGCTTGTCGTAAAGCAACCTATCCTTTGCGTACGCGTTGGCGTACGGTCATCTTTCCTGGGGGACTGCCGGTATGGACAGGCCGCTGCACACAGTGAGGACAGCCCAACAACTTGCGCCCCTGATGCGTGCTTTCCGGCGTCAAGCGGGCCTGAGCCAGGCTCAGTTGGCGGAGCAACTTGGCATCAGCCGCCAGGCAGTGGGCGCGCTGGAACGCGACCCTGCATCAGCAAGCTTTGAACGCCTGATGCGGATCTGGGCTGTGCTGGGTCTGGAGGTCAGCCTGCAACAACGAAGTCCCCAGGAGAACCTGTCGTCATTGGAGTGGTGAGCCATGGGTACGCTGCAGGTCTGGATGAATGGTGTAGAGGTCGCACTATGGGATGACGTCCGGAATGGGTCATCCCGGTTGTCGTACGTCAGCCAATGGGTCAGCTCGCCCCAGTCCCGACCGTTGTCGCTCTCGCTCCCCCTACTCCCAGAGGGCGAGAGCCATCGGGGCAACGTCGTCAACGACTACTTCGATAACCTTCTCCCCGACAACGTCACCATACGCAACCGGATCCGCGACCGGTTCGCCACGCGCAGCAGCGATACGTTCGATCTTCTTGAAGCCATTGGTCGGGATTGTGTGGGCGCAGTGCAATTGCTGCCGCCTGCGCATCCACCCGGGGACATCCAGCAGATTACGTGCGAAGTCTTGGACGAAGCTGGTGTCGCTACGATCCTGCGTCAGGTGACGACAGGAAACCTGCCTGGCGCACCCACCCGTGATGATGCGTTCCGCATTTCCATCGCAGGTGCGCAGGAAAAGACCGGTCTTCTGCTGCATGCCGGCAAATGGTGCATTCCTACCGGCAGCACACCGTCCACGCACATCTTCAAGCTGCCACTGGGCATCGTTGGCAACATGCGGGCAGACATGCATCAGTCCTTGGAGAATGAGTGGCTGTGCATGCATCTGCTTTCTGCCTTCGGAATTCCCGTAGCAGAGACGCAGATGGGACGTTTCGACGATCAACGCGCGCTCATTGTCGAGCGTTTTGACCGTCGATTGTCTGCGGATCGCCGGTGGTGGCTGCGCCTGCCACAGGAAGACATGTGCCAGGTCTTTGGTCTGCCCGCTGCCAGAAAGTATGAATCCGATGGCGGCCCTGGCATCGTCCCGATCATGGATCTGCTTCGACAGTCCGAACACCCCGAGGATCGCGCGATCTTCTTCAAGACGCAGATTCTTTTCTGGATGCTGGCCGCAACCGACGGCCACGCCAAGAATTTCAGTGTTCACCTGGAAGCCGGCGGACGCTTCCGACTGACGCCCGTCTACGACGTGCTGTCGGTGTATCCCATCCTCGGTAGAGGACCCAATCAACTCGACCCACAAAACGCACAGCTCGCCATGGCCGTGCAGGGCAAGAACCGCCACCGGAAACTGCACCTTGTGCGACGCCGGCACTGGAACGAAACGGCGCGCGCCTGCGGTGTTGCCGATGGTGCAGAACCGTGGATCGAAGCACTGATTGCAGCCGTCGAACCCGCCATCGAGCACGTCACCCATCAGCTCCCAAGCAACTTCCCAGCGAGCGTGTCCGAACCGATTTTCAACGGACTACGTGCTGCAGCCGCTCGACTTTCCAGCATGGCCTCCGACGCATGATCACCCCAGCCGCCACAGCAGCAGCCGGTTGTTGGCCGGCATCGCCACGTCGCGCAGGCGGGTGAAGCCATTGTCCGCAGCCAGCGCATGCACGGCTTCCACATCGCGGATGCCGCTGCGCGGATCACGCGCCTTCAGCCAGGCATCGAACTGCGCATTGCTGTCACTGGTGTAGCGGCCACCGTAGTTGAACGGCCCGTAGACCGCCAACAGCGCACCGTGACGCAACAGTGGCGGCAGCGCGCCGAACAGTACCTGCACGTACTCCCAGCCCATGATGTGCAACGTGTTGGAGCTGAATGCGGCATCGAACGAGCTGCCCTCCGGCAGGGTCAGGCCCGCTGCCGGCGGCAGTTCCACCTGCAGCGCCACGGGCGGCAGCAGGTTGAGCAGCGCCGCCTCGGCGCGCCACGCCTCGATGCCAGGCAGATGGTCCGGATGATCGCTGGGCTGCCAGCGCAGCCACGGCCAGCGCTCGGCGAAGAAGGCGGCGTGCTGGCCGGTGCCGCTGCCGATCTCCAGCACCCGGTGCCGGTCGCCCATCCAGGGGTCGAGTGCGGTGGCGATCGGTTCGCGGTTGCGCTCGCAGGCTTCTGAATACGGCTTGCTCGACATCAGGGACGGTGTCCAGGCGGGGTCAGCCCCATTGTGCACGAGGGGGTGTTGCTCGGCAGGGCGGCGCCCTGCACCCGCCGAAGCAACGGCAACAGCAACAGCGGGCTTCCTGTGGGATTGCGGGGTGGGTCCGGTTGCGGGGGCGTGAGCCGCATGGATGCGGCGACCGAGCCTCCATGGACGGATTTACGGCGTCCCCCGCAACCGGACCCACCCCGCCTTCGACGGTTTCCTGCGGTCTGTTGGAACGGCTCTTGGGGTCAGATCCGTTTTCCACAGGAAAACGGATCTGACCCCGGATACATTTCGATATCTGACAGATTGTGTCGACCAAGGTCGACACCCACCAACAGCACACGAAATCTGTCGAAGGTGGGGCGGTGTCGGAGTGCGGGGTGTCAGCCGCATGGATGCGGCTGCCAAGCCTCCATGGACGGATTCACGGCGTCCCCGCACTCCGACACCGCCCCACCCACCCACGGAATGCCCGCTTTTGACGTTGACGTTGCCCTGGCTTGAAGCAGGTGCAGGGCTGCAAGCCCTGCCGAAACCCCCACCAACCATGACTGCAGTCACTTGCCCGGACGCGCCGCGCTGGCGAAAGTCGAGGAGTTGACGTGATCGGTCCGGCCCGTTGCCAACCGCACGCAAGCGAGAGAGAGAAACGCTGTGCAACGACGTGAGTTCCTGGCTTTTTCCGGTCTGGGCCTGGCGGGCCTGCTGCTGCCGCATTCCCGTGCCATCGCCGCCGAGCAGCTGCTCGCACCGGTCGATACCGCCCAGCGCCGGCGCCTGGCGGACGTGGCGCTCGCCGCCGCGCGCACCGCCAAGGCCAGCTACTGCGATGTCCGCATCGGCCGCTATCTCAACCAGTCGGTCATCACCCGCGAACACCAGGTCGGCAACGTGACCAACCGCGAATCGTCCGGCGTGGGCGTGCGGGTGATCGTCAACGGCGCGTGGGGCTTCGCTGCAACCCATCAGCAGACCGAGGCCGCCGTGCGCGCTGCGGTCGAGCAGGCGGCGGCGATCGCCCGCGCCAACGCCGGCATCCAGACCCGGCCGGTGCAGCTGGCGCCGACGCCGTCGGTGGGTGAGGTCCGCTGGCAGACGCCGGTCCGCAGGAACGCGATGGCGGTGCCGATCCAGGACAAGGTCGAGCTGCTGCTGGCGCTCAACGCCGCCGCGCTGAATGCGGGCGCCGACTACATCAATTCCACCCTGTTCCTGGTCAACGAACAGAAGTACTTCGCCTCCAGCGACGGTTCTTTCATCGACCAGGATATCCATCGCATCTGGCTGCCATTCACCGCCACTGCCATCGACAAGGCCAGCGGCAGGTTCCGTACCCGCGCCGGCCTCTCCTCGCCGATGGGCGTGGGCTACGAGTTCCTGGATGGCGATGCGAGTGGCAAGGTCCAGCTGCCCGGCGGCATCACCGCCTACCGCGATTCCTACGACCCGGTCGAAGACGCCATCGCCGCCGCCCGCCACGCGCGCGAGAAACTGAAGGCGCCGTCGGTGAAGCCCGGCAAGTACGACCTGGTGCTGGACCCGTCCAACCTGTTCCTGACCATCCACGAGAACGTCGGCCACCCGTTGGAACTGGACCGCGTGCTCGGCTACGAAGCCAACTACGCCGGCACCAGCTTCGCCACGCTGGACAAGCGCGATGCCGGCTTCCGCTGGGGCAGCGACATTGTCACCTTCTTCGCCGACAAGACCCAACCGGGCAGCCTCGGTGCGGTCGGCTACGACGATGAAGGGGTGAAGACCCAGCGCTGGGACCTGGTGCGCGACGGCATCCTGGTCGACTACCAGGCCACCCGCGATGAAGCCCATATCCTCGGCCGCGATGCGTCGCACGGCTGCAGCTATGCCGATTCCTGGTCCAGCGTGCAGTTCCAGCGCATGGCCAATGTCTCGCTGGCGCCGGGCAAACAGCCACTCAGCGTCGAGGACATGATCAAGGACGTGGAGAACGGCATCTACATCCATGGCCGCGGGTCGTATTCGATCGACCAGCAGCGCTACAACGCGCAGTTCGGCGGCCAGCTGTACTACCAGATCAAGGACGGGAAGATCGCCGGCATGGTCGAGGACGCGGCCTACCAGATCCGCACGCCGGAATTCTGGAACGCCTGCACCGCCATCTGCGATGAACGCGATTTCCGCCTGGGCGGTTCGTTCTTCGATGGCAAGGGCCAGCCCGGCCAGGTCTCGGCGGTCTCGCACGGTTCGTCCACCACCCGCTTCAACGGCATCAACATCATCAACACCGCGCGCAGTCTCGGCGCTTGAGCCACCCATCCTTCGACATGGAGAGCAGCCTTGCAAAGACGTGACTTCCTGGCCCTGACCGGGCTTACCGCGGGTGGGCTGATCGTGCCCTCCTTCTTCGGCAAGGCGATTGCCGCCGAACAGCTGCAGAGCACGCTGGACCTGGGGCTGAAGAAGCGCCTGGCCGACGCCGCCCTGCAGGCCGCACGCAGCGCTGGCGCCACCTACTGCGACGTGCGCATCGGCCGCTACCTGCGGCAGTTCGTGATCACCCGCGAGGACAAGGTGCAGAACGTGGTGAACACCGAGTCCACCGGCGTGGGCATCCGCGTGATCGTCAACGGTGCCTGGGGCTTCGCGGCTACCAATGCGCTGGGTACGGCCGACGTGGCCAGGGCCGCGCAGCAGGCCGCGGCGATCGCCAAGGCCAATGCCGGCGTGCAGACCGCACCCGTGCAGCTGGCCAAGGCGCCGGGCGTCGGTGAGGTGAGCTGGCGCACGCCGATCCGCAAGAATGCGATGGAGGTGCCGATCAAGGACAAGGTCGGCCTGCTGCTGGACGTCAACGCTGCGGCGATGGGCGCCGGTGCCAGCTTCGTCAACTCGATGCTGTTCCTGGTCAACGAGCAGAAGTACTTCGCCTCCACTGATGGTTCCTACATCGACCAGGATGTGCATCGCATCTGGGCACCGATGACAATCACCGCCATCGACAAGTCCAGCGGCAAGTTCCGTACCCGCGAAGGCCTGTCCTCGCCGATGGGCCTGGGCTACGAGTACCTGGACGGCGCCGCCAGCGGCAAGGTGCTCACGCCCAACGGCGTGGTGAACTACGGTTCGTCCTACGACATGAAGGAAGACGCCATCGCGGCGGCCAAGCAGGCGCAGGAGAAGCTGAAGGCGCCGTCGGTGAAGCCCGGCAAGTACGACCTGGTACTCGATCCGTCGCATACCTGGCTGACCATCCATGAGTCGATCGGCCATCCGCTGGAGCTGGACCGCGTGCTCGGCTACGAGGCCAACTACGCCGGCACCAGCTTCGCCACCCTGGACAAGCGCGAGCAGCGCTTCCAGTACGGCAGCGAGCTGGTCAACATCTTCGCCGACAAGACCCAGCCGGGCAGCCTGGGCGCGGTCGCGTATGACGACGAAGGCGTGAAGTGCAAGCGCTGGGACCTGATCAGCGACGGCAAGCTGGTGGATTACCAGACCATCCGCGACCAGGCCCACATCCTCGGCAAGACCGAGTCCGATGGCTGCTGCTACGCCGATTCGTGGTCCAGCGTGCAGTTCCAGCGCATGGCCAATGTGTCGATGGCACCGGGCAAGAAGCCGCTGAGCGTGCCGGACCTGATCAAGGACGTGGAGAACGGCATCTACATCATCGGTGATGGTTCATTCTCGATCGACCAGCAGCGCTACAACGCGCAGTTCGGCGGCCAGCTGTTCTACGAGATCAAGAACGGCCAGATCACCCGCATGCTGGAAGACGTGGCCTACCAGATCCGCACGCCGGAGTTCTGGAATGCCTGCACCGCCGTGGCCGACGAGCGTGACTACCGCCTGGGCGGTTCGTTCTTCGACGGCAAGGGCCAGCCGGGCCAGGTCTCGGCGGTCTCGCACGGTTCGTCCACCGCGCGCTTCAACGGCATCAACGTCATCAACACCGCACGCAGCCTCGGCTGATCGGTCAGGAGCCCTTACACCATGAGTATCTTCACCGAAGCCCAGGCCAAGGCCATCCTCGACAAGGTCATCGCCCTGTCCAAGGCCGACGAGTGCACCGCCGTGCTGGCCGGCGCGATCAGCGGCAACATCCGTTTCGCGCTGAACAATGTCTCCACCAGCGGCATCGTCGACAACACCGAGCTGGCAGTCACCGTCGCCTTCGGCAAGCGCGTCGGCACGGCCTCGATCAACGAGTTCGACGATGCCGCGCTGGAACGCGTGGTGCGTCGTGCCGAGGATCTGGCCCGGCTGGCGCCGGAGAATCCGGAGTTCATGCCGGCCATCGGCAAGCAGAGCTACCGCGCCAGCCCGACCTTCAGCGAATCCACCGCTGCCATCGATCCGGCCTTCCGCGCCAAGGTCGCCGCCGATTCGATCGCTCCTTGCCGTGGCCACGGCCTGATCGCCGCCGGGTTCCTTGAAGACGGCCAGGGCTTCCAGGCCACCGCCAACAGCAACGGCAACTTCGCCTACCAGCGCACGACCAACTTCGACTACACCTGCACCGTGCGTACCGAAGATGGCCGTGGTTCGGGCTGGGTTGGCCGCAACCTGAAGGATGCCGCCGACTTCAAGGCCGACCAGGACATCCGCATCGCCATGCGCAAGGCCACCGAATCGGCCGAAGCCAAGGCGCTGGAACCGGGCAAGTACACGGTGATCCTGGAGCCCGCCGCGGCCGCGGGCCTGATCAGCTTCATGATGAACTTCTTCAGCGCACGCTCGGCCGATGAAGGCCGCAGCTTCCTGTCGAAGAAGGGCGGTGGCAACAAGCTGGGCGAGCAGGTCTACGACCCGCGCGTGACCATGATCGCCGACCCGTGGCATCCGGACGCACCGGTGCTGCCGTGGGACGGCGAGGGCATGCCGCGCGAGCGCATGGCCATCATCGAGAACGGCAAGATCGCCAACCTGGACTACTCGCGCTTCTGGGCACAGAAGCAGGGCAAGACCGCCAAGGCAACACCGGGCAACCTGCTGATGAGCGGTGGCGACAAGAGCACCGCCGAACTGGTGCGCGGCACCCAGAAGGGCATCCTGGTCACCCGTACCTGGTACATCCGCATGGTCGATCCGCAGACCGTGCTGCTGACCGGCCTCACCCGCGACGGCACCTTCTACATCGAGAACGGCCAGATCAAGCACCCGGTGAAGAACTTCCGCTTCAACGAATCGCCGGTGATCATGCTCAACAACATCGAAGAGCTGGGCAAGCCGGTGCGCGTGGCCGGTGATGAATCCAGCTACGTGATGATGATCCCGCCGATGAAGCTGCGCGATTTCACCTTCACCTCGCTGTCCGACGCGGTCTGATGGATCGCCGGGCCTGCCTGCGCTGGTTGGCCGCTGCCGCTTCGGCGGCGGCGCTGCCGGCCTTCGCGCAGGCGGGCCCGCGCAGTTCGCGCTACGACTTCTGGTTCACCCGCCTGCAGTACGACTCCGGTGACTGGGACGTGGACGCGCGCATGCCGTCCAACCTGATCACCTCACTGATCGACTACACCTCGCTGCGCGTGGACCCGCAGGAACACGTGGTGGCGCTGGCCGACCCGCGCATGCTGGAGGCGCCGTTCTGCTACCTGGCGGGGCACACGCTGGTGGAGTTCAACGCCGCCGAACGGCAGAACTTCGTGCGCTATGTTCGCAATGGCGGCTTCGTCTTCGTCGACGACTGCAACCATGACATCGACGGCCTGTTCGCCACCTCATTCGAGGCGCAGATGGGTCGCCTGTTTGGTCCGAAGGCACTGCAGAAGCTGCCCAACAGCCACGCGCTGTACCGTAGCTTCTTCCGCTTCCCCGATGGCCCGCCCGCCACCAGCTTCGAACTCAACGGCTGGGGCGACGACCTGGTGCACGACTACCTGAAGGGCATCGAGGTCGATGGCCGCCTGGGGCTGCTCTACAGCAACAAGGACTACGGCTGCGAGTGGGACTACGACTGGCGCAACAAGCGCTTCCTGGCCGAGGACAACACCCGCTTCGGCGTCAACATCGTGATGTACGCGTTGAACAATTGATAGGACCTGCACGCCCATGACCTCCCCCGACCTCGATTCCCTGCTGCCGCGCCTGCACGATCTGCGCGCTGCGCTCGCACGCGCCGTGGTTGGCCAGAACACCGTGGTCGAGCAGCTGCTGATCGGCCTGCTGGCCGGCGGCCACTGCCTGCTGGAAGGTGCGCCCGGGTTGGGCAAGACGCTGCTGGTGCGCTCGCTCGGCCAGGCGCTGGAACTGCAGTTCCGGCGCGTGCAGTTCACCCCCGACCTGATGCCCAGCGACATCCTCGGCACCGAGCTGCTGGAGGAAGACCACGGCACTGGTCATCGCCATTTCCGCTTCCAGCAGGGCCCGATCTTCACCCACCTGCTGCTGGCCGACGAACTCAACCGCACCCCGCCCAAGACCCAGGCCGCGCTGCTGGAGGCGATGCAGGAACGCACGGTCAGCTACGCCGGTACCACCTACGCGCTGCCGGCGCCGTTCTTTGTGCTGGCCACGCAGAATCCGATCGAGCAGGCGGGTACTTACCCGCTGCCGGAAGCACAGCTGGACCGCTTCCTGCTGCATGTGCTGGTGGATTACCCCAGCGAGGACGAGGAGCGGCAGATCCTGGAACAGACCACCGGCGGTGCCACCGACGCGGTGCCGAAGGTGATGGATGCCGAAGCGGTGATCGCCCTGCAGGCCGCCGTACGCCAGGTGCATGTCAGCCACGATGTGCTGGCCTGGATCACCCGGTTGGTGCGTGCCAGCCGTCCGGGCCACGGCGCGCCGGCCGCCATCAACCAATGGGTGAAATGGGGCGCCGGCCCGCGTGCCGGGCAGTCGCTGGTGCTGGCCGCCAAGGCCCGTGCGCTGCTGCAGGGCCGGTTTGCCGCCACCCGTGAGGATGTGCAGGCGCTGGCCGCACCGGTGATGCGCCATCGCCTGCTGCTGTCGTTCGCCGCCGAGGCCGAGCAGAAGCGTGCCGACGACGTGGTCGCTGCGCTGCTGCAGGCCGTGCCGTTCCCGGGTTGAGCCACGCGTGAACGCAGGTACGCCGTTGACCCTGCCACCGGAACTGCGTGCGCGCCTGCGCCTGCTGCGGTTGCGGCCGCGCCTGGCCAGCGGGGTGAGCGGCATCGGCCAGCACGCCAGCCGCAGCCGCGGTGCCGGTCTCGAATTCGCTCAGTACCGAGCCTACGAGCCCGGGGACGAACTGCGCCAGATCGACTGGAAGCTGTACGCGCGCTCGGACCGCTTTTTCGTGCGCGAATCCGAACGCGAAAGCCCGATCACGGTCTGGCTGCTGCTCGATGCCACCGCCTCGGCCGGCCAGGCCGATCGCGCGGCGCCGCAACGCACGCGCCTGGACCACATGTGCGGCGTGGCCGCATGCCTGGTCGAACTGGCCCAGCAACAGGGCGACCGCTTTGGCCTGCTGGCAATCAGTGGCGATGGCCTGCAACTGGTACCCGCAGCGAACGGCGCGCGCCAGCGCGACCGTGTGCATCTGCAACTGAACGCCCTACAGGCCCGCGGTGGGTGGCCTGCGGCCGAACGCCTGCGCCCGCTGTGGGAACGCGTGCGCCCGGGCGACCTGCTGCTGGCAATCGGTGATGGCTTCGACGACGCCGGCATCGTGTTGCTCGAACAGCTGGCCAGCGCACGCCGCGAAGTGGCACTGCTGCAGATCCTGACCGCCGACGAGCGCGACTTCCCGTTCGACGCCGGCCACCGCTTCCGCGACCCGGAAACCGGCGAGGAACTGTTGGGCGACGGCGCGGCGATCCGCGCCGATTACCTGCAGCGCTTCGCTGACGCACGCAGCGCATTACGTGCGCGCCTGCAGGCCAGCGGCATCGCCAGTGCCACCGGCTGGCTCGACCAACCGTTGGACCAGCCGCTGCAGGCGCTGTTCGGCCATGGGGGCGCTGCATGACCCTGCTGTTCCCGCTCGGCCTGGCCGCGCTCGCCGCAGGGCTGCTGCCGCTGCTGATCCACCTGGCCCGGCGCCATCCGTACACGCCACTGGATTTCGCTGCACTGCGCTGGCTGCGTGCACAGATCCGGCCGCGCCAGCGCATCCGCTTCGATGACTGGCCGTTGCTTCTGGTGCGGCTGATGTTGCTGGCTGCATTGGCCTTTCTGCTGGCACGACCTGCGTTGACCGGCCCTGCCCCTGTCCCCGCTGCCTGGACGGTAGTGGCACCTGGGATGGACGCCGCCGGACTGCGCGGCACCGCCGAAGAGGGCAACTGGCACTGGCTGGCACCTGGCTTCCCCGCCATCGATCAGGCACCACCGGCATCCAGCGCATCCCTGCCCAGCCTGTTGCGCGAACTGGACGCACAGCTGCCCGCGGGCACCGCGTTGACCGTGCACGTTCCCGATCCCCTGCCCGGCCTGGATGGCGCCCGCCTGCAGCTGTCGCGCGACGTGCAATGGCACACGCAGCCGATGCCGGTCACACCGCCGCAGACTGCAGCGGCATTGCCGCAGCTGCGCGTGCACGGCGAGGCATCCGCCACTGCCCGGCACTGGTTGAACGCACTGCAGCGCGCGTGGGGCGTGCAGGCACCGCTCGCTCCGCTGTCGGTGGATGCCCTGCCCGAACGCGGCGAGATCGGCGTGTGGAGCCGCAGCGATGCACTGCCGGCGAACTGGCAGGCGTGGCTGCGCGACGGCGGTCGTGTCATCACCGCCGGCAAGCCCGCTGCCGACGCCCGCATCCTGCTGCGCGACGCGGAGGGCGCACCGCTGCTGTGGCAACAACGCGTCGGCCACGGCTATCTGCTGGCGCTGCCGGGCGACTGGAATACCGCGAGCAACGCCGCGCTGCGCGATCCGAAGTTGCCGCGTGCCCTGCTGCTGGCGCTGCAGCCACCCACGGCCCCGCGCCTGGGCGATGCACGTGACCAGGCACCGCAGCGGGCCGCATTGCCTGCTGCAACACCACCGCTGCGTGAGCCGACGCCTTGGCTGTTGCTGGCCATCGTGCTGCTGTTCGCGCTGGAACGCTGGATGGCCAGCAGCGCCCGCCGCAGGGTGGCCGCATGAATACCTGGCAGCACGCCTGGCAGCGCGCGCGCCGCCGCCGTGCGCTCATCACCCTGCTGCTGTACCTGCCGTGGGCGCTGGCCGCAACGGTACTGGCGCTGCGTCTGGCAGGTTTCGATATCGCCTGCGTCGTCGGCACGATCAGTCTGCTAGCCTGCGCAGCGCTCGCCACGGCACGTGCCCGCCAACTGGACCCGCAGTGGTTGCAGCGCCGGCTCGATGGCAGCGGTGCCAGCGAGGACAGTGCCGATCTGCTGTTCGCCGATGCCGCCACGCTCAATCCGCTGCAGCAGCGCCAGCGTGCGCATGTGCTGGCCACGCTGGAACGCGCGATGCCGGAGCTGCGTCCACACTGGCCGCCTGGGGCATTGGCGCTGTGCTGGATCGCGGGCCTGGCCATTGTTGTGCTGGCAGTCGGCTGGCCACGTTCGAACCCCGGTTCCGCGCCAGTCCGCACGTCGGCGCCCGGCAGCACGGCCGCCGCAGGCCCGCTACGCCTGCAGTCCACCCGCCTGCGCATCGACGCACCGGTCTATACCGGCCAGGCCACGCTTACCCAGAATGCGCTGGACGCCAAGGTCGCCGCAGATAGCCGGCTGTCCTGGTCGCTGCGCTTCGACCGTGCACCGGACAAGGCATGGCTGCAGTTCCACGATGGTCGCAGGTTGCCGCTGAGCGAGCACGAAGGACAGTGGCAGGCGCAGGATGTGGCACGCGCGCCGGTGCTGTACCGCGTGGTGAGCGAACCGGCACTGGCAGAGACCCGCCTGCATCGGCTGGATGTGGTGGCCGACCGTGCACCCAGCGTGCGCGTACTGGAGCCCACGGCCAGCCTGGTGCTGGGCACGCCGGGGCAACGACAGTGGGCACTGCGCTTCGAAGCCAACGACGATTACGGTGTCGCGACGCAGGCAACGCTGTCGATCACCACCACCCAGGGCAGCGGTGAGAACATCACCTTCGTGAAGCGCAGCGTCACGCTTGCCGGCAGCGGCGAAGCCACCGCGCGGCGTTTCGCCCACACCCTGGATCTGGCGTCACTGGGCGCGCAGCCCGGCAACGATGTGATCGCCCAGCTGGAGGTGCGCGACAATCATGCACCCACGCCGCAGACCGGGCGCAGCAGCAGCGTGATCCTGCGCCTGCCCAGCGCCGAAGTCGCGCTTGGTGCAGAGCTCGAGGGCCGCATCAAGAAGACCCTGCCTGCGTACTTCCGCAGCCAGCGGCAGATCATCATCGATGCCGAAGCGTTGATCCGGCAGCGACGCAGCCTGGCCGCCGAGGACTTCGTGAAGCGCAGCGATGCGATCGGTGTCGACCAGCGCATCCTGCGCCTGCGCTACGGCCAGTTCCTGGGCGAGGAAAGCGAAGGTGCGCCGAAGCCACCGCCGACCAGTGACCTGCCCACCAGCGATACGCCGGCCGCAGACGACCACGACCACGACCATGACGACGAGCACGATCACGACCATGGCGCCGATGCAGGCGCGCACGACGCGCATGGCCACGACCACGGCGGCAAGCCGGCCAATGCCGATACGCCACCGGTGTTCGGCAGCGACACCGACGTGCTCTCCGAGTATGGCCACACCCATGACCACGCCGAGGCGGCGACTCTGCTCGATCCGCAGACCCGCGCCACGTTGAAGGCCGCGCTGGACCAGATGTGGTCGGCCGAAGGCGAGCTGCGCCAGGGCCGTCCGGAACAGGCATTGCCCTTCGCGTACAAGGCGCTGGGCTTCATCAAGCAGGTGCAGCAGGCCGAACGCATTTATCTGGCCCGGGTCGGGCCGGAGCTGCCACCGATTGATGAAGGCCGTCGACTCGGCGGTGATCGCGCCGGACTGGCCAGTCGTGAACTGCCGTTGGCCGCGCGCACGCCGCCGGACCCGGCCATTGTTGAAGCCTGGCAACGCCTCGGCGATGACAACGGCGCACCGGATCTCGATGCGCTCGCGACCTGGCAGCAGCGCAACGCCGCCTACCTGCCCGATGCACTGGATCTGGCCGCCGCCATCGAGCAGCTGCGCATCGAGCCCGGTTGCCACGACTGCCGCCTGCGCCTGCGCGCACAGCTGTGGCGGGCACTGCAACGTCCACTGCCGCAGGCGATGCGGCGCAGTGCGGCCGATGCGATGGGCCAGCGCTACCTCGACGCGCTGGAGGCGCAGCCATGACCCCCTCCAGCCCGAACCTGTGGATTGCGCTGGCACTTGCTGTGGTCGTGGTCATCGCCAGCGTGCGCCTGTTGCGTGGAAGCACAACGCACCCAGGCCGCCGCTGGATCGGCATTGCGCTGCAGATCGCCGCTGCCATGCTGCTGTATTTCTGCCTGGTACCTCCGACGCATCAGCGATCCGCCGCTGGCCTGGTCGTGCTCGGCGCTGGGGCCGACAAGGCGGGTGCACTGCCAGCCAGCGAAGGCCCACTGCTGCTGTTACCCGAAGCTGCCGATGTGCCCGGCGCACAGCGCGTACCCGACCTGGCCACCGCGCTGCGCCAGCATCCAGCCTCCACGCTGACGCTGGTCGGTGCGGGCCTGGCCGCACGGGACCGCGACGCGCTGCTGCCACCGGATGTACGTTGGCAGGCTGCACCGGAGCCGCGCGGCTGGATCGCGCTGCAACCACCGGCCGATGTGGCTCCCGGTGCACGCTTCGAAGTAGTGGCCCAGGCGCGTGGCGCGGCAAAGGCGAAAGCAGAACTGCTCGACCCGGCCGACAGCGTGGTCGATCGCACGGACGTTGCCGACGACGGCCGCGTGCAGCTGAGCGGCATCGCCCGAGCCGAAGGCCGCAGCGTGTTCAAGCTGCGCCTGCTCGATGCCGACGGCCATGTGGTGGACAGCGTACCGGTGCCGCAGCAGACCCTGCCGGCCGCACCGCTGCGCCTGCTGGTGCGCGCCAGTGCGCCGGGCCCAGAGCTGAAGTACCTGCGCCGCTGGGCGGCCGATGCCGGCATCCGTGTGCAGGTGCAGGCGGATGCCGGGGCCGGACTCAGCGTTGGCGATGGCCCGGTGTTGATCGATGCAGCATCGCTGACGCGCAGCGATCTGCTGCTGCTGGACGAACGCAGCCTGGCGGCATTGAGTGCGGGCCAGCTGGCCGCCGTGCGCCAGGCCCTGCGCGATGGATTGGGCGTGCTGGTCCGCAGCGCGGGCGCACCTTCGGCCAGTGCGCGCCAGCGTCTCCGCGATCTGGGCCTGCCCGTGCAGGGCGATGGCAGCAGCCGCACCCTTGAACTTACCGGCGATGGCGAGAGCGCGATCCTCGCCGCACGCCGTGGCCCGCTTGCCGCCGGCACGTTGCCGACCGGCTACGGCGAAGAGGCCGACCGCAGCTCGCACGGTGCCGCCCTGCCAGCGCTGGAGACACTGGCGCTGCAGGCGCCGGGCAGCAGCGCGCTGCTGCACGATCGTGCCGGCAATGCCATCGGTGGCTGGCGCGCGGTTGGCAGGGGCCGCATTGGCCTGCTGCCGCTGACCGACAGCTGGCGCTGGGTGCTGGCCGGGCGCGAAGACCGCCATGGCGAACTCTGGAGCAGCGTGGTGGCCACGCTGGCGCGCGCACAGAGCAGCGATGATGCGCTGTGGTCACCGCAGCCGATCAGCTGGGCAGGCGAACGGCAGGCGCTGTGTGGCGTGCAAGCGCCGCTGCAGGTCTTCAACAAACGTGGTGACGCTGTACCCCTGATTGTCGATGGCGCGACATCGGCGCTGCGCTGCGCCGGCTGGTGGCCCCGTGAGGCAGGCTGGCAGCGCCTGCAGCGTGGCGACAGCGTTGTCTGGCGCTATGTGTTCGACCCGAAGGATGCACCGACGCTGCATCGGCAGGCGATGATCGATGCGACCACGCAGGCGTTGGCTGCCAGCACGCCTGCAGACGCGTCGGTGATGCACCCCGTGCCCGGCTCGCGCTGGCCGTGGTGGCTGGCGTTCGTGCTGTGCGCATCGCTACTGTGGTGGCTGGAGCGACGGCGCTGAGCCTGGGGTCGGATCCCCTTCGTTCGCGAAAGGGCTCTGACCCCACCGATTGGATCGCGAGCCCGCACCCACGCGTGGCGTGGATCTACTGGCCCCATCCCTCATGCGCCCTTCAACGTTTTCCGGCGCGCCGGTACACACCGTTGAAACGCACGTTCATGCCACCGCATTCGCTGTTGTCGGCCACGATCAGCACCTCACCCAGCGAATGCACTCGCACCCTGCAGGTGTCCTCGACGAATTCCACATCAGCACCACGCGGCGTCGCCCGCGCTTCCACCTGGCCCATGTTCGGCCCGTAGGGACGCTGTTCCGGTGTGGGGTTGGCTGAGGGCCAGTAGGCGTCACCCTCCACATGAAGTTGCCCGCCCTGCACGCGGATCTTCAGGCCGTTGTCGCCATCCTTCCACTCGCCCGCCCAATCCTGCAGCGCTGGCACGACCACCGGCAACGCCTGCAGCTTGCTGCGGTCGACCCAACCGGCGCTGCCACCCACCTTGTTCGGGAAGAACGCGCAGCGATAGCGGCCCAGGTCGCGCCCGGTCACCACGGTATCGCCATTGACCACATAGCTGCGCTGGCGGCAGGCCGGCTCGCCCTTGGCCGGGCAGCCATCCATGTCGCCAAGCAGGTACAGACGTGGTGCATCGACCACCCGCGCCAGGGCGAACCGGCTCTGTTCGGAGGGAAACGCGCCATTGCGGCAGGCGCCATCATCGGCAATGCCATCCGCGAAGGCGGAGACCGGCAGCAAGGCGGCCAACAGGCAGATCGAACGCAGGAACATGGCAGCCCTACCGGTGGGGGAGCCAGCAGGATATACGGCCTACTTCACCGGCGGTGCATCACCGGCATCCTGCTCCTGGGAGAACCGCAGCGCACGCTGCTGCTGCTCGGCACTGAGCTCGGGCGGTGGCCGCGCCACGGCGGCCTGGATCTGCGCAGGTCCGCCGGTGAGTTTGTTGATCCCCTTGGCCGCCGCCATCACCCCCTTGACCACGCCCATCATGATGTAGCCGCCGCCCATGCTGACCTGCTCCGGCGAGGGCGGTTCGCTCCAGTCGCGGCTGAAGCGGTTGTCGCCGAACTTCACCGGATTCTTGAAGCGGTACAGGTCCAGCGGCTCGTCTTCCGGCTTGAGCGCACGCACTTCGCCGAGGGTGGTGACATTGTCCTGCGGCAGGGTGGTGGAGATCGGCGCGGCAGGTGCTGCCGGGGCATCAGCAGGGGGAGCGGGCACAGGATCGGACACCGCTACCGGCGCTGCCTGCTGCGCCTGCGCGACGCCCGCCAGCAACAGACTGGCCAGCAGTACTCCCTGCGTTCCACGTCGTGCCACAGCCATCCACCCTGTTGGTTGCGTCCAGTGAACAAGGATACGGATGCGGGCTTCAGATTTCGTTGGCATCGGCGGGGGCATTCAGGGTGTGTCACGCATCATCGCTGCGCGGCCTGGGCGCCGAAGTTTGCAACGAACTTCATTCCCCTCGGGAGGCGGGGACGGCATCCTGCGATTTTCCCGGTAAGGCCCATCCCTGATGACAGCGCCCTCCACACGCCCGCCGCGTCGGCCAGTCGCCTGCTGATGTCGCGCGCGGCAGTACTGGTGGGTCTGGCGGTCGTGTGCCTGATGGTCATCGCGACCGCCGCCGAATGGACATCGCGTGTCCGCGCCGGCATCGCCTCGCTGCGCCGCAGCAGCACGCTGCGGACGCTGGGCGCGGACGAACACATGGCACTGGCACCGGTGCGCGCGTTGACCGGCTGCGACCACGACGACCAGGTAAAGCGGCTGCATGGCGCCTTCACCGGTGGGGCGTGGCGGAACAGCTTCCCGGTCGGTGACGGCTTCCTGGGTGGCATTCCCGTGCTGGTGCCAAGACAGGCATGGCCCTACCTCTCGGAAGACAATGAAGCTGACGTGGTACTGGGTGATCACGTGGCCATGGTGGTGCGTCTCAATGGCTTCACCATCGCTGCTGCACGGCCGGATGCAGCCACCAGCCGCGTCTGTGGCGAGCGCCTGGAGACACCCGAAGAAATCTCGATGCGACGGGGTCCCGGCCTGCGCCCGTCCCCGCTGCTGATTGCCGCACTGGCGCTGTGGGCCGCCACCGGCGTCCCGGGCCTGCTCGCCATGCCGTTGCTCGCCATCGCCGGTCTTGCGGCCTGGCTGGGCTTCCCTCGCCGCAACGGCCCTGCGACAGCGCAGCGCGTGCTGCGGGTACGCGGGCGCCTGCGCGCGTACCAGCGTACTGCCCAGACATCACGGGTGTGGTTGCTGGGCAATGACCGGCGTGTGCAGCTTCCAGAGAATTGGGAGCACGCTGCGGCATTCTCCCGCGGGCGCTCGATGCTGCTGGATGTGCGCGCCTGTGACGGCGCAGTGCTGGGCGCTGGCACGGCGTGGTGCCTGGCCAGCGACCGACGGCGCTATCCGCCCACGGGAGGGTTCTGGCAACTGGCGTGGGTGGGCCTGCTGTTGTGCGTGCTGGTCTTCGGCGCCGCCTGGATGCCGTGGTCGCAGCGCCTGGAGCCGGGCTGGCCGCTTGCGTCTGGCTGGCAGGCGGTGGCATTGCTGGCGTTGGGCTGGCACGCGGTGCGGTTTGTGGTCTGCATGGTGCAATTCCTCCGCCGCAGCGAGGCGCTTGACGCGGACATCGCGCAGCGTCCGGACCCGTGGCACTGAACGGTTCACGCCCTTCGCGCGCGATGTCTCACATCCTGAGACGTGGATGTGGTGCCATGTGACCCCTCGCAATCCGTCCCGGCTCCACTTTCCATGGCCTACGAACTCGCCAAGCGCACCGCCGACGCCGAGCAGAAGCTCGCTACCCGCGACGGCCTGCCCGCCCGCGACGGCGCCCTGCTCAGCGCGCGCCTGCAGCGCCGCTACCAGGACCGCATCACCGGCAGCTTCGCCATTCCCGGCCGCGAAGGCCGCTACGCGCCCATTCCCGGGTCGGTGCCGCCGGCGCTGGCCGCCGCGCTGAAGGCACGTGGCATCGAGCAGCTTTACAGCCACCAGGCCGAAGCGTGGGAGGCCAGCCAGCGCGGCGAACACGTGGCCATCGTCACCCCCACCGCCAGCGGCAAGTCGCTGTGCTACACCCTGCCGGTAGTCAGTGCGGCCATGCAGGACAAAGCCAAGGCGCTGTACCTGTTCCCGACCAAGGCACTGGCCCAGGACCAGGTGGCCGAGCTGCTGGAACTCAACCGCGCTGGCGACCTCGGGGTGAAGGCCTTCACCTTCGACGGCGACACCCCCGGCGATGCACGCCAGGCCATCCGCCTGCACGGCGACATCGTGGTCTCCAACCCGGACATGCTGCACCAGGCGATCCTGCCGCATCACACCAAGTGGGCGCAGTTCTTCGAGAACCTGCGCTACATCGTCATCGACGAAGTGCACACCTACCGCGGGGTGTTCGGCAGCCATGTCAGCAATGTACTGCGGCGGCTCAAGCGCATCTGCGCGTTCTATGGCGTGCAACCGCAGTTCATCCTGTGCTCGGCCACCATCGGCAACCCGCAGGCACATGCCGAGGCGCTGATCGAAGCGCCGGTCACCGCCATCACCGAATCCGGTGCGCCCAGCGGGCCGAAGCAGGTGCTGCTGTGGAACCCGCCGGTGATCAATCCGGACCTGGGCCTGCGCGCCTCGGCGCGATCGCAGAGCAACCGCATCGCGCGCATCGCGATCAAGTCCGGGCTGAAGACCCTGGTGTTCGCGCAGACACGCCTGATGGTGGAAGTGCTGACCAAGTACCTGAAGGACATTTTCGACCACGACCCGCGCAAGCCGCCGCGCATCCGCGCCTACCGCGGTGGCTACCTGCCCACCGAGCGGCGTGAGACCGAGCGCGCGATGCGTGCCGGCAACATCGACGGCATCGTCAGCACCTCGGCGCTGGAACTGGGCGTGGATATCGGCAGCCTGGACGTGGTCATCCTCAACGGCTACCCCGGCAGCGTGGCCGCCACCTGGCAGCGCTTCGGCCGCGCCGGTCGCCGCCAGCAGCCCGCGCTGGGGGTGATGGTGGCCAGTTCGCAGCCGCTGGACCAGTACGTGGTGCGACATCCGGACTTCTTCGCCGAAGCCTCGCCCGAGCACGCGCGCATCGCGCCGGACCAGCCGCTGATCCTGTTCGACCACATCCGTTGCGCAGCCTTCGAGCTGCCGTTCCGGGTCGGCGATGGCTTCGGCCCGATCGATCCGGAAGTGTTTCTGGAAGCGCTGGCCGAGACCGAAGTGATCCACCGCGAAGGCGAGCGCTGGGAATGGATCGCCGACAGTTATCCCGCCAATGCGGTCAGCCTGCGCGCGGTGGCCGACGGCAACTTCGTGGTGGTCGACCGCAGCGATGGCCGCCAGCAGATCATCGCCGAGGTCGATTATTCCGCCGCCGCACTCACCCTGTACGAAGGCGCCATCCACATGGTGCAGTCCACTCCGTACCAGGTGGAGACGCTGGACTGGGACGGGCGCAAGGCCTACGTCACCCGCACCCACGTGGACTACTACACCGACAGCATCGACTTCACCAAGCTCAAGGTGCTCGACCGCTTCGATGGCGGCGTGGCCGGCCGTGGTGATTCGCACCACGGCGAAGTGCACGTGGTACGCCGCGTAGCCGGCTACAAGAAGATCCGCTATTACACCCACGAAAACATCGGCTACGGGCCGGTGAACCTGCCCGACCAGGAACTGCACACCACGGCGGTGTGGTGGCAGCTGCCACAGGCGCTGCTGCTGCGCGCGTTCGCCAGCAAGCAGGATGCGCTGGATGGCTTCCTCGGCGCAGCGTATGCGCTGCACATCGTCGCCACCGTGGCGGTGATGGCCGATGCGCGCGACCTGCAGAAGTCGGTCGGCAACGGCGATGGTTCCTGGTTCGCGATCGCCGACCAGAGCGGCCGTGGCCAGCTGCGTGGCAGCGAGGGTGATCCTGGCGTTGTCGAGCTATTGCAGGAGTTCGTGCCCACCGTGTACCTGTACGACAACTTCCCCGGTGGCGTGGGCCTCAGCGAACCGCTGTGGCAGCGCCAGGCCGAACTGGTGCAGCGCGCGCGCGAACTGGTGCAGCGCTGCGACTGCAAGGCCGGCTGCCCGGCCTGTGTCGGCCCCGTCCTGGCCGCGCAGGAAGAGGATGAGACTTCGCCGCGCGCGCTGGCACTGCGCGTGCTCGACCTGTTCGATGCCGATGCCTGCCAGCATGTACCCGACGTGGTGGTGCCCGTGCGCGATCCGATGGAGCTGCTGGCGCCGTGAGCCTGAGCCTGGACAAGCTGCGCCTGCTGCGCAGGCAGGCCGGCGACCCGAAGGCGAGCACACCGGCTGCGGCCGACGTGCCCCCTGCGCCACCGGCACCCGTGGCCGCCAACGATGCGCGGCAACCACCGGCCGAGCGTTCGGTGTTCGCCTGGGTCGAGCAGGAGATCCGCCACAAGCCGACCGGCGCTGCGGCACCTGCCACGGCGCCGTCCGCGCTGCGTCGGCCCGAAGTGGGCAGCCTGCATCGCCTGCTCGGCCTGCGCACGCGCGGCGGCCCCGCACCTGCTCGCGCCAGCGCACAGGACCGTCAGTTGCCAGGTGAGGAGATCGCACCGGGCCTGTTCCTGATCGAATCGCTGCAGCCGCAGGCGATCCCGGCACAGCCGCTGTCGCTGGATTTCGCCCGTCGCGACGGCGAGCACGTGGCCGCGCGCGACCTGCTGTTCTTCGATACCGAGACCACCGGCCTGGCCGGCGGCACCGGCACCCGCGCCTTCATGATCGGCGCTGCGGACTGGCATGTGTGCCCACAGCGTGGCGAAGGCCTGCGCATCCGCCAGCTGCTGATGGCCACGATGGCCGCCGAGGACGCGATGCTGGCCACTTTCGCCGGCTGGCTGCAACCGTCCACCGTGTTCTGCAGCTACAACGGCCGCAGCTATGACGCACCGCTGCTGAAAGCGCGTTACCGGCTGGCCCGGCAACGTTGCCCGATCACCGCACTGGATCACGTCGACCTGCTCTATCCCACGCGCCGCCGCTATCGCGGCACGTGGGAGAACTGCAAGCTGTCCACCATCGAACGCCAGCTGTTGCGCGTGGTGCGCGAGGACGACCTGCCGGGCTCGGAAGCCCCGGGCGCATGGCTGCGTTTCCTGCGTGGCGGCGACGCGGTGAACCTGCGCCGGGTGGCCGACCACAATCACCAGGACGTAGTGACCCTGGCCCTGCTGCTGCAACGGTTGGTACGCGAGGAGCAACGCGAGCGCGAGACGCTGGCACTGGTCGGGCAGTAACGGCGCAGGGCCGCGTTGACATGCCCTGACGGTGACAGCGGTGACACTGCCGCCACCATCCACGCCTGGAGCCCGACGATGCGCCTCAGTCCCCTGGTCCTGCTCGCCATCCTGCCCTTGGCCGCCTGCAGTCACGCTGGCAGCAGCACCTCCCACGATCCCGCGCCGGCGCCCGTGGCCGATGCCGCGCACGAATGCAGGCCGGAGGCGCTCGAGGCCTTCACCGGCAAGACGGCTGACGAAGCCACCATCAAGAAGCTGGTGGCCGCCAGCGGCGCGCGCGGTGCACGGGTGGTCAAGCCAGGCATGGCGGTGACCATGGACTTCCGCCAGGACCGCGTGACCGTGCAGGTGGATGCGCAGAACCGCATCGAGCGCGCCAGCTGCGGTTGATGTTCCGCTGGTAGCGCCGGGCCATGCCCGGCGCCTTCCCTCTTCAGGTGTGCCGCTGCGCTCGCCGGGCATGGCCCGGCGCTACCGCCGTTTCAGAGGCGCTCGGCCTTGCCGCTGGCCAATGCGCGGGCGATCACCAGCTGCGCCTGCTGTGCCGCCCGCGCGTGCACCTGCGCCTGGCGTTCGCCCAGCGCGGCCTGCTGGCTGCCCAGCGCCGCCTGGCGGCTGGCCAGTTCGGCCTGCTGGCTGGCCAAGCGGTTCATGTCGCGGGTGCGGCTGGACTGTGCGGCCTGGCTGCGGGCTTCCTGCATCGCGCGACGTGCCTCGGCGGCCGCCTCACGGGCGGCTTCACGCGCAACTGCGGCGTCGCTGGTCGCCCCGCGTGCCGCCTTCGCGGCTTCGGCGGCGGCTTCGCGATTGATGTCGTGCGCGCTCATCGCACTGCGCGCAGCCTCGACCGCCACCAACGCGATACGGCGCGCCTCCTCACCCTGCAGCCGGCCCATCTCGCCCATCTGCTTGCCGAGTGCGCTCTGCTGGCGACCAAGCGCGCTCTGCTGGCGGCCCAGTGCGCTCTGCTGCTGCCCCAGGTCGGACGCACCCGCGTAGGCACGCTGCAACGACTGGATCAGCATCGGGTCACGCACGATGTAGCGCTCACTGCCCTGGCGGAACCACAGCGCCGGTCCCTTGCCGAGCTGCTTGCGGGCCAGCGTCACGTCGTCGATGCCGCCGTTGGCGAAGGTTGAATCACCATCGACCAGCACGAACGCCTGCGGCGGCGACGTGCCCAGATCCAGCCGCCCGTAGGTGGTGATGGAGGAACTGCGCGAGGTGCTGCGGCCGCCGTCGATGCCGGGGTCGACGTCGACATCCACGTCAACCGCCACATCCGCATCGTCCGGGCCGGACAGCTCCTCGACGTCGGCGGGCTCGGCGGGCGGCGCAGGGGCCACCGGCACCGCCGGCGCGCGCGCCGACATCGGCGGAGCAGGCGGAACCTTCGGCGCCGGCGGCGGGGGCACCACGGCCTTCGGTGCAGCCGGCGGCGCGGGCGGTGCCGGCGGCACCGGCGCTGCGACCAGCCGCATCGGCGCCACGCCCACCACCACCACCGCGGCAGTCAACGCGATCGCCAGCAGACGCGGACAGGACCGGTGCGACTGCAGCGAGAGCAGGCGACGCTTGAGGCTGGTGGTGCTTGGTGCGGCGCTGGCCACGCCCAGGTGCGGCTGCGGTGCCACGCCCAGCTGCAGCAGCAGGCGGCCATAGGCCTGGCGGCTGGCACCGTGCTGGCCGACCACCGCCGCATCCACCGCTTCCTCGCGGGCCTGGGCGTATTCGCGCACCGACAGCCGCAGCAGCGGGTGGAAGAAGAACAGGTGCTGCGCCAACGCGGGCAGCAGGCCCCACTGCAGGTCACGCCGCTGCAGGTGCTGCAGTTCGTGGGTCAGTGCCAGGTCCAGCGCGTCGCCCTGCAGGGCGTTGTCGCCGGCCGGCAGCAGCAGCACTGGGCGGAACGGCCCGATCAGCTGCGGCGAGTCCACCTGCGCGCTCATCCACAGCCGCGGCGCAGGGCGCACGCCGTGCGCGTCGGAGGCCAGCTGCAGGGCCTGCACCAGCGCCTCGTCCTCGCAGGGATGGGCCGCAGCCAGCAGTGCGCGGCAGCGGCGCCACTCACCGAAGGTGCGCAACGCCATCAGCAGCACGCCGGACAGCCACAGCGCAGCCAGTGCGACCGCCCACCACGCAACCGCCGGCACGTCCGCCGCAGGCATCGGCATCGCGGCCAGCAGCTGCGCCGAGGCTTCCGGCGCCAGTGGGTACACCAGATCAGCGGCAACGTCGGTGGCGGTCATCGCCACCGCCTGCGGTGCCGGCAGCCAGGCCAGCTGCAGCGGCTGGCTCCAGAACAGGCCGAGCACGGCCTGCAGCGAGACCAGCCACCACAGGCGGCAGCGGGTGGCCGCAGACAGCGACGGCAGCGCGCGGCACATGCCGTACACCAGGGCCACCAGCAGCACGGTCTGCAGGCTGGTCCAGCCCAGCCGTTCCAACATCGGGATCAGCATCGTGGTGTCCATGGCTCAGCCCTCGTGGCGACGCGATTGGAGTTGGGCGACCAGCGCTTCCAGCTCGGCCAGCTCGTTTTCGCTGACCTGCTGGCGCTGCGACAGGTAGGCCACGAACGGCGACACCGAGCCCTGCAGGGTGTTGTCGACGAACTGGGCCACGGCACCCTGCAGCACGCTCTCCGGGCCACGGGTGGCCTGGTAGCGGTAGACGCCGTCCTGCTGCTGGCGCTGAAGATACCCCTTCGCCCGCAGCCGCTCCATCATCGTCAGCACAGTGGAACGGGCGAGTCCACGGGCCTCGCCATAACCACTGGCGACCTCGCCGACCGTGGCCGGCGCATGTTCATCGATGTACTGCAGCAGGGCCAGTTCCTGGTCCCCGATCGTCTTGCCACGCATGACACCACTCCCTTGACTACACGTGTCGTCACTGTCAGCTTGACGACAACTGTAGTCAACCCCCCGGAAGTCATGGGCCGACGAACGGTAGGCCCATCCGGGGCGGTTAAACCTTTTCCGCCGCCGGTGCATCCGACCCTCGACGCCTTTCCGGAATCCCGCATGTTCCGCCCAACGCTTCGAGTCGTGCTCATGCTCATCAGCGCCCTGCCCTTCGCCGCGGTGTCCGCCAACCAGGACCAGGCCAACGACCAGACCCGCCGGCTGATCCGCCAGATCATGCTGGACGAGCGCATCCCCGGGCTGCAGCTGGCCGTGGTCAAGGACGGCCAGATCGTGCTCTCCGAAACCTATGGCTTGGCCAACGTGGAGAACGGCGTGCTCGCCTCGCGTGACACCCGCTTCCCGCTCAATTCAGCCACCAAGGCTTTCACCGGAGTCGCCATCGCACAGCTGGCGGAGCAGGGGCGACTGGAACTGGATGCACCCGCCTCGCGCTACCTGCACGATCTTCCAGCGGCATGGAAGGATGTACGCGTGCGCCAGCTGCTCGACCATACCTCGGGCCTGCCGGACATCCTCGATGCGAATGGCCTGCTGGGCGGTGGGTCCGAAGCGCAGGCATGGGCGGCGGTCACCGTGCGCCCTGTCGAAGCGCCACCCGGGCAGCGCTTTGCCTACAACCAGACCAACTACGTGCTGCTGGCGCGGATCATCGCGCAGCAATCGGGCATGTCCTACGAGCGCTTCCTCACCACGGGCCAGTTCAGCGGCGCACGCATGGCGCGCACGACCTTCGGCGACAGCTACGACCTGATTCCGGATGTGGCGACGATGTACAGCCTGGCGCCGCGCGCGACCGATGCCGCCGACGCTCCGCCGCGCCTGTCGCACTGGTTCTACGACATCCCGCCGAGCCTATGGGCCGGCGGCGGCATCCTCACCACCGCCGACGACACCGCACGCTGGCTGGTCGCGCTGACCGAAGGCCGCCTGCTGCAGGACCACTCACGGCGGCGGATGTGGTCGGTCGAGCCTCTGGCCGATGGCCGCGCCGGTCCGTGGGCCGGCGGCTGGCCGGTGCTGCAGGCAGCGCCCGACCTGCAGGTGGCCGGCATCGGCGGCGCGCGCTCGGCCTTCGTGGTCTACCCCGCGCGAGGCGTGGCGGTGGTGGTGCTGACCAACCTGGTCGGTGCCAATCCGCAGCGCTTCATTCCACGCATCGCCGATTTCTACACGCCTGCCGCGACGGCTGCGGGCCTCATCCCCGCGGCCCGCCCATCACCGGCAGGATCACCCCGCTGATGTAACTGGCACAGACCGGCGAAGCCAGGAACACATAGGCGGGCGACAGTTCTTCGGGTTGTGCGGGCCGCCCCATGTCACTGTCCTTGCCGAACTCCGCAACATCTTCGGCCTGCTTGTCGGCGGGGTTCAACGGCGTCCACACCGGCCCCGGCGCCACGCAGTTGACCCGGATGCCACGTGGCAGCAGCTGGCTGGCCAGCGCCTTGGTGAACGCATGGATCGCGCCCTTGGTGGCCGAGTAGTCGATCAGCGCCTTGCTGCCGAAGATTCCCGTTTCCGATCCTGTGTTGATGATGCTGGCACCCTCGCCCAGGTGCGGCAGCACCGCGCGCGCCATCTGGATGTAACCGCCGATGTTGGTCTGCAGGGTTTCCTGCAGATGCGCGTCTTCCAGGTCTTCCAGCCGCTCGCAATGCAGCTGGAACGCGGCGTTGTTGACCAGGATGTCGATGCCGCCGAACGCCTTGGCCACCTGCTTGACCGCCTTGTTGCAGAAGCGCGGATCGCGCACGTCACCGGCGATCACCACGCAGCGACCGCCTTCGCGCTCCACGTGCTGGCGGGTGATGTCCGCGTCCTCGGCCTCGTCCAAATGCAGTACCGCCACGTCGGCGCCTTCGCGTGCGAACAGTACTGCCACCGCACGGCCGATACCAGAATCGCCACCGGTGATGATCGCGCGCATGCCCTGCAGCTTGCCGCTGCCGGCGTAGTCCGGTGCAAGGAAACGCGGCGCCAGCTCCAGTTCGTGTTCATGCCCAGGCTTGGCCAGCTGCTGCGCCGGCATCGCCTCCGGTTGCCGGCGCGCACCGGCCTGGGTCGCGGTCTTCTTCGTTGCTTTTTTTGCCGCGCGCACGTCCTTGGCCTTTTCTTGATCCTGCAGGCGCCGCTGCCGGGCCGCGACGCGCGCTGCGCGTGGATCGCTGGCGGCCGCCTTGCGGGTGGCAGTCTTCACCACGCGCGGGCGATCGGGGGCGGCGACAGTCTTGCTTGCGGTGCTGCCTTTGCGCACCTTGGGCGAGGCTTTGCGGCGGACGGGGGCTTTCTTGGTGGTGGCCATGCAGGTCTCCTCGGGAGGGAAAGGGGCTGCCGGCCAGCGGCCGGCACTACCGGGGGCGGCCCTTGCCGCTCCTGCAGTGTCTCCACCCACGCTGTTGGCGGCGGTGAGCGCGCCGTGTCCACGATGTGCACGGCATTCATTCCGCCACCACGTCTGACGTCGCACCCTGCACGCAATCAAACAAGGAACGCCTCCATGAAACTTGCCATCGCCACCGCCGCCGCCTGCTTTGCCCTTGCCGCCTGCAGCAGCACGCCAATGGCGCAGGTGCAGCCGATCGACGGCGTCATTTCCGGGCAGTGCCACAGCGACATGGTGCGCGGCGCACTCGGCCTGGCCGCTTCGGACGCCACCGTGGCCCGCGCACGCGTGGACAGCGACAGCCTGCACGTGCGGGTGCTGCGCCATGATGGTCCGCGGGTGCCGCCGGCCAGCGAAGGCGGCGACCGCCTGACCATCGAAAAGGGCCGCACCAACAACATCACCGCGATCTACTGCGGCTGAGCCGGCGCGCCCTGCGCAGCACGCGCAGGGTAGCCTGTTCCCACTGGCGCGGCCCGCGCAGGCCGGCCAGTTTCGCCAGTTCACCGCGCTCCCAGCCGGCAAACACGCAAGGGTCGATGTAGGCCTTGCGGCACACCGCAGGCGTGTTGCCCAGCAGCGCTGCCACCTCGCACACCACCGCGCGCTGCGCCTGCGCCAGCGCGCGCTGGCTGGCCGGTTCCGGCAGCTCGGTGGCGGCAAACGCCTGCACCGCCGCCACGGTGCCGCCCCAGGTGCGGAAGTCCTTGGCAGTGAAGTCCTCGCCCATCACCTCGCGCAGGTAATCGTTCACCGCGCCGGAATCCACCGGCTGCAGCGCACCGTCGTCATCGCGGTACTGGAACAGCGCCTGCCCCGGCAGCTGCTGCAGGCGCCGCACCAGCAGCCCCAGCCTGCGGTCGCCCACGGTCACCTCCTGCAGCTGCCCGGACTTGCCGCGGAAGCGCATGCGCACCCGGCCGCCGCGCAGCAGTTCCAGATGGCGGTTGCGCAGTGTGGTCAGTCCGAACGAACGGTTCTGTTGTGCATAGGTTTCATTGCCGACCCGCACCAGGGTATCCGCCAACAGCGCGACCACCATGGCCAGCACCTTTTCCTGCGGAAACCCAGGTCGCTTGAGATCCCGTGACAACCGCCGCCGCAGCGCGGGCAAGGCCTCGCCAAACGCAATGATGCGGTCGAACTTGCCGGCATCGCGCTCCTTCGCCCAGTCGGGGTGGTAGCGGTACTGCTTGCGCCCGCGTGCATCGCGGCCGGTGGCCTGCAGGTGGCCGTTGGCGTGCGCACAGATCCACACGGCGGTGTAGGCGGGCGGAACCGCCAGCGCACGGATGCGCTGCAGGGTGGTGGCGTCGCGTATCGCGTGGCCATCAGCATCGCGGTAGCTGAAACCCTTGCCGGCGCGGCGCCGGCTGATGCCCGGCTGAGTGTCGTCGACATAGCGCAGGCCGGCCGCGCGCGCGGCCTGTCGTTCGGGGGTGGAGGGGGTTGGCATGCCTGTAGTGTCGCTGTCGCCATGCCGCGATCCTGTCGATAACACAAGACAAACACGTGAGGGCCGGTTCGCCGCTATGCTCGGGTCTTCACAACCCCTTCCGGAGTCATGATGTCGTTCCCGATTCGCGCCCGTTCGCTCTCCGCCCTGTTGCTGCCGGCCGTGCTGGCCCTGACCGCCTGCCAGGCACCGGCGCTGGATGAACAGGATTCGGCCACGGCCCATGCCCAGCAGGCCGCCGAAGCCGCCAAGGCGCCGGCCGACGAAGCCGGCAAGGCCACCGAGGCGCCGCCGGTCGGCACCTGCGATGCCAGCCAGGTGCAGAGCCTGGTCGGCCAGGCCTACACCGATGCACTGGGCAAGCAGGCACAGGAAGATGCAGGTGCCAGCCAGGTGCGCGTACTGAAGCCCAACGACGTGGCCACGATGGAGTTCCTCGGCGACCGCCTGAACATCGAAGTGGACGCCAAGGGCGCCGTCAGCGGCGCGCGCTGCGGCTGACTCCGGCCCCGCGCCGGCACTGGGTTGCCGGCGCGTTCTGTTGCACCTGCAACCGTGTATTGCGGCGTTGCAGCAACCTGTGATCTAGTCGAGGCATCCGGTGGCCTCACGATGCGCTCCAGGGAATGAGCGGGGACGAGTGTCGCCGCCAACCCTATACGCATCGAGGTAGAGATGGCCCCCCGCAACCGCCAAGGGCTTTACGACCCGCGCTCCGAGCGCGATGCCTGTGGATTTGGCATGGTCGCCCAGCTCGACGATCAACCATCGCGCCTGTTGGTTGATACCGCCATCGCCGCGCTTTCGCGCATGACCCACCGTGGCGGTGTCGCCGCCGATGGCCTGACCGGTGATGGCTGTGGCCTGCTGCTGCGCCGCCCCGATGCCTTCCTGAAACTGCTGGCCAGCGAAGCCGGTATCGCGGTCTCCGCACGCTTCGCCGCCGGCCTGGTCTTCCTGCCGCACGACGCCGACGCGGCGCAGGCCTGCCGCGCGCAGCTGCAGGCGCAGGTGGAAGCGGTGGGCTGCAAGGTTGCCGGCTGGCGCGAGGTACCGACCGACGACAGCGTCTGCGGCCAGCTGGCGCGCGACACGCTGCCGCGCATCGAACAGGTGTTCGTCGACGCCGGCGTCGGCCAGGATGATGCCGGCTTCGCGCTGGCGCTGTTCCTGGCCCGTCGCCGCAGCGAGCAGCTGCTGCGCGAACACACCGACTTCTACGTCACCACCCTCACCCCGGATGCGATCAGCTACAAGGGCATGGTGCTGCCGGACAAGCTCAGCCGCTTCTTCCCCGACCTGCAGCGCCGCGAACTGGCCTCCAGCGCCATCGTGTTCCACCAGCGCTTCTCCACCAACACGCTGCCGCGCTGGCCGCTGGCCCACCCGTTCCGCATGCTCGCCCACAACGGCGAGATCAACACCATCGAAGGCAACCGGCGCTGGGCGCAGGCGCGCAGCAAGGTGTGGAAGACCCCGCGCTTCGACATCGCCGAATTCGATCCGGTCATCTCCATGCACGGTTCGGATTCGCAGAGCCTGGACAACATGCTGGAGCTGATGGTCGCCGGTGGCATGGAGCTGATCCAGGCACTTCGCATCCTGGTGCCGCCGGCCACGCAGTCGCTGGAATTCAAGGATCCGGACCTGGCCGCGTTCTACGAATTCCATGGCCTCAACAGCGAGCCGTGGGACGGCCCGGCCGGCATCGTCGCCTGCGACAGCCGCTACGCCGTGTGTACCCTCGACCGCAACGGCCTGCGTCCGGCGCGCTGGATGCTGACCGCCGACCGCCACTTCCTGGTCGCCTCCGAAGCGGGCGTGTGGGAAGTGCCGACCGAGCGTGTGGTGCGCAAGGGCAAGCTCGGCCCAGGCGAAATGGTGGCCATCGACCTCAAGCGTGGTGACCTGCTCGACTCCGACGCGGTGGACCGCATCAACCGTGGTCGCGCGCCGTACAAGCAGTGGTTGCAGCAGGGCGTGACCTACCTGCAGACCGAACTGATCGACCCCTCGCTTGTGGAAGAGCCCTTCGACGAAGGCACCCTGCGCAGCTACCACAAGCTGTACCAGCTCAGCAGCGAGGAAGTGGAACAGGTGCTGCGGCCGCTGGCCGAGACCGAGCAGGAAGCCACCGGCTCGATGGGCGACGACACGCCAATGGCGGTGCTGAGCCAGCGCAGCCGACCGCTGTACGACTATTTCCGCCAGGCCTTCGCGCAGGTCACCAACCCGCCGATCGACCCGCTGCGCGAGGACTGCGCGATGTCCCTGTCCACCCAGCTCGGCAGGGAGACCAACATCTTCCATGCCGGCCCGGAGACGGTGAACCACGTCATCCTCAACTCGCCGGTGCTGAGCCAGCGCAAGCTGCGCCAGCTGCTGAAGATGGACCAGTACGTGCAGGCCAATCGCCTGCTCGACCTGTCCTACAGCGAAGACGAGGGCCTGCGTGCCGGCATCGAGCGCATCTGCGCCGAAGCCGAGCAGGCCGCACGCGACGGCATGGTGATGCTGCTGCTGTCCGACCGCTACCCGGTGGCCGGGCGGCCGATGGTGCATGCCCTGCTCGCCACCAGCGCCATCCACCACCACCTCTCGCGCCTGGGCCTGCGCTGCGACGTGAACTTGATCGTCGAGACCGGCACCGCGCGCGACCCGCACCACATGGCCTGCCTGCTCGGCTTCGGCGCCACCGCGGTGTATCCGTACCTGGCCTACCAGACCCTGTTCGATCTGGGCCGCCGCGGCATCCTCAAGCTGAGCAAGGGCGGTGAGCAGTCGCAGATCGGCCGCCGTTACCGCAAGGGCGTCTACAAGGGCCTGTCGAAGATCATCTCGAAGATGGGCATCTGCACCGTGGCCAGCTACCGCGGCGCGCAGCTGTTCGAGATCATCGGCCTGGAACCGGACGTGGTGGACCTGTGCTTCCCGGATACCGCCTCGCGCATTGGCGGCGCCGGCTTCGCCCGCCTGGACGCCGACGCGCGTGAGCTGTGCGCGCAGGCCTGGGACGCACAGCAGGACGTGGATGTTGGCGGCCTGCTGAAGTACGTGCACGGCGGCGAGTACCACATGTACAACCCGGACGTGGTGACCACCCTGCAGCGCGCGGCGCGCAGCGGCGACCCGCGTGCGTGGCAGCAGTACTGCGATGCCGTGCATGCACGGCCGCCGTCGGCGCTGCGCGACCTGCTGGAACTGGTTCCAGCGGCCACGCCCGTGCCGCTGGACGAGGTCGCCCCGGCCAGTACCCTGTTCCCGCGCTTCGATACTGCTGCGATCAGCCTGGGCGCACTGTCGCCGGAAGCGCACGAGGCGCTGGCCATTGCCATGAACCGCCTCGGTGGCCGCAGCAATTCCGGCGAAGGCGGTGAGGATCCCGCCCGCTATGGCACCGCAAAGCGCAGCAAGATCAAGCAGGTGGCCTCGGGCCGCTTCGGTGTCACCGCTGAGTACCTGGTCAACGCCGAGGTGCTGCAGATCAAGGTCGCGCAGGGCGCCAAGCCCGGCGAAGGCGGCCAGCTGCCCGGCCACAAGGTCAACGAGCTGATCGCCCGCCTGCGCTATGCCAGGCCGGGTATCGGCCTGATCTCACCGCCGCCGCACCACGACATCTATTCGATCGAAGACCTCGCGCAGCTGATCTACGACCTCAAGCAGGTCAACCCAACCGCGCTGGTCTCGGTCAAGCTGGTCAGCCATGCCGGCGTCGGCACGATTGCCGCGGGCGTGGTCAAGGCCGGCGCGGACCTGATCACCATTTCCGGCCATGACGGCGGCACCGGCGCTTCGCCGGTCAGCTCCATCCGCTATGCCGGCGTGCCGTGGGAACTGGGCGTGGCCGAAGCGCACCAGGCGCTGCTGGCCAACGACCTGCGTGGGCGCACCCTGCTGCAGACCGACGGCGGCCTGAAGACCGGCCTGGACGTGGTCAAGGCCGCACTGCTGGGTGCCGACAGCTTCGGCTTCGGCACTGCGCCGATGATCGTGCTGGGCTGCAAGTACCTGCGCATCTGCCACCTCAACAACTGCGCCACCGGCGTGGCCACCCAGGACGAACGCCTGCGCGAGAACCACTTCACCGGCCAGCCCGAGCGCGTGGAGAACTTCTTCCGCCTGCTGGCCGAAGAAGTGCGCGGCTGGCTGTCGTACCTGGGCGCGCGTTCGCTGGAAGAGATCGTCGGCCGCACCGACCTGCTGCGACAGATCGAGGCAGCGCCCCGTGATGGCGTGCGCGTGGACCTGTCACGCCTGCTGGCCGACAGCCGCTACGAGGGCAGCCATTGCGCCGCGCAGCGGCTGTACGAATCGCCGGACAGCCTGGCCACGCAGATGGATGGCCTGCTGGCCCCCGCCATCGAGCACAAGCGCGGCGGCGAACACCGCTTCCTGATCCACAACACCGACCGCAGCATCGGCACCCGCCTGGCCGGTGCAGTGGCGCGCGCGCACGGCAACCAGGGCATGGCCGAGGCGCCGCTGGAACTGCGCTTCCGCGGCAGCGCCGGGCAGAGCTTTGGCGCGTTCAACGTCGGTGGCCTGCACCTGGAAGTGGAAGGCGAAGCCAACGACTACGTCGGCAAGGGCATGGCCGGTGGCCGCCTGGTGGTGCGCCCGCCACGTGGCGCCCGCTTCGAGGCACGCAGCACCGCCATCATCGGCAACACCTGCCTGTATGGCGCCACCGGGGGCGAGCTGTTCGCCGCCGGCCGCGCGGGCGAACGCTTCGCGGTGCGCAATTCCGGCGCACTGGCGGTGGTGGAAGGCGCCGGTGACCACTGCTGCGAGTACATGACTGATGGCGTGGTGCTGGTGCTGGGCAAGGTCGGCCTGAACTTCGGCGCCGGCTTCACCGGCGGCCTGGCCTACGTGCTGGACGTGGACCGCGATTTCGTCGATCGCTACAACCACGAGCTGATCGACATCCATCGCGTCTCCGCCGAGGGCTTCGAGAACTACCGCCAGCATCTGCATCGCCTGATCGGCCGCCATCGCGAGCTGACCGGCAGCATCTGGGCGCAGCAGATCCTGGACGAGTTCCGCGATTACATCGGCAAGTTCTGGCTGGTCAAACCGAAGGCCGCCAGCATCGAGTCGCTGACCGAAACCCTGCGACGCGCTGCGTGATGTTTTCCGGTAGTGCCGGCCGCTGGCCGGCAACGTTCCCCCTCGCATTCCAGAGCCCGCCATGAGCCGCAAGCACGCCTTCCAGTTCCTCGACCTGCCCCGCACCATGCCGCAGCGCATTCCGGTGGAACTGCGCACGTCCGGCGACTGGGGCGAGCTGTACGGCAAGTTCGGCAAAGATGACGCCCAGTACCAGGCCGGCCGCTGCCTGGACTGCGGCAATCCTTACTGCAGCTGGAAGTGCCCGGTGCACAACGCCATTCCGCAGTGGCTGCAGCTGGTGCAGGAAAACCGCATTCACGAGGCGGCCACGCTGTGCCACAGCACCAATCCGCTGCCGGAAGTGTGCGGCCGGGTGTGCCCGCAGGACCGGCTGTGCGAAGGCAGCTGCACGCTGGAAGAATTCGGTGCGGTGACCATTGGCGCGGTGGAGAAGTACATCGTCGATACCGCGCTGGCCAGCGGCTGGCGCCCGGACCTGGGCGCGGTGCAGCCGACCGGCCACAGCGTGGCGGTGATCGGCGCCGGCCCGGCCGGGCTGGCCTGTGCCGACCGCCTGGCACGCGCTGGCATCACCGCCGTGGTCTACGACCGCTACGAACAGATCGGCGGCCTGCTGCAGTTCGGCATTCCCAGCTTCAAGCTGGACAAGGACGTGATCCATCGCCGCCGCGAAGTGCTCGAAGGCATGGGCGTGCAGTTCCGCCTCGGCGTGGAGATCGGCCGCGATGTCAGCGTGCAGCAGCTGCTGGACAGCCACGACGCCGTGTTCGTCGGCACCGGCGCCTACCGCTACACCGATGGCGGCCTCGACGGCCAGGACCTGAAGGGCGTGCTGCCGGCGCTGCCGTTCCTGGTGCAGAACAGCCGCATCGTCAGTGGCGATGACCCTGAGGGCCGGCCGATCGCCGGCTGGGAAGACACCATCGCCCTGCCCGATCTCAACGGCAAGCGCGTGGTGGTGCTCGGTGGCGGCGATACCGGCATGGACTGCGTGCGCAGCGCCGTGCGGCTGGGCGCAGCCAAGGTCACCTGCGCCTACCGCCGTGACGAAGCGAACATGCCCGGCAGCGCGCGCGAAGTGGCCAATGCACGCGAGGAAGGCGTGCGCTTCCTGTTCAACCGCCAGCCGCTGTCGATCGAGGCCGGTGCTGATGACGAAGTGATCGGCGTGACCGTGGTCGAGACCCGGCTGGGCGAACCGGATGCCAACGGCCGCCAGAACGCGGTGCCGATCGAGGGCAGCGAATCGCTGCTGGAAGCGGACGTGGTGATCATCGCCTTCGGCTTCTCGCCGACCTTGCCGGCATGGCTGTCCGAGCATGGCGTGGAAGGCCAGTCCAACGGCCGCATCGTGGCCGGCGGCAAGGACCGCCTGCCGTTCCAGACCGCGCATCCGCGCCTGTTCGCCGGTGGTGATGCAGTGCGCGGTGCCGATCTGGTAGTGACCGCCGTGGCCGAGGGCCGCGACGCCGCCGCCAGCATCGTGCGGCTACTGGCCCACTGAGTCCGGCACCAGCAGTACCGCCAGCAGCGCACGCAATACGTGCGGCTCCACCGGCTTGGCCAGGAAGTGGTCGATGCCAGCCACACGACAGGCTTCGCGGGTGCTTTCCATCACGCTGGCCGTGAGCGCGATGATCGGCACCTGCGCGCGCGCCGGGCAGGCATCGGCGCGGATCGCCCGCGCCAGCGCAAAGCCGTCCATGCCCGGCATGTGGCAGTCGGTAATCACCAGCTCGAACGGCTGCGCCTGCCATGCTGCAAGCGCCGACCGTCCGTCGGTACAGGCGTGGACCTGCAGCCCGAGCGCACACAGGCGTTGCTCCAGCAGATGCAGGTTGGTGGGATGGTCTTCAGCCACCAGCACGCGCGACGCCGGCAATGGACGCTCGTCCGCAACCGCCGCCGAAGGTGCAGCCACGGGTGCCTCGCAGGCATCCAGGTCCAGATCCAGCCAGACCGTGGTGCCTTTCCCGGGTGAGCTGCGCAGCTGCAGCTCCGCGCCCATCGAGGTCGCCAGCTCGCGGCAGATCGCCAGGCCCAGCCCACTGCCGCCGAAGCGCCGTGTGGTCGAGCGCTCCGCCTGGGTATAGGCGGCGAACACCGCCTGCTGGCGTTCCTCGCTGATGCCCACGCCGCTGTCGCTCACCTGCAGGCGCAGCCGCTGGCCGCCGTCACGCTGCTGCAGTACCTGCACCTGCAGTTCCACGTGGCCCTGCCGGGTGAACTTCAATGCGTTGCCGGCCAGGTTGAACAGGATCTGGCGCAGGCGCAGGCCGTCGGCCAGCGATCCCGGCTGCATCTCCGGATCCAGCACCACCTGCAGGTGCAGGCCGCGGCTGGCGGCCACCGGCATCAGCAGTTGCTGCACCGCGCGCACCAGTGCCGCCAGATCGATGGGCCGCAGCTGCAGTGGTGCGCCCTGCAGGCGCTGGCTGTGCAGGACATCGTCGAGGATCTGCCGCAACATCCGCGCGGCATCATCGACCGTGGCCAGCACCTGCTGCTGGTGTGCTTCCAGCCTGCTGCCCGCCAGCCGTTCGAGCATGTCCAGCAGCGTGCTCATCGGGGTGCGGATCTGGTGGCTCATCGTTGCCAGGAAGTGCGCCTTGGCCTGTGCTGCCTGTTCGGCCTGGCGGCGCGCGTCGGCCAGCGCGCGGGTACGTGACTGCACCTCGCTGACGTCGATCCAATAGCCGCTCCACTCGACGTCGCTGTCGTCGCAGGGCAACGGCCGCCCATGCGAACGCACCCATCGCCACCCTTGTGGCGAACGGGTGCGGAAAGTGACGTCGATCGGGCCACGCGCCAATGCAGCCGTCTCGACACAGGCCATCACCTGGTTGCGGTCGTCCGGATGGACCGCGGCCAACAACCGCTGGTGATCGATCCGCGCGGTCTCCACGCTGATTCCGAACAGGGCCTGCACGTCACCGGCGATCTGCGGAAAGCTGTAATGGCCGCCCGCCGACCGACGCGCCTGGTAGACCACCGCCGGCAGGTTCGCAGTCACCTCCTGCAGGCGCTGCTCCACGACTCGGCGGCGCACGCTCTCGCGATGGACCCGCCAGTAGCCGAAGGCATGTACCAGCGCCAGGGCGAGCAGGATCAGCGAGGCCGGCACCAGCCAGCGCAGGGGCGACGATGACGGGGAATTACGCGGCCGGTCCGGCAGCCAGTCCGCGCGGATCTGTTCGCGCTCGGTATCGGTCAGCTGCGACAGCGCCTGCTCGAAGCCGACGATGACATCGGCGCAGGCGGGCGTGGTCGCCAGCACCAGGGCATCGTCGAAACCGGCCGGCGCAGCGATCAGCAGTGGATCGCCCTGGTAGCGGCGCAATGCGGCCTCGACGTCGCCGAGGTTGGCGACGACCGCATCGATCAATCCGGTGCCCAGCAGCGGGAGTGCATCGTCCAGCGCTGCCGGTGGCAGCAGCTGTGCACCCACGGCCTGCTCGGCCAGCAGCCCCTGCAGCGGCATCCGGCTGGGGCTGGCCACGGTGCGTCCACGCAGATCTTCCAGGCCCAGCACCGGCGACGCGTCTTCCCGGCGCACGATCACCTGTGGCAGCTGCAGGTAGGGCGTACTGACCACCCATCCAGCGGGCAATTGCGAGCGGGGCCATCCCAGCAGCGCCTGGGTGCCGGCCGGCAGCTCGTCCCGGTCCACGCTGTCGGCCGGCACGGGCAGCAGCTGCAGTGGCCGTTGCCCGCCCAGCAGCTTCAGGTACGCCGCGCCCAGCCCCCGGGCCTCGCCCTGTTCGCTGGACGACAAAGGTGCGCGGTCGGACGGCCAGGCGATGCGCAGCGGTGTCCTGCAGCCCGTGGCGGAGGCCGTGGCAGGCAGCAGCAGGCTGGCCATGACAGCAATGGCTGCCGGGAAGCCGGCGACATTCACGGTAGGCATCCTCATCTCGCGGGCGGAAGGAACGGCCGCGCTGCGGTACCGCTGCCTGCCACGCTATCGACGTGCGGACCGACGGCAATGAAGAAAGTTGTAAAAGCATCCAGATAGGGGAATGCCGACATACACTGCCGCCTTCACCCGTAACTGCGGAGCGTTCGATGCGCATCGGCCTGGCTGCCAACCGTCTTCATCACCACGACGCGCGCGCCGCGCTGTTCCGTTGGCTGCGCAGCAGCGAGGCCGGCCTGCGCGAGCTGGGCGTGTCGCTGCATGCGGTCGGTCGCACCCATGACGCGATCGAACGACAGGGCTTCCTGGCCGGGTACGCGGGCCTGCACCGTTATCCCTACGGTCGCGAGGGTGGACTGATGAAGCTGGTCGCCGAAGTCGTTGGCATGGGTCCGGATCGGACACTGGATGGCGCGATCTACCTGATCGACCCGGTCGATCCGTCCTCGGTATTTCCGGAAGCCACGGCGCTGAAGCGCCAGTGCGTGATTCACGGCAAGCCGTTCATTTCGACCGTGGCCACCGCACGCGACTGGGTCGAAGTGGAGCGCGTCCACGCCGGGCTGGCGGCAGACGGCGGCGCCGACGACCTGCATGCGTTCGAAGGCCAGACGCTCGCGCTGATCGCGCACGATGCGATGAAGCCGGCGATGCTGGCCTTCGCCGATGAGCACTTCGATGTGCTGGTCCGGTTCGGTGAGCGGGTGGCGACGGGCACCACCGGCCAGCGTTTGAACGAACTGGCCTGGAGCCGGGGCTGGCCACGTGATACGCCGTGGGTGACGCGCTACCAGAGCGGCCCGATGGGCGGTGATGCGCAGATTGCCGACCGGGTGCTGGAGGGGCGCTGCCAGCGTGCGATTTTCTTCGAGGATCCGCACGTGGCGCGCCAGCATGAGGCGGATATCCAGCTGCTGGAGCGCGCGGTGACGACGGTGACCGATCAGGCGGTGTGCATTACGGCGCCGCGGGTGGCGGCGCGGTGGGCGGCGGCGGCGGCGCTGCGGGCGGGGTGAGGGTTTCGGCCAACGGCTGAGCCCTTCGTGGTCGGTGGGTCTGCACGATCATGAGGTTGGCCGGGATGGGTGGAATTGCGGGGGACGCCGTAAACCCGTCCCTGGGGGCTTGGCCGCGGCATCCATGCCGCGGACACCCCCGCAATCCCACCCATCCCGTCCTTCGACAGTTTCCGGTGTGCCCACCACGGAAGAAAGAAGGAAGAGCAGGAGCGGGTCGCGCGCTTCTGTAGAGCCGAGCCCACGCTCGGCTGCATTCAACGGCAGCCGAGCGTGGGCTCGGCTCTACAGTTACAGAAGCTGGCGAAGCATGGCCTTCAGGCGTCGCCCTTCCAGCTGGAAGTAGTCGCGCTGCTCGCGCCAGGCGGGGAAGCGTTGTTCCACTTCGTGCCAGAACGCGGGCGAGTGGTTGGGCTGGATCAGGTGGCAGAGTTCATGCACCAGCACGTATTCGAACGCTTCCGAGCGGCCCAGCACCAAGGCCAGGTCCAGTGCCATGCTGCCGTCGGGGGCCAGTGAGCCCCATTGCGAGGACATCACCTTCAGCCGCAGGCGGCTGGGTGCGCGCGGCAGGGTGGGCAGGTACTTCGGCAGCCAGCGCCCGACGTCGGCGCGGGTCTGGGCTTCGTAGAACTCGCGCAGCAGACGGCGCAGGGTGGCGTCACCACCACGGGTGGGCCACTGCACGCAGGCGCCGTGCGCGTCGATCTCCAGGCGCGCATAGCGGCCTTCCTGCCAGCGCAGTGGCAGCAGTTCGCCGCGCAGGGGCAGCACGCCGTCTTCGCCGGGCTGCAGCGGCGCCGGCAGGCCCTGGCCCTGGTACTGGCGCAGCTGCAGTGCAAGCCAGTCGCGGTGCTGTTCCAGGAAGCGTTCGCCCATCGCCAGGCTTGCCCGCGGCGGCAGGGTCAGGCGCGCGCCGCGCTCGTCCACGCTCAGCTTGATGCGCCGTGCACGCGGATCACGCACGCGCAGTACCTCGATCTCGGCATCCTCCAGGCGCAGGCGAACGGTGTCGCGCTGTACGGTGGCGGGCGGGGTCGGGCTGATCAGGCGGCGCAACAGACGGCTCATGCACCCAGCATAGCGCTGCTTCGGGCCGCCGGATGACCGGCGGCCGTCGGGCTGCCTGTTCAGTCAGCCTTGCTGAGCTTGAAGGCTTCTTCCAGCAACAGGAACAGGCGGCGGATCTCGGCGCTCTGCAGGGCGAAGCGGGCGTCGAACTCGGCGCGGCGGCCATCTTCGTCGGCATGCTCCAGCTGGTCCAGGGCACCGTCGAGGAACTTCAGCTTGCGCACGATCAGGTCGTCGCCGATCACGAAGGACAGGTTGTCCTCGAAGATCAGCGCCAGCTTGGTCACCTGCTTGCCGGCGTCCAGGTGCTTGTCGATCTCGTCGCAGCGCAGCTCCTGGTGCTGGCACTTGACCACCGCGCCACCTTCCACCGGGTCCTTCATCTCGCACTCTTCGCCCAGGCTCAGCCCGGTCGGCAGCGGCTCGCCGGCGATCCAGCCGGTCAGGATCGAGCGCGGCGCGACTTCGGCGTTCAGCGGCATCGCCGGGAAGCTGCCGAGCAGGCCGCGGATGTCGGACATGAAGTATTCGCCGGTCTTGCGGCTGGAGGTATCCACTGCCACGTAGCCGTGCTGCAGGTCGATGAAGGCGTCGTTGCGCGAGGACTTCACGAAGGCGCGCGGCAGCAGTTCATGCAGCAGGTCGTCCTTCATGCGCTTGCGCTCGCGGCCACCCGGGCGGCGGCCTTCCTTCTCCTCGATCTCCTCCAGCTTGCGCTCGAGCAGGTCGTTGACCACCGCCGCCGGCAGGATCTTGTCCTCCCCGCCCACGGTCAGCCACAGGTGCTCCGCGATGCGGTGGGAGAGCAGCTCCTTCTCCTCGCGGCCGAACGGCGAGATGAAACCGCGCGAGTTCATTTCCAGCGCGCCGACCGGCTTCAGCAGGGCGTGCGGCAGCAGGGTGTCGACTTCGGAAAAATCGGTGGTGGTCGGGAAACGGAAGAACGTCAGGTTGCGAAAGAACATGGAATTCCGGATGGCAAAGAGGAAGGGCGGCCGACCTTAAACGGCGGGCGTCTCGGGATCTGCGTCGGCGTCGGCCGGGGAACCGGCCAGCCAGGCATGGGCGTCGGGCAGCGGCGTGTCGTCGCGACGGCCCAGCGCCATGAAATCGAACAGGGTGATGTCAGCCAGCTGCGAGGGCCGGACTTCACTCATGGCGCGCGCGATCTGCTCGATGCGGCCCGGGTGGTCCTTCTCCCACTGCTTCAGCATCAGGCCGACCTGGCGGCGCTGCAGGTTCTCCTGGCTGCCACACAGGTTGCAGGGAATGATCGGGAACTGGCGCGCCTGCGCGTACTCGACGATGTCACTCTCGCGCACGTAGGCCAGCGGCCGGATCACCACATGCTTGCCGTCGTCGCTGCGCAGCTTCGGCGGCATGCCCGACAGCTTGGCGTGGTGGAACAGGTTCATGAAGAACGTGGCCACCATATCGTCGCGGTGGTGGCCCAGCGCGATCTTGGTGAAGCCATGGCTTTCGGCGTAGTTGTACAGCGCACCACGACGCAGCCGCGAGCACAGCGAGCACATCGTCTTGCCTTCCGGAATGACCCGGCTGACCACCGAATAGGTGTCCTGTTCGATGATGTGGTACGGCACGCCCAGCCCTGCCAGGTACTCCGGCAGCACGTGCTCGGGGAAGTCCGGCTGCTTCTGGTCCAGGTTCACCGCCACCAGCTCGAACGGCACCGGCGCCTTCTTCTGCAGCTGCAGCAGCACGTCCAGCAGGGTGTAGCTGTCCTTGCCGCCGGACAGGCAGACCATGACCTTGTCGCCGGCCTCGATCATGCCGAAGTCGGCAATCGCCTCACCGACCTGGCGGCGCAGGCGCTTGGCCAGCTTGTGCTGCTCGCGCTCGGCCACGCGCGGATCGCGGGCGGCGCGCGGCTGGGAACGCGGCAGGGGATCGGGAAGGGAAATCACGGCACTCATGGGTTCCATTCTAACGGCTCGGAGCGGCCACGGCCGGGGGTCGGGATTCCCCTCTCCCGGCAGTCATCATCGCTGTGTATGCTCGGAGGCTGTGGACACTTACAGCCCCGCCGAGATCGTCGAGCACCTCGCCGCCCTGCGCGCCGAGCACCGCCTGCTGGATGAACAGATCACCCGCATGGCCGCCAATGGCGAGGACGAACTGGAAGCCAAGCGCCTGAAGCGGCGCAAGCTGCAGTTGAAGGACTGCATCGCCAGACTGGAAAGCCTGCAGATTCCCGACGAGCCGGCCTGAGCGGTGGCCCATCCACGCATGGCGTGGATCTACTGCTTCGCCCCTGGTAGATGCCAACCTTGGTTGGCATGCCGTTCGCCGGGCATGGCCATGCCCGGCGCTACCTTCAATCCTGCGGCGCCGGCTCGTCCGGGCGTGCCGCTTCCGGGCTGACCCGTTCGATGGTGTGGCGCAGCTCGCGGCCGAGGATGAACTTGGCGTCCTTGGCCCAGGCATCCAGGCGCTCGTCGAACAGCAGCTTGCTGTTCTCGTCCGGCCACACCAGGCGCAGCTCGCGCAGCTTCTGGATGAAGCCACGGAACAGGGTGCGGTCGAAGAACTCCGGCGCGGCCGGTGCATAGAGCAGGCTCAGACGCTGCGCCGCCTGCTGGCACAGGCTTTCCAGCTCGGCCGCACCCAGCACGCCCGGGCCGTTCTTCACCAGCACCGAAATGGCGATGTAGTAGCGCTCGAATGCCTGCTGCAGTGAATGGCCAATCGCACGCAGGCGGAACACCTCGTCGGTCTGCCCGGTGTTGCGCGCCAGGATTCCACCGTCGTCATCGTTGACGTTCTGCAGCAGGCCCTCGCGCACGAACACGTCGATGGTCTGGTCGATGCGCTGGGCGAACTCGTCCTCGCTCCACGGCAGGAACAGTTCGGCCTGCAGGAACGGGTACACCGTGCGGCCCAGCTGGACCAGGCCGGTGCGGCTCATGCGGCGGTTGTTCTGGAAGCAGCAGGCCACCCACGACGAGGCGGTGAACAGGTGCAGCACGTTGTTGCGGAAGTAGCTCAGCAGCACCGCGGTATCGCCGCTGACGCTGAGCACATCGCCCAGGGGGTGCTTGACGCGGGTGAGAACGTTGATTTCCTCGGCATGGGCGATGATCCGCTCCGGCGAATGCGGGGTCACCGTCACCCGGTCCGAATACGGCATCTCGACCAGCAGCGTCTTGCACAGCTCGATCTGCGCGATCAGGTCGGCCTCACCCATCGCGTGCTTCGGCGTGGACAGCAGGGCCAGCGCCAGCAGGTTGATCGGGTTGACGTCGGCGGCGCCGTTGATGCGCACCTGGATGCGTTCGGCCAGCGTATCCACCGTGGTCGACAGCCACGCCGGCTTCTCGTCCTCGGACACCGCCTCGCCCTTCCACTCCGGGGCCTTCTCGGCCAGCACGTCGTTCAGCGCGATCGGCTCGCCGAAGTTCACCACCACCTGGCCGTAGTTCTGCTTGAGCACCTTGGGGATGCCCCACAGCAGCGACCAGATCGATTCCTTTTCCTTCGGCCGCCCGGACAGTTCGTCCAGGTAGCTGCCGCCTTCCATCAGCTTCTCGTAGCCGATGTAGATGGGCTGGAACAGCACCGGCTTGCGCGGCTGGCGCAGGAACGCACGCAGCGTCATCGAGATCATGCCGCCCTTGGGCTGCAGCAGGCGGCCGGTACGCGAGCGGCCGCCTTCGACGAAGTACTCCAGCGAGTAGCCGCCGGCCACCAGCTGCGCGACGTACTCACTGAGCACGGCCGAGTACAGCGCGTTGCCGCGGATCGAGCGGCGGATGAAGAACGCACCGCCCTTGCGCAGCAGGGTGCCGACCACCGGCAGGTTCAGGTTGATGCCGGCCACGATGTGCGGCGGCACGATGCCACGGTCGTACAGCAGGTAGGACAGCAGCAGGTAGTCCATGTGGCTGCGGTGGCTGGGCACGTAGACCACTTCGTGGCCCGGCGCGGCGGCCTTGAACTTGTCCAGGTGGTGCACCAGCACGCCCGCATAGATGCGGTTCCACACGTGGCTGAGCATGAAGCTGGCCGAGCGCACCACCGGGCTGGAGTAGTCCGCGGCGATTTCCCAGGCGTAGGCATGCGCCTTCTTCCAGGCGTCGGCCGGCTTCGAGTTGTCGCGCTTGGCCTGCGCGGCGATCGCTTCGCGCACCGGTTCGGCGGCCAGCACCTGGTCCACCAGCAGGCGCCGGGTCGACAGGTCAGGACCGATCACCGATTCACGGATGCGGCGGAAATGGGTACGCAGCACGCGCTGCAGCTTGCGCACCGTGCGTTCCGGCTCCAGGCCCTCGTCGATGATGGAACGCAGCGAGATCGGCGGCGCGAAGCGGACGATGGTGCTGCGGCCATTGAGCAGCACCGCCAGCAGGCGGCGGAAGCGGCCGACCAGTGCCCAGTTTTCCGAGAACAGCACCGCGAACCAGCCGCTCTGCTTGTCCGGTGCACGGCCGACGAAGATCGATACCGGCACCAGGTGCACGTCCAGGTCGTCGCGCACGCGATGCGCCTGCAGCACCTTGGCCAGCGAATCGGAATGGGTCTTGGCGCCGCGCTGCTCGGGGATCAGCGAGTTGCTGGAGCTGCGCCGCGACAGCGCCAGGTAGGCGCGCTTGCGGCCGGTCGGATCACCGGCCAGCGGCACCAGCGGCGACGGCAGCCCAGCCTGGCGGCAGGCCTTGTCCAGGATCAACGCGTTGGACAGGCCGTAGTCTTCCAGCACGTACATGACCGGGCGGCCATCGTTGTACTGGCCCGGGTCTTCCGGCTCGATCTTCAGCGACAGCCACGGCTCGACCAGGCGGCCCAGCAGGCGAGCCCACAACGGGCGGCGGCCGGCCGGACGCGCGTGCGCGGGTGGCGGTACCGGGTTCGGGCCGGTACCGGTCGAGGGGGACGCCGGCACCGTATCGGCGGGCGTCGACTGGGATTCTTCGCCGGGGAACGGCAGCGGGTTCTGTTTCGACATCGGCGCCATTATGGCTTAGGCGGCGGCGTTGCCGCTTCCCCACCCTCGGCGGGGGCTTCAACCGGGGCGGGGGCCGCCGCAGCGCGGGCCGCATCGGCCTTGCGCAGCAACGCGTCGGTGTCGGCCAGGGTGCGGGTCAGGTACCAGTGGCCCTCGCGACGGCTCAGCGGTAGCTGCAGGGTCATTTCGCGGCCAGCCAGGTCGTAGTGCAGGCGTACCAGCGCATTGTCACCCTCCACCGAGAGCAGCTCACCGCGCACGCTGCGCAGCGCATCGTCCACGCCCAGCCCGTAGCTGCCCAGCACCGCCTTGAGGGTGTGGATGAACGGCGCGAGCTGCTGCAGGCTGCCTTCCATGCCCGCGGCCTGCATGCCGGCCTCATCCTCGAAGCCGACCTTGCTGGCTGCGCCGACCAGCGCGGCGATGGTGCTGCGCGCGCGGGCGCGGTCACTGATCGGTGCCCCCTGCGCCCAGCTGGCGAGGGTTTCGACGAGGGCGATGTAATGCGCCTGCTGGCCCGGTGTGTAGCCCTTCTGATGGCGCAGGTACTGCACACCGAAGTTGCCCATCGACTGCGCGGCTTGGCGCACGGCACCGGCCTGGCCTGCCAGCTGGCGGTCGAAGCTGCGTTGCAGTTCGGCGCTGGCATTGGGCGCGCGCAGCGCAGCCAGCATCGGCAGCAGCTGGTCACCCAGCGGCAGCTCGGTCAGCGGCCACTGGCTGCGGCCCTCGGCCCAAGCCTGCTGCAGGCGCTGGTACTGGCTCGGCGGTACCGACAGCTTTGCATAGCCGACCAGATCGTCTTCGGCCAGGCGCAGGGCCATCGCCTGCACCGCCGCAACCGGTTCGGCCGCCGGCCTGGCCGGATCGTTGGCCGATTCACGACACGCGGCCACCGCCAGCAGCAGCATGGCTGCCAGCCCCCATCCACGCGCAGACCTTCCTCGCACTGCCACGCTCATGCACTCGGACTCCCCGGACCGGTCCGCATCTTGCGGCCTGCGACGTGACAGCGGCAAGCCGGGACGTCACGGTTTCCGCTGTTGCTTGTGCAAGTCACTGATCAGAATAAAAAAAGAGCCGGGATCACGGGGATCACAGGCTCTTCAAGCCGGCGCGGGGCCGGTGGACAGTGTTGTGGCACATGTCCGGTCCGAGGACCGGATGGCGGCGATCCTACGCTGCCGCTCAAGTTAAGGCAACACTTCACGTAGTGCTCCTTAAACTATTGATTTTATTGATCCACCTGATGATGGGGGTGGAAGCAATGAAATCTACGGCAGGTTTTACGGCGATTCGGGCACAACCGCTCGGTAGACAGATGCAAAAACGCCATCCCGCGCGGGCCGGGATGGCGTTCGGGCCTGCAGCCTTCGCAACGGAACCTCAGCGCGCACCCAGTGCCGACGCGATTTCCTGCTGGATGGCCCGGGCCGCGGCCTGCGGATCGGTGGCCAGGCGGATCGGACGGCCAACCACGATGGCATCGGCACCATCGGCAAACGCCTGGGCCACGCCAACGGTACGCTTCTGGTCATCGCCGACCGGGCCACCGGGGCGGATGCCCGGGCAGACGATCGAGAAGCCGGCGCCGGTAGCGGCACGGATCGGGCCGGCTTCCTGGCCCGAGGCGATCACGCCATCGATGCCGGCCGCCTGCGCGGCCAGCGCGCGCTCGACCACCACGTCCACCGGCTCACGGTCGATGCCCATCTGCGCCAGGTCCGGGCGGCCCATCGAGGTCAGCACGGTCACCGCCAGCAGACGCATGTCGCCGCTGTTGGCGGCCGCGCAGGCCTCCATCATGGCCGGGTGCCAGCCATGGATGGTGGCGTAGCTGACCGGCCACTGCGAAAGGCGCTTGATCACCGCCGCGGCGGTGGCCGGGATGTCGAAGAACTTCAGGTCGACGAACACGCGCTTGTCGCGGCGGGCCAGCTCGTCCAGCACCTGGAAGTACTCGCCGGAGGCGAGCAGTTCCATGCCGATCTTGTAGAACGCCACGCTGTCGCCGAGGCGATCGACCCACTCCAGCGCCTGCGCGCGGTCAGGCACGTCCAGCGCGAAGATCAGGCGCTCGTCATCGCGCAGCGGCAGCGGCGCGCGGTTCATGGTGCGTAGTCCAGGGCGGCGCGCTTGGCGTCGTGGCGGGCCTGGCGCGACTGGCTGTAGTCGTTGTTGAACTGCGCCGGCTCGAAGCCGCCGTAGGTCGGGTTCGGCAGCATCCACCAGCGCTCGCCGAACCAGTCGTGGTACTGCTGCAGCAGCGCGTCACGGCCGTCGTTGGTGTTGGCGGTCACTTCGACGAAATCGCCCAGCTGGTCGCCGAACTGCATCAGCACGCGGTACTTCTGCCCGGCCAGGCGGCGGCGGCAGTTCTTCTCGCTGCCGGCCTGCTCGCAGCCTTCGACCACGGTGCCCAGGCCCAGGAACACGCTGTCGTCGGCCACCGGCAGGCCCTGCTCGCGCAGGTTGGCCAGGGTCGCGTCCTTCAGGTGCACGGCGCGGTTGGAGATGTACAGCAGGGTCACGCCCTTGGCGTTGGCGGCCTTGGCGAAATCGACCACGCCCGGGATGGCCTTGGCCTTCTTTTCGGCCACCCACTGGTCCCAGCTCAACTCATCGTATTCCTTGCCGTCGCGCACCAGGCGCGCCTGGTAGGGCGAGTTGTCCAGCACGGTCTCGTCCACGTCCAGCACCACGGCCGGCTTCAGGCCCTTGGCCTCGTTGCCGCGTTCTTCCGGCACCAGCGCATCCCAGTGGGCTTCCTTCAGCGCGGCGTCCAGGTGGTCGGCGGCGGCGCGGTAGGTCTGCTCGGTGATCGCCTTGTACTCCTGCGCACGCTGCATCCACAGCACTGCATTGAGGTTGTCATTGGCAGTGGGATCGAGCGCGCCGTCGGCCTTGGCAGCGGCGGCCGGGGCCTCCGGCGCAGCGGCTTCAGCGGCAGGCGCATCCACGCGCTTGCAAGCGGACAGGCCCAGCGCCGCAGTGGCGAGCAGGGTCAGGGACAGGGAAACGGGACGACGCATGGATTCACCGGCAATCAGATATACCGGCGCATTTTACCGGCAAAGGCGGTCCCGGGACGGCTATGCTTGGCGGTTGACCCGTTGCCCTTCCGGAGGCCGCCATGACCGATTCCACCCAGACCCCCGACGTCCCCCTGCTCGACGCCGTGCAGGCCCGCCTGCTGGGCTGCCTGGTGGAGAAGGAGGCGACCACCCCGGACACCTATCCGCTGACCGTCAATGCCGCCCAATCGGCCGCCAACCAGAAGACCGCCCGCGAGCCGGTGATGAACGTCGATGCCGGCAGCGTGCAACATGCGCTGCGCCAGCTGGAGGCGCTGGGCCTGGCCCGCCAGCACTTCTCCTCGCGCGCGGACCGCTACGAGCACCGCCTGCAGGCCGCGCTGGACCTGACCCGGCAGCAGACCGTGTTGCTGGCGCTGCTGCTGCTGCGTGGGCCGCAGACGCTGGGCGAGCTGGTCACGCGCAGCGAACGCCTGCACCGCTTCGCCGACACCGACGAGGCCCGCCACGCCATCGATCGCCTGCAGCAGCGCGCGCTGCTGGTGGTGCTGCCGCGCGCCAGCGGCCAGCGCGAAGACCGCTACATGCACCTGCTGTGCGGCGAAGTGGACGGCGCGGCGCTGGCGGCGAAGTACGCCAGCAGCGGCGGTGGCAGCAGCGATGCGGCCGACCCGGGCCTGGCCGAGCGCGTGGCCCAGCTGGAAGCGGCGGTGGCCGAACTGCAGGCACAGTTGGCCGAACTGCGCGGTTGAGGGGGTGGGTGCCGACCGTTGGTCGGCACTGCATCTGAATAGTGCCGACCAACGGTCGGCACCTACCATCAGCCGCTACTGTGCCGGCCAGCAGTCGGCACCTACCAACATCAAGGGTCAGACCTGCGCCGCACCGGGCGTTGCATACAACCGGCTCGGGCTGTCCACGCCCGGCAACTGGATCACCCCGCGCGTCTGCATACCCAGGCCCTGCAGGATCTTCCCGGACACCACGTTGTCCAGATCGGTGATGCCATACAGATCGTGCAGGCCCAGCGCTCCACGCGCATGCGCGAACACCGCGCGTGCCGCCTCACCGGCATAGCCCTGCCCCGCGAATTCCGACAGCACCGCATAGCCGATGTCCGGCCCCGGCAGGCCATCCCGCCGCACCAGCCCGGCGTTGCCCAGCCAGGCACCATCGGACAACCGCTCGATGGCATACATGCCGAAGCCATTCAACGCATAGCTGTGCAGCACCCGCAGCGCAATGTACTCGCGTGCCTGTTCTTCGTCGCGCACGTTGCGGTCACCGATGAAACGCACGAAGCCCGGATCGTTGAGCAGGGCCAGCATCGGTGCCGCATCACGGTCCGGTTCAATGGCCCGCAGCCGCAGGCGCTCACTCTCGATCGGTTGCACAGGCAGACCTCCAGCCGAAACCCCGATTCTGCCTCAACCGCCGGCTGTTGCTTTTGATTTTTTTTCTTTTCCGTGGCTGGCACGCACGGAAACTGTCAGAGGCCTGGCGGGTGGGCTGGGCGGGACCGTCCGCGGCATGGATGCCGCGGCCGAGCCCCCATGGACGGGTTTACGGCGTGTCCCGACCAGGCCACCCGCCAGGCCCACCACAAATGCACTGCGAACAGCGCCTGCCACGAGGGGCTGTGCCGTTCGCCGATCAATCGAACAGCGCCTCAATCGCCGCCAACCCCGCGCTCGCCCGTTCCTTCTTGCGCGCCGCATCGGCCACCGGATCGGCACCATCGCGCTGGATCTCCTCGGCCGGAATCTCCTCGAAGAACCGGCTTGGCTTCAACCGCACATGCTCGCCGAACTTGCGGGTGAGCTTGCTGTAACTCATCCACAGCTGGATCTTGGCGCGGGTGATGCCCACGTACAGCAGGCGACGTTCTTCCTGCAGGTTGCCCTCGTCCAGGCTCACCTGGTGCGGCAGCACGCCGTCCTCGCAGCCGACGATGAAGACATAGGGGAATTCCAGGCCCTTGGACGCATGCAGGGTCATCATGCGTACCTGGTTGCCGCCCTCGTCCTTGTCGCTGCGCGAGAGCAGCGCCAGCTGGCCGGCCAGGTCGGCGGCGGTGGCACCGCGCGGGCCGCCCTCGAACCACTGCGCCAGTTCCTCGATGTTGTTCGCCCGGCGCTGGTAGCTGGCCTCTTCCTTGGCCTGCTGGCGCAGCTCGCTCAGCAACCCCGATTCCTTGGCCACCTTGCGGATCATGTCGCCGGACGTCACCTGGCGCATCTGCGCCCGCAGGTCGCGCAGGATGTCGGTGAAGCGCGCCAGGCTGTTGGCCGCGCGCGGCGGCAACTGCTGCAGGGCGCCGATGGTCTCGGCCACATGCGCCATCGGCATGTCCTTTTCCTGCGCCAGCTCGGCCAGCCTGGCCAGCGTACCGGCACCCACATCGCGCTTGGGCGACTGCACCGCCCGCATGAACGCGGTGTCGTCGTCCGGGTTCACCAGCAGGCGCAGCCAGGCCAGCGTGTCCTTCACTTCCTGGCGTTCCAGGAACATGGTGCCGCCGGTCAGGTGGTAGGGAATGCGCAGCAGCTGCATCGCCTTTTCCAGCGGGCGCGACTGGAAGTTGCCACGGAACAGGATGCAGAAATCACTCCACGGCACGTTGCGCGACTGCGCCACGAAGGCGATTTCGGCGGCGACCTTTTCCGCTTCGTGTTCGCTGTTGCGGCATTCCCACACGCGGATGCGTTCGCCGTCGGCCTGGTCGCTCCACAGCTTCTTCAGGTGCTCATGCGGATTGTTGGCGATCAGCGCGTTGGCGGCGCGCAGCACGCGGTTGGAGCAGCGGTAGTTCTGCTCCAGCTTGATGATTTCCAGCGTGGGGTAATCGCGCCCCATCTGCTGCAGGTTTTCCGGGTTGGCGCCGCGCCAGGCGTAGATCGACTGATCGTCATCGCCCACGCAGGTGAAGTTGCCCTTCTCACCGGCCAGCTGCTTGAGCAGGCGGTACTGCGCGTCGTTGGTGTCCTGGCATTCGTCCACCAGCAGGTAGCCGATGCGCTCACGCCAGGCCAGCGCGATCTCCGGATTTTCCTCCAGGATCTGCACCGGCAAACGGATCAGGTCATCGAAGTCGACCGCGTTGAACGCCGTCAGGCGCAGCTGGTAACGCTCGTAGACACTGGCCGCTTCTTTCTCGCGGTTGCTGCGCGCGGCGGCCATCGCCTGTTCGGGCGACAGGCCGGCGTTCTTGGCGCGCGACACCAGGTTCTTCATGTCCTCGATGTCGTCGGGCTTGGCCCCATACATCAGGTCCTTGATCTGCGCAGCGGCATCGTCGGCATCGAAGATCGAGAATCCACGCTTCAGGCCCACGGCGGCGTGTTCGATCTGCAGGAACTTCAGGCCCAGCGCATGGAAGGTGCAGATGGTCACCTCGTCGGCATCCTGCTCGCGCAGGCGCTTGGCCACACGCTCGCGCATTTCCTTGGCCGACTTGTTGGTGAAGGTGATCGCTGCGATGCGGCGCGCCGGATAACGGCCACAGCCGATCAGGTGGGCGATCTTTTCCACGATCACGCGCGTCTTGCCGCTGCCCGCGCCGGCGAGCACCAGCAACGGACCTTCGATGTGCAGGACGGCGGCGGCTTGGGGGGGATTGAGACCGTGCATGGGATGGGGATTGTAGCGGGGCCGGGTGACGACCACAGCGGGCCGCCGGCGGGGTTGCTGAACGGCTTCGGCGGAGCGGAGCTGCGGCGTACAATCCGTCGATGGCCAAGCTCTACTTCTACTATTCGGCGATGAACGCCGGCAAGACCACCACCCTGCTGCAGAGCGCTCACAACTACCGCGAGCGCGGCATGCGGGTGGCGATCCTGACCCCGCGCCTGGACGATCGTGCCGGCGCCGGCGTGGTCGCCTCGCGGATCGGCCTGCGCGCCGAGGGCATGGCCTTCGATCGTGACACCGACCTGCAACGCTGGGTCGAGCAGGACCTGGCGACGAACGGGCCGATGGGCTGTGTGCTGGTGGACGAGGCGCAGTTCCTGACCCGCGCCCAGGTCTGGCAGCTCAGCGAGGTGGTCGACCAGCTGCGCATTCCGGTGCTGTGCTACGGCCTGCGCACCGACTTCCGCGGCGAGCTGTTCGAAGGCAGCCAGTACCTGCTGGCCTGGGCCGACGAGATGCAGGAGATCAAGACCATCTGCCACAGCGGCAAGAAGGCGACGATGACCGTGCGCGTGGACGAGCATGGCCACGCGGTACAGGACGGCCCGCAGGTGGAGATCGGCGGCAACGACCGCTACGTGTCGGTCAGTCGCGCCGAGTTCAAGAAGATCACCCGCGGTGAAGGGCGTATCGATCCGGCGCAGGCCCCGCTGCCGTTGTAGCAGGCGCGCCGGTGCGCCATGACCTCCAGCGGTTTACAAGCAAGCGCTGTCGCGCCTAGGCTGCGGCACTCCTGCTGCCGAACTGGAAGTCCGACATGCGTTCCGCCCTCCTGCTGCTGCCGCTGCTGCTCCTGCTGCCTCCGCTGGTCATCGCGGCCGAACGCCCGTCCGGTGAAGACGATGCGGCGGTGATCGGCGCCGGTTTCATGGACAGCCACCCGGACATGATGTACCGGCAATGGGGCGTCAACGCGCTGCGTCGCAACGATGTCAACGGCGCGATGGACAACTTCCGGCTGGCCGCGCGGTACGCGGACAAGCCTGCCCAGGGCTACCTCGGCGAGATGTACTGGTACGGGGTAGAGCAGCCGCGCAATCCGGTCATGGCTTATGCCTGGATGGAGGTGGCCGCCGAACGTGGCTATCCGTTGTTCGTCGAGCTGCGCAACGAGTACTGGGCCACGCTGCCGCTGGAGCAGCATGATGCGGCGCGTGCGCAGGCAAGCGCGCTGCGCGCCGAGTATGGCGACGAGGTCGCGCGCCCACGCATGGCCGAAGTGCTCAGAAAGGGGCGCCGCGAGATGACCGGCAGCCGCGTCGGCTCGATGTCCAACAACGTCGACATCGTATACATGGACGGCGGAATCTCCCGCACCATCAAGGCCGACCGTCTGTACGACCCCAAGTACTGGGATCCGAAGCAGTACGAGCGCTGGCAGGACGAAACCTGGATGAAGATCCGCCGGGGCACGGTGGAAGTGGGTGTGCCGACCCAGTCGCACGCCACCGACAGCAAGCCTTGAAGCAACGGTGCCGGCGTGTGGCCGGCACCGAGCCGCATCCATTCAGTACAGCGTGCGCTCCGGCGCGCCCGCCGGCGGCGGGGTGTACTGGTACAGCCAGGTCTCGGTGAGGGTCTTGCCGCCACTGCGCAGGAACAGGCGGATGTCGATCTGCTCGGTGCTGCCTTCCGGCGGCACCAGGTCGAACATCGCGCGGTAGCCGTTGATCTCGCGCAGCGGGCGCGCCGACACGATCTCGACCCGGCCACGGCTGGCTTCCACCACCGCCTCGACCTCGCCCTTGTCGATCAGCTTGGCCAGTTCGCCGCCTTCGAAGTCCACCGCAAAGCGCCAGCTGAAGTACTCGCGCTTCTTGCCGACCACGCCGCCCAGGCCGGTGCGGCTGGCCACGCAGTGCGCCAGCGGCGGCCGTGCCGGCGGTTCGGCGCCCCAGTACAGGCGATAGCCGACCAGCAGCTCCTGGCCCGGCTGCGGCTTTTCCTTCGGGTTCCAGAACGCCACGATGTTGTCGAAGGTCTCGTCCACGGTGGGAATCTCCACCAGCTGCACCGAGCCCTCGCCCCACTCGCCCTTCGGCTCCACCCACAGGCACGGGCGCTTCTCGTAGAACACGCCATCATCCTGGTAGTGGTCGAAGTTGCGGTCGCGCTGCAGCAGGCCGAAACCGCGCGGATTGCGGTCCACGAACATGTTGAAGCGCAGGTTGCGCGGGTTCAGCAGCGGTCGCCAGATCCACTCGCCGGCACCGGTCCACAGCGACAGGCCGTCGGTATCGTGAATCTCCGGGCGCCAGTCCCACGCCATGCGGCGATCGTTCTCGCCCACCTGGTACATGCTGGTGCACGGTGCGATGCCCAGCCGTTCGATCGCCTTGCGCGGGTACAGCGCGCTGTCGATGTCCATCAGCAGCACGTCGCCATTGGTGATCGCGAAGCGATAGGCGCCGGCCACGCTGGGCGAATCCAGCAGGCCATAGACCACGATCGTTTCCGAATCGGCCGACGGCTGTTCCAGGTAATAGGCGATGAAGTCGGGGAATTCCTCCGGCTTGCCCATGCCGGTGTCGATCGCCAGGCCGCGCGCGGACTGGCCGTACTGGCCTTCCTTGCCGACCGCGCGGAAGTAGCTGGCGCCGAGGAAGGCGGCGAAGTCGCGGTCGGTGTCCTTGCGGGTGTTCAGGCGGAAACCGGCGAAGCCGAGATCGGCCGGCAGCTCGCCGTCCTTGATCCCGCTCTTGCCGTAGTTGAACGCCGCGCCGTCATAGGCCAGCTCCTGCGCCTTGCCGTCGACCACGTCGAACATGCGCACCGGCGAGTGGAAGTACAGGCCCAGATGGAAGAACTTGGCCTGGAACTTGCCCGGCTGGTCGGCCCACAGCGCATGGTCCTGGCGGTAACCGATCGACTGGTACTGGTCCCAGTCCAGGCCTTCCAGGCGGCCCGGCAGCACCCGCTTGTGGCTCTTGTAGGGCGCCTGTGCCAGCGCGCGCGCCTGGCCCTTCAGGGTGGCGAAGTCGAACGGCTGCGGCTGGCCGAGCCGGCGCAGGCCCATCTGGCCGCTCCTGCTGGCCGCGCACGCGGGCAGGGACGGCAGGCCGAATGCAGCCAGGGCGAGGGAGGCATTGCGGATGAAGTCGCGTCGTTGCATGCAGGCGCGTCAGGCACAGAGGGAAGGTCGGCCATCATAGGCAGACAAACGTTAACGGGCAGCGGAGACGTCCCCTGCCCGTTCAGCTGCCGCTGGCCGCCCGGCTCAGCGCTGGCAGTGGCTGCACCAGACACTGGCGCGCTGGCCGATGGTGGCGTGCTTCAGCGCGCGGCCACAGTTCGGGCACGGCAGGCCATCGCGGCCGTATACCAGCAGCTCCTGCTCGAAGTAGCCCGGCGCGCCATCCGGGCTGATGAAGTCGCGCAGCGTGGTGCCACCACGGGTGATGGCGTAGCCGAGGATCGCCTTCACCGCGTCGGCCAGCCGCTGGTAGCGCTCGCGCGAGACCTTCCCGGCCTCGCGCAGCGGGCTGATGCCGGCCTTGAACAGGCTTTCGGCGGCGTAGATGTTGCCCACGCCCACCACCACCGCCTGGTCCATCAGGAAGGTTTTCACCGGCGCACTGCGGCCCCGGCTGCGGTCGAACAGGTAGTCGCCGTCGAAGGCATCGTCCAGCGGTTCCGGGCCCAGCCCCTGCAGCAGCGGGTGGACTTCGCCGGCCGGCTGCCAGAGCAGGCTACCGAAGCGGCGCGGGTCGTTGAAGCGCAGCAGGCGGCCGTTGTCCAGGCTGATGTCGACGTGGTCGTGGGCGCGCAGCGGGGTATCGCCAGGCAGCACGCGCAGGCTGCCGGACATGCCCAGGTGCAGCACCGCGCTGCCGACGGCGGTGTCCAGCAGCAGGTACTTGGCGCGGCGACGGATCTCCTCGATGCGCTGGCCCGGCAGCAGCTCGGCCACTTCCGGCGGAATCGGCCAGCGCAGATCGGCCCGGCGCAGGATCACGCCATGCACGCGACGACCCTGCAGGTGCGGCGCCAGGCCGCGGCGGGTGGTTTCTACTTCGGGCAGTTCAGGCATGAACGGATTCTACGCCCGCTCAGCGTGGCGGCGCCGCCAGTTCACGGGCATCCAGGACGCCATCACCGTTGGCATCCTGCGTGTGGAAGCGCTTCACGATCACCTGCCGCTGCTGCTCGCGGCTGATCGCCCTGCCCTTGCCGCCGGGCAGCTCCTCGGCGCTCAGCACGCCATCACCATTGCGGTCCATGCGGTCGAAGGCATACAGCATCCACTGCACGTACTCGGCCTCGCTGACCTTGCCGTCGCCATCGCTGTCCATCCGCTGCAGGTAGCTGGCGGTGTCGGTGACCTGGGCCAGCGCCGCACCCGGCAGCAGCGCCGCCAGCAGTAGTCCGTACCCTGCCCTCACGCGCCCACCAGGCTGTAGCCCTTCAATCGCGCGGCGTAGGCCTGCAGCGCGGCAATGCCACTTTCCTCGGCCTCGCGGCACCAGGCCTGCAGCTGATGCAGGCGCTCGGCCGCATCGTGGCCGCGCGCTTCGAGCAGCGCGGCCAGGCGCCCCCGGTACTCGACCAGGGTGCGGATGCGCGGGCGCTGTGCCACCCATGCGCTGAGCTGGGCACGACTGTCCGGCTTCAACCAGCGACCGTCGTTGACCAGGCCACGGCGCAGCCGGCGCGGCAGCAGGCGGCGCAGCTTGGCCCCGGCCTGTGCCGCTTCCTCGCGCAGGGCCGGCATGAACACGTTGCGCTGGTAGTCGGTCATCGCCTGGAAGCGGTGCGACAGCAGCGCCTTCAGGGTTTCAGCATCGGGTACGGCGATATTCGGGCGCACGTCCATGGCCGGCGCCACCCGCAGCACCTTGGCCAGGCGCAACGCCTCCAGCAGGCGGATCGCACTCCAGCCGATGTCGAACTCCCAGCGCCGCATCGCGAAGCGCGCCGAGCTGGGGAAGGCATGGTGATTGTTGTGCAGCTCCTCGCCACCGATCCAGAACCCCCACGGCGTCAGGTTCGTGGAGGTATCGGCGGACTCGTAGTTGCGGTAGCCCCACCAGTGGCCCAGGCCATTGACCACGCCGGCTGCCCAGAACGGGATCCACGCCATCTGGATCGCCCACAGGGCCACGCCGGGCAGGCCAAACAACACGGTATTGATCGCGAACAACAGCACCGGCCCCAGCGTGGCGTGCGGGGTGTACAGGCGGCGCTCGATCGCATCATCCGGGGTGCCACGCCCGTACTGCTCGATGTCCGCGCGCATGCCGCGCGCTTCGCGGTACAGCTCCACGCCATGCCAGAACACCTTGCCGATGCCACGGGTGACCGGGCTGTGCGGGTCGTCCTCGGTCTCCACCTTGGCGTGGTGCTTGCGGTGGATGGCCACCCACTCGCGGGTGATCATCGAGGTGGTCAGCCACAGCCAGAAGCGGAATACATGGGCCAGCGCCGGGTGGAAGTCGACCCCGCGATGGGCCTGGCTGCGATGCAGGTACAGGGTCACCGAGAAGATGGTGATCTGGGTGAAGACCAGCAGCACCGCCAGCATCGCCCACCCGCCCAGGCCGAGCACACCACCGGTCAACAGGGACATCAGGGCATCAGGCATGGCAGCGCTCCGGATCGACGCGGGGATGGCAGACATCATGGGCGCTTGCGTTGCAAACTGCATCCCTGCGGCGGTGCTTCGCATCGCCATCCGTGGCACCGTTCACAGTTGGGGACCTGAGTTGTCGAGCCTTGATCCACGCGCCAGCACCATGACTGCGGCCCCGCCCATCGCGGAGCTGCCCCCGTTGATCGAACTGGACCGCGCCACCGTGGTGCGCGGCCAGGTGAAGGTGCTGCACGGGCTCAGCCTGCGCATTGCACAGGGCCAGCACACCGCCCTGCTCGGCCCCAACGGCTGCGGCAAGTCGACCTTCATCAAACTGATCACCCGCGAGCTGTACCCGCTGGCGCAGGGCGACGGCTCGGTGGCAGTGAAGGTGCTGGGCCAGAACCGCTGGCAGGTGGACCGGCTGCGCTCGCAGCTGGGCATCGTCACCGGCGACCTCAGCAGCAACCTCGCCGACATGCCGGGTCTGACCGTGGAGCAGGCCGTGCTGTCCGGCTTCTTTGCCAGCTACGTGGTGCCCGCCTTCCGCGAGGTGACCGCCGACATGCGTGCACGCGTCGGCGAGACACTGGCGATGACCGGCGCGCTATCCTTGCGTGAACGTGCCTACGCCGAGCTGTCGGCCGGCGAGACCCGCCGCGTGCTGATCGCCCGCGCGCTGGTCAATCGGCCACAGGCACTGCTGCTGGACGAACCGTCCACCGGGCTGGACCTGGTCGCTCGCGAACAACTGGTGGCGACCATGCGGGTGCTGGCGCAGCAGGGCATCACCCTGGTGCTGGTGACCCACCACATCGAAGAGATCATTCCCGAAATCGAGCGGGTGGTGCTGCTGCGCGATGGCCGTGTGCTGGCCGATGGCACCCGCGCCGAGCTGCTGCGCAACGAACCGCTGTCGGCGGTGTTCGGCGGCGCGATCACCGTCTGCGAGCAGGAAGGCCGGCTGACCGCGTACGCGGGATAATCGACATGCCACTGTAGAGCCGAGCCTAGGCTCGGCTCTACAGAGAACGGTGCAGCGGGCCGGAACCCGGCCCGCTGCACCCTTGCTCAGAACTTCAACGCCAGCGCGCGCGACTCGATCGGTGCCATCCGGCTCTGGTCCTGCAGCTGGAGGTCACGCAGCTCGTACGGCGCACCAAAACCAGCGGGCAATGCGGCCTGGTCGAACGGCAGCACCAGCTGGCCTGCGCCCGGGCCATCGAACCACGCCGCCGCGTGCGCCTGTGCAACCGGCTTCAGCTGGCCATCGCGGCCGGTGGCATACAACGTGCCACGCGCCTCGTAGCGGCCCGCTGCAGCCACCTGCAGCGGCAACGCCACCTGGCGGCTGGCCGGGTCCGGTGCCGCCTGGCCACTGAAGCGCGCGGTCGGCCGTGCCACCGCGAAGGCCACCTTGCCATCGCGCAGCACGCCATCGGCCTGGGTGAACACCTGCAGTTCCCACAGCCCCTGCACGGTGCCGACGTCTGCGGGGATCCGCACCTGCGCGCGCAGCGCGCCGTCGGTGGTACGCAGCAGTCGCTGCGGCCAGCTGCGGCCATCGGGTGCGACCAGCAGGGCTTCACCGCCCAGGCTGCCGCGGCGCGAGGCCATCTGCGCGGTGGTGGCACCGTCTTCCAGCAAGCGTGCCTGCAGCTGCACGTTGCCACCGGCCAGCACCTGCGCCTGGTTGGCCTGCACTTCCAGCCGCAGCGGGCTGTTCGGCTCCAGCACCTGCACCACGTAGCGGCCCTGCACCTGCGCGCTCTGCAGGGTGTAAGCACCGGCCGCACTGGTCGCGCCGGTGCGCAGCATGCTGCTGCCATCACCCACCGGCATGCCGGCATCCTGCAGCGCGCGCGCATCGACACTGCGCGCCACGCTGCTGCGGCCGGCCGGGTCGCGCAGCTGCAGGGTGTTGGCCGGCACTGCACGCGCGCCTTCGGCCGGGCTCAGTTGGATCACCGCGTCGGCAGCCGTCAGCGGTAGATCGACGCCACGTTGCAGCTGCGCGCCATCGACCTGCTGCCAGTAGCTGCGGCTGACCGAGGCATACGGCGTGGCCGCCTGCAGCCGTTGTGCCGGGTCCAACGCCCAGGCAAAGGACAGCGGCGCGTGTTCGCTTTCATCGGCGGGCAGCGGCGCGGCCACCAGGGCGGCAGGCACCTGGTCGCCTGCACGGGCGGCCTGCAGCGGCTGCGCGGCCTGCGCTGCGGAAAGGGACAGCACTGCCAGGCCGGCGCCGGCCAGCAGGGTGGATTGAATCGTCATGGTCGTCTCCCTCACTGGGTCAGGTCGTTGCGCAGCAGGGTGCCGAGGCCGAAGCACTCGCGGCGGCTCTGGTTGTGGCTGAGCGGTTCCGCGCCCTGGGTACGCGCCTTGTCGGTGAACCAGGTGGTGCCGGCGGCCTTCTGGCTGCTGCACTCCAGGAAGCCGTCGGAGCAGGACGACAGCCAGTTCTGGGTGAACTCCAGGCCGACATTGGCGGCGTAGCCGCCGCAATAGCTGTTGCTGTCCCACACCGCCGATTCCACATCACTGCCGACCACCGCGCGGAACGGCTTGGGCAGGGCGGGACGGCCTGCGGTGCCGTACAGGTTCTGCGCGTTGTAGGTGGCCATGCTCGCCACCTGCTGCTGGCGCACCGCGTCGTTCTTGTAGCCCAGCAGCCAGCCCAGCGAGGTTTCGAAGGTGTTGCCGTTGAGCACCGCATCGGCCAGCGGCGTGCCCGCCGAGGACGGTGCCAGCGCGGTGACCTTGCGCACCGTGCGGATGATCTTCGGGTAGCGGCTGTCATAGGTCGGGTTGGACAGGATCCAGCGCACCACGTTGCCGCCGTTGGAATGGGTGATCACCACCAGCTGGGTGATGCCGCGGCTGTCGATGAAGCTGGTCAGCTGGTTGGCCAGGCAGCCGGCGGCCTCCGGCTTCCACATGTACTGGGTGAAGTCGCAGTTGATGACCACATAGTTGCTGCTGTTCGGCAGGCCTTGGCGCACGGTGTCGATGATGGCCGGCTGCCAGTAGTCCTGGGTGGCGTTGGTCTGCGCGCCAGTGCCATGCACGAAGGCCACGCCGACCACGTCGGCGGCCTGCGCCGGCGTTGCTGCAAGCCCGAGGAGCAGGGCCAGGACGGTACTTCCTGTTGCGGTGCTGCGCATCGCTTCTCTCCCTCTGTCAACGGATCCCCCCGACCCGGCTGGAACTGGACGGCTCCTGGTGCGTGCCGTTGTGCCGATGCTCGCGGCGCAGTCGCGTGAAAGTCCGTGCGCTGCGCCCGGATTCAGAAGACTGACGTCACTTGATGACGCTTTTGATACTGCTGCGATGACCATGCCGGGTCTGGCCATATGACCGATGGCCACTGCGGTGTCGTATTCGGGCTGCGATCATGGCGCGTTGTTTTTCTCTCCCGGAGCCTGTCCATGTCGCTGATTTCCCACCCTGCCCGCCCGCTGCTCGGCCTTGCCGTCATCGCGGCCCTGGCCGGTTGTGCCGCCACCGTCGCCAAGCCGACCGCCGTCGAAGCCAACACCACCACCAAGGCGGTGGGCTATCTGGACAAGAGCGCGGTACCGGCCAGCCTCGACCTGGTGCCGGCACCGCCGGTGGCCGGTTCGGCCGCCCTCGCCCTGGACGAACAGGTCAGCCGTGAAGCCCGCGCGCTGCGTGGCAGCCCGCGCTTCGCCCAGGCCGGTGTCGATGCGGAACTCGGCTTCCCCGAAGGCGCCAACCACTTCTCCTGCGCCGCCGACATCGACATCGATGCGGTGAAGACACCGGCGCTGTACCGACTGCTGGAGCGCAGCCGGATCGACGCCAGCGCGGCGACCAAGGCTGCCAAGAATCACTACCAGCGCCCGCGCCCATTCATGGTCAATGGTGAGCCGACCTGCTCGCCGAAGGACGAGGACGGCCTGCGCAAGAACGGCTCCTACCCCTCTGGCCACACCTCGATCGGCTGGGCCTGGGCCCTGATCCTGTCGGAGATCGCACCGGATCGCGCCGATGCCATCCAGGCGCGCGGCCGCAACTACGGCGAGAGCCGCCTGGTGTGCAACGTGCACTGGCAGAGCGACATCCTCGAAGGCCGCTTCATGGGCGCCGCCGCCGTGGCCCGCCTGCACGACAACGCTGCGTTCAACAAGGACCTGCTGGCCGCACGCAAGGAGATCGAAGCGGCGCGCAAGGCTGGTCGGCACTCCAGCCGCGACTGCGCCACCGAGAATGCGGTGCTGAAGGTGCGCCCGCAGAGCGCGCTGTAAGCCACGCCTCTGTAGAGCCGAGCCATGCTCGGCTCTACAGGAAGCAGGAAACAGAAGGGCCGGCATTGCGCCGGCCCTTCTTCATTGCATTACCGCAGTCACCGCATCAGAACTTCGCGGTGAACTCCACGCCCCAGGTCCGCGGCTCGTTGAGGAAGCCGGTCAGGTTGTTGAAGTCGATTGCACCGACCACGCGGGTCTGGTTGGTCAGGTTGCGGCCGAACACAGCCACGTCGTACTGGCCGTAATCCCAGTTGTAGCCCAGGCGCAGGCCACCTTCCAGCGAACTACGGCCGCGGAATTCCGGCGACTCGTAGATGAAGAAGTTCACCGCACTGCGGTAGGCCCAGTCGGTGTAGGCGTACAGCTCGCTGCCGTCGCTGAGCGGGAAGCCCACGCGCAGGGTGGCGTTGTGGATCCACTTCGGCGCCTGCGGCAGCGGGTTGCCGTTGACCAGCGCATAGGGCTTGCCGCCGATCATAGTGATCGGGTCGGTAACAGTGCAGCCACCACCACAGACCGCCACCGCCAGATCCTTGTCCTTGATCTCGGTGTCGTTGTAGCTGCTGCCGAAGGTCAGCAGGACGTTGTCGGCCAGGTAGGCTTCCAGGTCCAGTTCCACGCCCTGGCCGATGGTCTTGTCGGCGTTGAGCAGGGTGGCGGTGTTGTTGGTGCCACCCACGGCGATCAGCTGCTGGCCGTCAACGTTGTAGCGGAACACGCTCAGGCCCAGGCGCGCGCGGCGCTCGAACAGGTCGGCCTTGATGCCGGCTTCATACGAGATGACCTTCTCCGAATCGGCCTGCGACAGGCCGGGTGCGAAGGCCAGGCGGCCCTGGATCGACGGCGCACGGAAGCCCTTGGCCACACGGGCGTAGGCATTCACGTTGTCGGTCAGCTTGTAGACGCCGCTGACATCCCAGCTGACGTCGTTGACGTCGGTGTTGGCCACATACGGGCCACTGACCGGGGTACCGAACGGCACGGCCTGCAGCACGCTGGCGTTGAAGTCCTTCTTGTCCTGGGTGTAGCGCACACCGGCACGCAGCTTGAAGCGGTCGGTGACATCGAAGTCACCCGAGGCAAACACCGCCCATGCCTTGTTGCGCTGGTTCTGCACCACATGGCCGGTCTGCGGGTTGCCCGGCTTCAACGAGTTGTAGTTGAAGTTGTTGATGGTCACGTCTTCGTCGAAGTAGAAGACGCCGGCCTGCCAGTCGAAGCGGCCCCATTCGTTGGATTCGACGCGGAATTCCTGCGTCCACTGGCGGTGATGCGGCAGGCCGTCGGCCGACTCGGACGCGAACGGGATCAGGCCCGGGCCGTAGTTGCCGGCACCCAGCGATGCCTCGCCGTAGCCACCGTCGATGTCGCCGCGGTTGAGCGATTCAGCGGTTTCATAACCGGTGATCGAGTGCAGGGTCACCGAGCCGAGGTTCCACTGCAGGCGCGCGCTGCCGCCCCAGGTTTCCAGATCGGAGAAGTTGACGCCGTCGTTGGCCACCTTGTCGCGGTCGAAGTTCTCGACCAGGCCGTTGCCACCCTTCTGGATGATGTTGGCGCGGAACAGGCGGGCGGTACCGTTGAGCTTGCGCTTGTGCAGGTTGAACAGCGCTTCGAAGTCATCGCCTTCGTACAGGAACTGCACGCGGCCGGCGGCTTCGTCATAGCCTTCAAAACCGCTGTTGGGCGCACCGGCGCGGGTGTTGTCGACCCAGTCATCGCGGCGCTGGTAGATGGCCGAGACGCGTGCCGACCAGCGATCGGTCAGCGGGCCGCCGTAGGCACCCTGCACGTTCCAGCTGTTGTAGCTGCCATAGCCCACGCGCACGTAACCGTCGGCATCCTGCGACGGGCGCGCCGAATCGAACTTGACCACGCCGGCCGGGGTATTGCGGCCGAACAGCGTGCCCTGCGGGCCGCGCAGCACTTCCACGTTGGCCAGGTCGAACAGCGGGAAGCCCTTCAGCAGCGGGCTTTCCTGCACCACGTCGTCGTACACCAGCGACACCGGCTGCGACGCATTGAGGTCGAAATCGGTGTTGCCCAGGCCGCGGATGTAGAAGCGCGGGAAGGCACGGCCGTAGGACGACTCGATGTTGAGGCTGGGCACGCGCGCGGCCAGGAAGCGGATGTCATCGCCCGCAGAACCCAACACATCGAGCTTCTCGCCCTGGATCGCGCTGATCGCGACCGGCACGTCCTTGGCGTTCTCAACGCGCCGCTGCGCGGTCACCTGCAGGGCATCGAGGGCAACCGGATCCTTGGCAGCGGGAGTTTCCTGGGCGGCTGCTACCAGCGGCAACAGGGCGGAAAGAGCGGCAACGAGGGGGCGCGCGACCGGAAGGCGGCCACGGGAAGTGCGGGTCGGGGACATGGCGGTAGGCTGTGTTTGGAGGGGTGGTAAAACGGCGCTACCAGATAATTGTTGCAATACAGCACCTGCCCCGCAAATGCCTGCCGTTCATGGCCCCGTCGCCCCGGCCCCCCGCGTGCTCGCTAGACTCGCGGTTTACCAGCCCTGCGGAGCCGCCGCGATGACCCAGTGGTACTTCCATGCCTCCGCCCAGGCCGAGCGTATCGGCCCGCTTGATGACGAGGCCGCGCGCCGCTACGCCCAGGCCAACCCGCGCTCCCTGGCCTGGTGCCAGGGCATGAGCGGGTGGACCTCGATCGCCGAGGTGCCCGAACTGCAGTCCGCGGCCCCGGGCATGCCGAACACCCCGCCGCCGGTCCCCGCCGCTGCCAGCAGCCGCGCCGACGACATCGAGTTCCGCATCGTCGGCCATGAAATGCAGTTCGTGGAAATCGAGCTCGACCCCGGTGAGAGCGCCATTGCCGAGGCCGGCGCATTGATGTTCAAGGACGCCACCGTGCAGATGGATACGGTGTTCGGCGCCGCCAACGGCGACCAGGGCGGCGGCTTCATGGGCAAGGTGATGGCCGCCGGCAAGCGCGTGCTGACCGGCGAGAGCCTGTTTGCCACCGTCTACACCCAGAGCGGCCACGGCAAGGGCAAGGTCGCCTTCGCCGCCCCCTACCCCGGAACCGTACTGGCAATGAAGCTGGACCAGCATGGCGGCCGCCTGATCTGCCAGAAGGACAGCTTCCTGGCCGGCGCGCGCGGCGTGCAGATCGGCGTGCAGTTCCAGCGCAAGATCATGACCGGCCTGTTCGGTGGCGAAGGCTTCATCATGCAGAAGCTGGAGGGGGACGGCTGGGTGTTCATCCACGCCGGTGGCTGCGTGGTCGAGCGCGAGCTGGCCGCAGGTGAGCGACTGGACGTGGATACCGGCTGCGTGGTGGCCTACCACCCGACCGTGGACATGGACGTACGCCGGGTCACCGGCATCAAGAGCATGCTGTTCGGAGGCGAGGGCGTGTTCCTGGCCACGCTGACCGGCCCGGGCAAGGTCTGGCTGCAGTCGCTGCCGTTCTCGCGCCTGGCCGGGCGCATGTGGATGGCGGCGCCGCAGGGCGGGGGCCAGAGCCGCGGCGAAGGCTCGGTGCTGGGCGGCCTGGGCCGGATGCTGGACGGCGACAACCGGTTCTGACCACCGCTGCGCTCGCCGGGCATGGCCCGGCGCTACCCGTGGTGTTCTATGAATAGGGAATACCCCCACCCTGCCCGCCCCGCCACCGCTTCGGTATGCTGGCGCCCTTTCCCGAATCCGGCGCCGCGAGCGCACTGCCGATGAGCCTGTTCCGCCCCCGCATGCTGCTGTCCGTCGCCCTGATCGGCCTGCTGGCCGGCTGCGGTGGCGACCCGGTCCGCCCCACGCCGCCGCCGGCACCGACCGTGGTGCCGCAGGCCAAGCCAGTGAAGATCGGTATCGCGCTCGGCGGTGGCGCGGCCAAGGGCTTCGCCCACATCGGCGTGATCAAGATGCTGGAGGCCAATGGCTTCGAACCGGCCGTGGTGTCCGGCACCAGTGCCGGCAGCGTGGTCGGCGCGCTGTATGCCAGCGGCATGGATGCCTTCCAGATGCAGAGCAAGGCAGTGGCGCTGGATGAAGCCAGCATCCGCGACGTGCGCCTGTTCTCCGGTGGCCTGGTGCAGGGCCAGAAGCTGCAGGACTACGTCAACGAGCAGGTCGCCAACCGCCCCGCCGAGCGCCTGAAGAAGCCGTTCGCCGCCGTCGCCACCCAGCTGGAAACAGGCGAGCGCGCGATCTTCGTGCGCGGCAACGTCGGCCAGGCGGTGCGCGCATCGAGCAGCATTCCCGGTGTGTTCGAGCCGGTGAAGATCGGCGGTCGCAACTACATTGATGGCGGTGTGGTCAGCCCGGTGCCGGTGGATGCCGCACGCCAGCTCGGCGCCGACTTCGTGATCGCCGTGGACATCTCCAGCAAGGCCAGCGGCAAGGCGCCGACTGACATGCTGGGCATCGTCAACCAGTCCATCTCGATCATGGGCCAGCGCCTGGGCGAGCAGGAACTGGCACGCGCCGACATCGTCATACGCCCGAAGGTGCTGGACATCGGCGCCGCCGATTTCAGCCAGCGTGGCACCGCGATCCTGGAGGGCGAAAAGGCCGCAATGGCCGCGATGCCACAGATCCGCGCCAAGATCCAGCAGCTGCAGCGTGCACGCGCCGCGGCCGCCGCACCGGCACCCGTGGCCGCGCCGAAGTGCGAGGAAGCCTCGCGCCTGGGCAAGTTGATGGGCCGCAAGGACAAGTGCTGAGCTAAGCCGGCGTGTCGCTGCCAGACAGCGACGCGCGCGTTCTAGCGCGCAGGCCGGTAACCGCTGGCCTGCTGCCGCTCGCGCCTGCGCGCCTGACGGGCCTGCTCCTGCAGTGTCGCCGTGTGCTGCAGCTGTTCCATGCCATCGGCCGGCACATGCAGCTGGCGTCGCGCACGGGTGAGTGCCAGATAGACCGCGCGCACCGGGTTGTGCCAGATGCGCCCGCCCTGCCCCGCACTGAAGCAACCGGGTGACAGTGAGACCACGTCGAACTGCAGGTTCTTCGCGTGTTCGGCCAGGCACAGCGCCACCCGCCCTTCAGCAGGCGTGTCCTGGTCGTCGAGCGCCTGCAGCAGTGACTGCACCCGATCGGCAGACGCAAACAGTTCCACCAGCGCGCCCTGCCCTTCGTCGGCCTGCGTGGCCAGGAAGCGCTCCTGTGCCGGGTCCGAGGCGCTGTCGCGGCGCCGGCGCCACGCATCCAGCGGCCGCTGCAGCACGCTGCGCAGCGCGCGCAGCGATGCCGGATGCAGATAGGGCCGCAGCCCGAGCGCGTGCAGCTGTGCCGCATCCAGGGCCAGATCGGCGACGCTGCCATGGATGCGCAGGCCCTCTCTCGGCACCTGCGCCCAGTGGCGGTAATGCAGCACACCGGTGGCGCGGTCGGCGGCACCGACGAACGGCCCACTGTCCTGGCCCAGTCCATCCAGTGCCAGGGTCTGGTTGACCAGGTCCTCGACCTGGTTGCCCTGGCGCACCGACTGGTGCATTTCCAGCACCTTCGACGCGGCCCAGCGCGGCACCGTACCGGTCAGGCACTGGTGCGGATCACCCAGGCTGACCACGCCAGGCGCATGGCCGGCCAGCAACTGCTTCCACGACGGGCTCAGGTCATGCGCCTCGTCCACCAGCAGCATGCCCATGTCCAGCGGCGGGGTAACGCCGCGCAGTGCCAGCCACTTGCCGATGTGCGCCGGGCTGAGGCTCAGCAGCGTGCCCCGCTGCAGGTCGGCGTCGAACATGCAGCGCCAGACGTGCTCGGCGGCCGCCATGTACGGCGACACGTCGAGCATCGCGGCGGGCACCGAACGGTCGAAATGCTGGAACGCCAAGCCCGGTGCCGACGACGCGCACCAACGGTTGATGGCCTCGAACGCAGTCAGCAGCACCTGCTCCGGGCTGCGCCCACCGATGCCCTGCAGGCCGATGCGGCCGGCAATCTCGCGCGGCGTGCGGGTGCTGCGCCGGTAGCTGGCAACGAAGCCCCCGGTGTGGCCGCTGCGCGCGGCATGCTGCGCCACGCGGTTGGCGAACTCGATCTGGGTCAGCAGGCGCACCGCGGTGCTGGCCGGCACGCGGCTGCGGAAGGCTTCCACCTGCCCACGCGAGGGCGCCACGTAGGTGTAGCGGCCGGGCCGCGCCTCCATCAGCGCCAGCACCAGGTGGCCCTTGCCGGTGCCGGCATAGCCATCGAGGTCGATCAGCTCATCGGGGTTGGCGGCGATGGCGCGCAGCACGCGGGCCTGCTCGGAGGTGTACAGGCCATGGTGTTCGACCGCACGCGCGTCGCTGGCAACGGCCTCGTCCTGGTCGTCGTCCTCATCGTCGCTGGCGAAGGCGGGCGGGAAGCGGATCTCGTGTTCGGCCAGGGTTTCCTGGCAGGCCTGCTGCAGGGCCAGGCCGGGGTACTCGCTGGGCGACTGCACGATGAAGTCCTGCAGGATCTCCGCCGGTGCCAGCAGCACGCCATGGGCGGCCAGCGCGGCCAGCCAGGCATCGAGTTCCGGCTGGCCACCGCCGCCGGCGCCGGCAAGCTGCGCGGCCGCGCCGTCATGGCTGGCGAACAGCGCGCAGGCTTCGTGCAGCAGGCGCTCGATTTCCGCTGGTGTGTGCAGGCGCGCGCGGCACAGCTGCGCAGCCATCAACCCGGCCTGTTCCAGCGCGGTCTGCGGCGGCGTGCCATGGGCGATGAAGCGCGCCAGCGACTTGCGCTGCAGCGGCAGGAAGGTGGTGGTGGGCACCGGGTGCTGGAGTTCGGACATGCGTGGAACCGGAAAGGAACGCTGCGGCGAGCGCAGGGCGGTGATGCTCAGCTACCCGCCCGGCTGCGTCAAATCGCGGCGGCGCGCTTATTCCAGCTGTGAAAGCGGCAATGCCTGGAATCCCTTCACCGTGCGCAGCACGAAGCTGGAATTGGCATCGGCCACGCCACCGGCGTTGAGCAGCCGGTCCAGCAGGAAGTGCGAGAAGTGCTCCAGGTCGCGCACGTAGACGTGCAGCAGATAGTCCATGTCGCCGGTCAGTGCATGGCAGGCCACCACTTCATCCCAGCCCTGCACGCTGTCCACGAAGTGGCCGATGGCGGCCTGGTCGTGCTTTTCCAGCTGCACGCGCACGAAGGCCTGCAGGCCCAGCCGCAGCTGCCGTGGCTCCAGCCGCGCGCCATAGCCGACGATCACGCCCTCGCTTTCCAGCCGCTGCAGGCGGCGCAGGCAGGCCGAGGGCGAGAGGTTCACCCGTGTTGCGAGCTCGGCGTTGGTGGCGCGCCCATCCCGCTGGATTTCAGCCAGCAGACGTATATCCGTGCGATCGAACTGGACTTCTCCGGCCATTGTTGCCCCGCAACATGGTGAGTACGCAAGGATATTGCGCCAACAAGGCCAATCGGCGCAACTTTTGCAACCCTGTTGCGCGCACCCTGCCCTAGCATCGTGGGTATCCCATCCAGAAGTGCCCCATGGACCTCGCCCAGCCCCGCCGCGTCGAACACCAGCAGACCGACAAGGGCTACGTGCCGGTGTATACCACCGCGCTCGTCGAGCAGCCGTGGGACACCTACAGCGCCGACGACCACGCCACCTGGAGCACGCTGTACCAGCGCCAGCGCGAACTGCTGGTCGGCCGCGCCTGCCAGGAATTCCTGGATGCACAGGACGAGATGGGCATGAACGCGCACATGATTCCGCGCTTCGACCAGCTCAACGAAGTGCTGGGCGCGGCCACCGGCTGGACCCTGGTCGGCGTTGAAGGCCTGCTGCCGGAACTGGATTTCTTCGACCATCTGGCCAACCGCCGTTTTCCGGTGACCTGGTGGATCCGTCGCCCCGACCAGATCGACTACATCGCCGAACCGGACCTGTTCCACGATCTGTTCGGCCACGTGCCGCTGCTGATGAACCCGGTGTTCGCCGACTACATGGAGGCGTACGGCCGTGGCGGCGTCAAAGCCCACGCGATCGGCCCGGACGCGCTGCAGAACCTGACCCGCCTGTACTGGTACACGGTGGAGTTCGGCCTGATCGACACGCCCGACGGCCTGCGCATCTACGGTGCCGGCATCGTGTCGTCCAAGGGCGAGTCGCTGTACTCGCTGGAATCGGCCGCACCCAACCGCATCGGTTTCGACCTGCAGCGGATCATGCGAACGAAGTACCGCATCGACACCTTCCAGAAGACCTACTTCGTCATCGACAGCTTTGAACAGCTGATGCAGGCGACGTCGCCGGACTTCACCCCAATCTACGCGGCACTGGCCGACCAGGCGCACCTGCCTGCCGGTGACGTGCAGGCTGACGATCACGTGTTCCAGGCCGGCACGGGTGAAGGCTGGGCGGACGGCGGTGACGTGTGATGCGCTGTCCGACGAAGACCAGCAGCTGGTGGCGCTGTGGCGCATGGAGGCCGACATCAACAACGGCGGCTTCATGCAGTTCCTGTGCAACTGGGGCGACCCGACCTGCCAGCTGGCGTTACGTGCGCTGCAGGCGATGGGCGCGGCGAAGACCCACGCGATCCTGGCCGGCATGCGCGGGCTGGTCGACCGGCTGGAAGATGACCCGGCGGTCAAGCAACTGACCGACCTGTACGGCGCGATGACCGAACAGGAGCAGGAGGCGCTGCACGCCTTCGACGAAGCCTATTTCGAGCGACCGGAAGACCTGGCCAGGTTGGGGCTGAAGCACTTCGGCCCGGAGCCTGTCGAACGACGATGACCATGCACGCCGGCGCTGTTCTGTAAAGCCGAGCCCATGCTCGGCTACGTTTCAATCAGCGCGGGTACACCAGCAGCACCACCAGATCCTCCTCACCCACCTGCTGCAGCGCATGGTGGCTGCCCTTGCGGGTCAGCAGCGCGTGCCCGGCGTGCACGTCGTACTGCCTGCCATCCAGCACATAACTGCCCTGCCCACTGACGATGTAATAGATCTCGTCCTTGTGCTGCGGATGCAGGCCGATGCCCGCGCCTTTGTGCAGCACACGCTTGCGCAGCACGAACGGCAGCCCTTCGGCATCGGCGAAGAACGGATACGCCGTGGTCGGGCCGGCACCGCCGTGCGGGCCTGCTTGCGTGCGCACAACACTGTCTTCGTGCACCACCTGCGAGGGCAGGGCTGGGTCGCTACCCTGCCCTTCCGCCACCACGTCGCAGTCGATATCCCGCACCAGCGCCGGCTGCAGCGCGGGTAGCAGCGGCACCGCCTCGCGCAATACCAGGCAGGCCACCGCATGTGCGCCGGCCACGCTGAAATGGGTGCCGTCGGCCTTGTTCTGTTCGGGCACGAACAGGAAGTAGGGTCGCGCGCCCTCCTCACCCAGCGCGCGGACCCAGCGCATGCTGCGGTCATTCAGATCAATCAGCGCAATCTGCTCGCGCGCGGCCAACGCCTTCATCGACTGCGTGTAGCGGCCATGCGTATCCAGCAGTGAACCGAAGTCGTACAGCAGCCGCGCCACCGGCGTGACCAGCACCGGCGTGGCGCCCTTTGCGCGGGCCACCTGTACGTAACGCATCAGCAGGCGTGGGTAGTCGCTGTCCGGATCGGTGTAGCGCGTGCGGTCTTCGAACTTCGCATCGTTGTGGCCGAACTGGATCAGCAGCACGTCGCCTTGGCGCAGCTCGGCGGCGATGGCCTCCAGGCGCCCTTCCTCGATGAAACTGCGCGTGCTGCGCCCGCCCTTGGCGTGGTTGTGCACCTCCAAGCGCGCCGGGTCCAGGTAGCTCTGCAGCGCCTGGCCCCAGCCGGCCTGCGGCGCGCGCTCGGGGCCGTATGCGGCCGCAGTGGAGTCACCGGCAATGAAGACCCGCACGGGCGCCGCCTGCGCGGTGGTGCACGACAGCAGCAACAACAAAGGCAACAGGGTGCGCATGTCCGGTCTCCGGTAGTGCCGGCCGCTGCCCGGCAACCTCATGAACGGCGGAAGCATTGCCAGGACGCCGGCCAGCGGCCGGCACTACCGCGGATCACGCGTCAGCGCGCCAGCCAGCCACCATCGACCGGCAGCACGGCGCCGTTGATGTAATCCGACGCCGACGAGGCCAGGAACACCGCCGCACCGGCCAGGTCATCCGGCGTGCCCCAGCGACCGGCCGGGATGCGCTCCAGGATCGCCTTGTTGCGCGCTTCGTCGGCGCGCAGCTGGGCGGTGTTGTCGGTCGCCATGTAGCCCGGGGCGATGGCATTGATGTTGATGCCCTTGCCCGCCCACTCGTTGGCCAGCAGCCGGGTGATGCCGGCGATGCCGCTCTTGCTGGCGGTGTACGACGGCACGCGGATACCGCCCTGGAAGGACAGCATCGAAGCGATGTTGATGATCTTGCCGTGGCCCTGTTCGATGAAGTGGCGGCCGGCGGCCTGCGAAATGAAGAACGCGGACTTGAGATTGACGTTCATCACGTCGTCCCAGTCCTGCTCGCTGAAGTCCACCGCATCGGCGCGGCGGATCAGGCCGGCGTTGTTGACCAGGATGTCCAACCCGCCCAGGCCTTCGATGGTCTCGCGGACCACGCGCGCCACCGGCTCGATGCTGATCAGGTTGGCTTCGATGGCCAGGCAGCGGCGGCCCAGCGCGGTGATCTTTTCGATGGTATCGGTGGGCGGGGCGATGCCGGCCACGGCGACGTCGGCACCAGCGGCGGCCAGTGCCACGGCGATGCCCTGGCCCAGACCGGTATTGCCACCGGTTACCAGAGCGACCTTGCCTTCCAGGCTGAAGGGATTAGCCATTGCGTATGCGTTCCTTGATAGAGACGAGCGGTGTCGACGGCCGGCACACGGTGCGCGGCGGCCAGGCGGGCTTACTTGAGCTGGCAGATGTCCAGCACGTGCATGTCGGTGTAGTCCAGGTTCTCGCCACCCATCGCCCAGATGAAGGCGTAGTTGCTGGTGCCGGCGCCCATGTGGATCGACCACGGCGGCGACACTACCGCTTCGTTGTTCTGGATCACGATGTGACGCTGCGCGGCCGGCTCGCCCATGAAGTGGTAGACGCGGTCGCTGTCACCCAGGTCGAAGTAGAAGTAGACCTCGCTGCGACGGTCGTGCAGGTGCGGCGGCATGGTGTTCCACACGCTGCCCGGCTTGAGCACGGTCAGGCCCAGCAGCAGCTGCGAGGACTGGCAGGTGGCCGGCACGATGTACTGGTAGATGGTGCGCTCGTTGCTGGTTTCCAGCGCGCCGCGGTCCAGTGCAACGGCGTCCTTGATGGACAGCTGCCTGGTTTCGAAGCGGGCATGGGCCGGGGTCGAGGCCAGATAGAACTGGGCGGGGTTGGCGGCGTCCTGCGAGGCGAACACGACCTCCTTGCTGCCCATGGCCACGTACAGACCGTCCTTCGGACCCAGCGTGTAGCCGGTGCCATCCACGGTGACCGTACCAGTGCCGCTGCCGACGTTGATCACGCCCAGTTCCCGGCGCTCCAGGAACGGGTGGCCTGCGGCCGAAGCGGGTTCGGTCTGGGTCGGCAGCGCAAGCGGTGCGTCCACCGGGGCGGCGCCACCAATCACGAAGCGCTCGTAGTGGGTGTACTTGAGGGTCACCGCACCGGCGTTGAACAGGCCATCGAGCAGGTACAGGTCACGCAGCTGGTCGTTGCTGGCACCGTGGATGGCATCGGGATGGGTGGCGTAATGGGTCTTGCTGTACATGGCGTCTCCAGAGCGGGGGGCGGGCCGACGGGTCGGCCCCGGCGCGGTTCACGGTCGATTCTAGCCAGACAGGAAACCGGTGTCATTTTGCGTCGCACGATGCCGGGATGGCCCGGGCAGGGCGCGGTGGATCGGGTGGATGGGGCAGGGGCGTGTCACGACCAGAGGTCGTGACCTGCAGGATTGATCCTTGGGGATCAATCCTCCGGCGGCTGGCAGGAATCGCGGACGATCAGGTGCGGCCGCACGCTGGCAATGGGCAGCGCGGCCTGGCCTTCGGGCTGGATCAGCATCGCCGCGGCGGTGCGTCCGGTATCGCGCGTGTGCCGGCGCACCGAGGTCAGCGAGGGCCACAGGCGCGAGGCAAGCGGGCTGTCGTCATAGCCGACAATGGACAGCTGGCGCGGAATGTTGATGCCCGCGCGCAGCGCCACCTTGTAGATACCGGCGGCCATTTCATCGTTGCCGGTGAAGATGGCGGTCGGGCGGCGCTTGCCCAGCAGCAGTTTCTCGGCAGCGGCGACACCGGATTCGAAGGTGTAGCCGGCCTCGATGATGCGGTCCTTCGGCAGCTCGATACCGCGTTGCGACAGTGCGTCGATGAAGCCGGCGGTACGTTCATGGGCCGAACGGTAGGCGCTGGGACCGGTCACCAGGGCAATGTCACGGTGGCCGAGCGAGAGCAGGTAGTCGGCGGCTTCGGCCGCACCATCGCGGTCATGGGTAACCACCATCTGCGAGCTTTCGTCCAGCGGCAGCGCTGCCACGCGGGTAAACCGGCAGCCGATCTCATCGAGCATGTCCGCCAGCGCCTGGTCTTCCGAGGCACGCGGCACTAGGATGACGCCGTGCAGCTTCTGCTGCTGCACGAAGCGACGCACGCCTTCGATGTAGCCGGGGCTGCGGCTGTCACAGGGATGCACCACCAGCTCGAAACTGGATCCACGCAATGCATCCAGCGCGCCGTACTGCATGTCCACGATGTACTGCGCGGTGGGGTTGTCGTAGACCATGCCGATCAGGAAGGAGCGGCGGAACGCCAGCCCGCGGGCCAGTGGATCGGGCGTGTAGCCCACTTCACGCATCAACGCTTCCACCTTGTCGCGCGTGTCCTTGCGCACCAGTGGCGAGTTGTTGATGATTCTTGAAACCGTTTTCTTGGATACACCCGACAGTCGCGCGATGTCGTTGATGGTGGCTGCCTTGCCCTTCGCCAATGCCGGCGTAGCGGCATCGTTCTTGTTGCGCACTGACATGTTTTGAACCCGGTAAGTCTGGGGATTCCGGCTCCGCGCTCAGTCCAGCGCGCGGTAGCGGAAGTTGCGGAAGGTTACCGCACCGTCGCCGGCCGCATACAGCGCCGGCTTCAATGCCAGGAACCTGCCCGCGACATTGTGATGGTAACCGGACACTTCCATCTGAACCGGATACTTCTGCCAAGTGTGCCCGTCGGTGCTGGAGTGGAAGGTGACGATGTGGCGGTTGTTGGTCACCCGCAACCACAGCCGGCCGCCGCGGCCCGGGGCCGGTCGGGCAGGGCGCTCCTCGCCGTAGCGATGCATGATGAACGACTCGCCGTTGCTGCCCACGCCCGCGTACAGCCGGTCGCTGTAGAACAGCAGCGCGCCGCCCACGGCACCGGGGGCGATCTCCATCTCCACCTCGAACTGATAGGCCCGGTCGCCGGCGATGGTGGTCAGCGGCGAGGCGTCGCGCGGCGTGCTGCCCTTGCCCTGCAGGACAAGGCCGTTGCCACTGAAACCCAGCCGGCGGTACTCATCCTGCGCCGGGTTGAAGAACGCCCACTGCGGGCCAAGCGTGCTGCCGCGGAAATCATCCGACAGCGCCATGCCATGCGGCGACAGCGCCTGTCCGGCCGGCTTGCGCAGTGGCTGACCAAGGTCTCCGCCCGTGGCCCGGAACCAGCCGTCAGCGGTCCATTCGATCGGTTCGAGCAGGGCCTGCCGACCCAGCGTCCAGAAGCCGTTCTCGTACCCGTGGTACATCATCCACCAGCGTCCATCGGTCCCTTCGATCACCGTCGCGTGGCCGCGTGACCACCAGGGCTCGGCCGCCGACTGCGTGCGCGTGATCGGGTTGTTGGGCGCGTTCTCCCATGGTCCGTGGATCGAACGCGAGCGCGCGGTGATCACCATGTGCCCGGTCGGCGGACCGGCGGTGCCGCCCACTGCCGTGGTCATGTAGTACCAGCCGTCGCGGACGTGGATCTTCGGGCCTTCCTGCGCGTAGGCCTCAACGTCCCAGTCCTGCGGGTAGCGCCAGCCGTCATAGACGTGTTTCGGCGTGCCGACCACGCTCAACCCGTCGTCGGCCAGCTGCACGTAATCACCGCCACTGAGGAACAGGTAGCGCTTGCCGTCTTCACCCACTGCATGGCCGGGATCGATGTAGCCACCCAGGCCGATGTCGATCGGCGCGCTCCACGGGCCCTTGATGTCATCGGCCCAGACCACGAAGTTGCTGCGGCGCTCGCCGGTGCGGGCCGGGAAGTAGATGAAGTAGCGCCCCCGATGCTTGACGATGTCCGGCGCCCAGATCGCCCCCACGTTGCGGGTGACCGCATGTCCCAGCGGCTGCCAGTTCACCAGGTCGCGCGAGTGCCAGATCGGGAGCCCGGGGTAGGCGTCGAACGACGACAGCGTGAGGTAGTAATCGTCCCCGTCCTTGAGCACCGAGGGATCCGGATGGTCACCGGCCAGCACCGGATTGAGGAACGTGCCATCGCCCCGGTCCGCCTGGCGCTGGTGTTCCAGCCCCCGCGCCCACTGCGCCGGGGCGCGCGCGGGCTCCGCCGCGGGTGCAGGCCGTGCCGGCAGCAACAGCACGAGCAGAGTGATGGTGGCGGCGATACACAGTGCACGCATGGCAGTCTCCTTGTGGCTCAGCCGCGCAGCGCGGCGGGCAGCCACAACGACAGTGAGGGGAAGAAGGCCACGACCAGCAGCACGGCGAGCGCGGCGAACCAGAGCGGCCAGATCGTGCGCATGCTCTGGCCCACGCTGATCTTGCCGATGGCCGTGCCGATGAACAGCACCGAGCCCACCGGGGGCGTGACCAGACCCAGGCCACCGGTGAGCACCAGCACCAGGCCGAAGTGGATCGGATCGATGCCGTAGGCGCGGGCCACCGGCAGGAAGATCGGCGTGCAGATCAGGATCATCGGCGCCAGGTCCATGAAGGTGCCCAGCAGCAGCAGCATCACCACGATCATCAGCAGCACCATGAACTGGCTGTGCGCGAACGACTGCAGGAACTCGACGGCGGCCGCGGGCACCTGCAGGTAGGCCAGCAGCCAGCCAAACACGGCGGCGGTGGCGATCACGAACAGGATCACGCCCGTGCTGCGCGCCGCGTGGATGACGGTGTCGAAGAACTCGCGCCAGCGCAGTTGCCGGTACAGCACGGTGGTCACCAGCAAGGCGTAGACCACGGCGATGGCTGCGCTTTCCACTGCGGTGAAGATGCCGGCACGGATACCGATGAAGATCAGCGCGACCAGGCCCAGGCCGGGCAGGGCGGAGACGATGCGCAGGGCCACGGCGCGCCAGCCGGGAAAGACCTCCACGCCATAGCCGCGGCGGCGCGCCACCGCATAGCCGGTGACCATCAGCGCCAACGTCATCAGCAGCGCGGGGACAATGCCGGCGGCGAACAGATCGGCGATGGACAGGCCCCCACCGGCAGCGGCCGAGAACAGGATCAGGTTGTGCGACGGCGGCACCAGCAGCGCCACCAGCGCGGCGGTGATGCTGACGTTGACGGCGAAATCGCGGTCGTAGCCGCGCTTGACCATCTGCGGGATCATCGTGCCGCCGACCGCCGAAACGTCGGCAATGGCCGAGCCGGACACGCCGCCGAAGAACAGCGAGGACAGGATCGAGACCTGGCCGAGGCCACCGCGCAAGCGCCCCACCAGCGACGAGGCCAAGGCGATCAGGCGCTCGGAGATGCCGCCGCGCATCATGATCTCGCCCGCGAAGATGAACAACGGAATGGCGATCAGCGAGGCCGAGCCGGTACCGGCCGAGATCTGCTGCACCAGCACGATGCTGGGGATATCCAGGTAGAGCAGGGTGGCCAGCGCGGCAGCGGCCAGCGCGTAGGCCACCGGCACGCCGAGCAGCAGCAGCACGGCAAACACGGAGAACAGGATGGTGATACCCATGGATCAACGATCTCCTTCAGCGTCTTCGGCGCCGGTGGCGCGGGCCTGCAGCGCGTTCCACGCACGGTTCAGCGCGAACAGCAGCATCAGCCCGCCGCCCACCGCCAGTGGCAGGTAGTTGATGCTCTGCGGCAGATCGGCGCCGGCGGTCTTGATGTCCAGGCCGTCGAGCAGCAGATCACCCGACCAGAAGGCGATGAAGCCTCCCAGCACCGCCACCACCAGCTGCACCAGCACGTCCACCGCACGGCGCAGGCCGGGGCCCAGGTAGGCATGCAGCAGGAAGAAGCCGAAGTGGCGGTTGGTGTGCACACCGCAGGCGGCACCCAGGCTCATCGCCGTGGCCAGCAGCAGCAGCGTGACCGGCTCAGTCCAGCTGGGCGAATCGTTGATCACGTAGCGCGCGAACACCTGCCAGCCCTGCACCACCACCAGCCCCAGCAGGGCAGCAACGGCGCCGTAGATGGCGATGTCGGCGATGCGGTCCAGCAGGCGCTGGCCAGGCCCGGTGGCGGGCGTCGTCGTCTCGATCATGGCAGTGTCCTCAGGCGGCGCGGATGCGGTCGACCAGCGCGGCGATCTCCGGCTGCTGCAGGTACTGCTGCAGCAGCGGCTGGGCGGCGGTGCGGAAGGCGGGCATGTCCACCTCGTTGGCTTTCACCCCATAGGCCAGCACGGCGCGGCGTGCGGCGTCCTCCGACGCATCCCACTGCTCGCGCATCACCTTCACCGACGCGCGCGCGATCTGCAGCAGCAGCTGGCGGTCGTCAGGCGACAGGCGTTCGAAACTGGCACGCGACATCAGCAACACATCCGGCGCGTACGAATGGTCGCTCTGCGACCAGTAGTGCGCCGCTTCGAAGTGGCGGCTGGAATGGAAGCTGCGCATGTTGTTCTCGGCGCCGTCGATCATGTGGGTTTCCATCCCGGAGAACGTGTCGCCCAGCGACATCGGCGTCGGGTTGGCGCCGAGCAGGCGCATCAGCTGGATGAAGATGTCCGATGAGGCGACGCGCAGCTTCAGGCCGTGCAGGTCCTTGGGCGAAACGATGGGGTGCTTGGTGTTGTAGAAGCAGCGTGCACCGGAATCGTAGATCGCCAGGCCGACCAGGCCGCGGCCCTGGAAGCCGCGCAGCACGGCTTCGGCCACGCCGTCATCCAACGCGGCACGCTGGTGCGCCACCGACGTGAACACGTAGGGCAGGCACAGCGCCTGGGTCAGCGGAAAGGCATTGTTCAGCGCACCGGCATACACGCGGGTGATATCGATGGCACCGAAGCGCGCCATGTCGATCGCCTCGGATTCGCGGCCCAGCTGGCCGGAGTGGTACTGGCGCAGGCGCAGGCGACCGTTGGTTTCGCGCTGCAGCGTTTCGCCGATCCACTTCACCGCGGTGACGGTAGGGTAGTCGGCCACATGCACGTCGGTGGCGGTCAACAGCGCGCCACCGGCCATATCGCCGCCCGGCCCGCGGCCACAGGCGGCGAGCATCGGGGTGGCCAGGGCAGCAGCGCCCCCGGCCAGGAAGTTACGTCGTGTGATCATCTGCGCCCTCCCGCGCGTGTTCACCAGGGCAGCCCCGCGGTCATCCCGCGGGCACGGCCCGGCAGGCAATGTCACCGAAGCCGGCAAAGCGCACCAGCGCCGTTTGTCCTGCCTCGATATCGTGGATGCCGGTGGCATTGCCGGTGGCGATCAGGTCGCCCTTGCGCAGCGGCCGGCCACGCAGGGCCGAACGGGACAGCGCAAAGGCATAGGCCGCGCGCAGGCCACCGGGCAGGCGGGTGGCGCCACCGGTGCCGACCACCTCACCTTCGATCAGTGTCTCGGCACGCAGCGAGTTTTCGTCGCGTGCGGTCCAGTCGACGATCTCCGGGCCCAGCACCAGGCCGTTGTTGTTGCCAAAGTCGGACACCACCACGCGCGGACCAAGTTCGTTGATGGTGGCCAGCGGGCTGCTGGCCACTTCCACGCCGATATAGAGGCGCGCAGGCAGCGCTTCGGCCTGTTCCGGGGACCAGTCCAGCTGTCCGGCCGGCGCGTCCTCCAACAGCTCCAGCACGTACTCTGCTTCGACTGCGCCGAAGCCCCCGACGAAGACCGGGATGTCGGTTGTTCCACCGGTATCATTCCAGAGCTGACGTTTGAAGATCGGCCCCAGCAGGCGCTCATCGCCGGAGCCGTCGCGGCGCTCGGCAGCGATGTAACCCACCTTCCAGCCGACCACTGTATCGCTCCACAGGCCAATGGCCTGGTCCTGCACGTGGTAGGCAGCCACCAGATCGACGGGGATCTCTCCGGGGAACGCGGGCAGGGCCTTGCCTGCGCGGCGTGCATCGGTGAAGGCGCGGGCGATGGCGGCTGCACCGTCCGGCGCCGGCCTCTGCCCCTGTGTGCCGTGTTCGTTGCTCAAGAACGGTCTCCCTCTGCGTTGTTGCACTGCCCATCGACAGCGTCTGCAGGAGGTGTATATGGTAAACCGGTGTCATCACGCAAGCCGCAGCGCATCACACCCGCTTCCGGGGCGCCTGCGGCACGCTGCCCACCCTTCGCTGGAGCCCGGTCCGCCATGCGTCTGCCCCCTCTTGTGCTGTTCCTGTGCGTTCTGTTGACGCTTGCCCCGGCACGTGCCAGCGACGTCCCGCTGCGCGACGGCCAGCGGCTTGCCGGGGAGGTGGCGGGCGAACGCCTGCCGCTGTGGCCGGACGGCCAGGTACCTGGCCAGAGCGCTCCGGCGCGGAAGGCGCGGGTGGTTGAGCGCAGCCCCGATCCGGCCCATCCGGACCGGTTCGTGGACGGGATCGATGCGCCATACATGATCGTGCACGCGCCGCCACGTCCGAACGGGCAGGCGGTGCTGGTCATTCCGGGCGGCGGCTACCAGCGGGTGGTAATCGACAAGGAGGGCAGCGCGCTGGTGCCGGACTGGGTGCAGCGGGCAGGCTTCACCCTGTTCGTGCTTCGCTACCGCCTGCCGCAGCCGGGCAGGGACCGCCAGGCGGCGCTGGCCGATGCCCAGCGTGCGCTGCGGGTCGTGCGCGACCAGGCCGCGCGCCGCGGCCTGGAGGCGGACAATGTGGCGGTCATGGGCTTTTCCGCCGGCGGCCACGTGGCTGCGCGGCTGGCCACCGGCTTCGATGCGCCGGTCTATCCCGCACGCGATGCGATCGATCAGCTGAGCGCGCGCCCGGCACGGGCGGTGCTGGTCTACCCGGTCATCGACATGGGCGCGCATGCGCACAGTGGTTCGCGCGGGCGATTGCTGGGCGAGCGCCCTGACCCCGCATTGGCGACGCAGTACTCGGTGCAGGAGCACGTGCATGCGGACATGCCGCCGACGATGCTGATCCATGCCAACGACGATCGCGTGGTCAGCGTGCACAACAGCGAGGTGATGGCGCAGGCGCTGGCCAGGGCGGGTGTCGAGCACGAACTGCATGTGTTCGCCCATGGCGGCCACGGCTTCGGCATGCGCCTGCAGCCCGGCTCCACCCTGTCGCAGTGGCCAGCGCTGGCGCAGGCATGGCTGACAGCAGGAAAGGATGCGGAGGGCAGCCGATGACGAGAGCACCCGACGATCTGCAGCGCCGCCGTTTCCTGCGCGACAGCGCGCGCTGGGCGCTGGCCACGGCCACGCTGGTGGCACTGCCGGCAGCCGCGATGCCCGGTGCACGCGACGAACGCCTGCCGATCGTCCGCGTGCGCGGGGGGCGCCTGCGCGGCCAGCATGAACAAGGCGTGCTGGTATTCCGCGGCGTGCGCTACGGCGCCGATACCGGCACCCATCGCTTCCAGCCACCACGCCGGGAAGCGGCATGGAACGGGATCGCCGATGCACTGGACTATGGCGCGGCCGCACCGCAGGGCGGCGCGGAAGGCCCCGGCAGCGAAGACTGCCTGTTCCTCAACGTCTGGACCCCCGCACTGGGGGATGGCGGCCGCCGCCCGGTGCTGGTCTACATACACGGGGGTGGGTTCAACAACGGCTCCGGCAGCGATCCGCTGTACGACGGCAGTGCGCTGTGCCGCCGCGGCGATGTGGTGGTGGTGACCCTCAATCATCGGCTGAACACCTTCGGTTACCTGTACCTGGGCGCACTTGGCGACGCACGCTACGCCGCGTCGGGGAATGTCGGCCAGCTCGACCTGGTACAGGCGCTGCAGTGGGTGCGCGAGCACGCGGCGATCTTCGGCGGTGACGCTGGAAACATCACCGTGTTCGGCCAGTCCGGGGGCGGCGCCAAGATCGCCACGCTGATGGCGATGCCGGCGGCACGCGGCCTGTTCCAGCGCGCGTGGACGATGAGCGGGCAGCAGGTCACCGCGGCCGGCCCGCGTGCCGCCGCGCAGCGCGCTGCCATCGCAATGGAGGCAGTGGGTGCAAAGGACCTGTCTGCCCTGCTGCGGCTCCCGGCCACGGATCTGCTTGCAGCCACCCGTGCCCGCGATCCATCGCGGGTGGAAAGCACGTCGCTGTACTTCGGGCCGGTACTGGACGAAGTCTCCCTCCCGGTGCATCCGTTCTGGCCGCAGGCGCCGCGGCAGTCGGCCAGCATTCCGATGGTCATCGGCAATACGCGCGACGAGACCCGTGCCTTCCTCGGCAACGATCCGGCCAACTTCACCTTGACCTGGGAGACGCTGCCGGCACAGCTGCAACGCCAGCAGTTCGTGGATCTGCTGCCGCAGACGGTGATCGCCGAGTACCGGCGCCTGTACCCGCATTACACGCCTTCGGAGGTGTTCTTCGCGGCCACTACCGCAGGACGTTCCTGGCGCGGCGCAGTGGAGGAGCTGGAAGCGCGTGCGCGCCAGCCCAGCGGGGCCGCGCCCACCTGGGCCTACCAGCTGGACTGGGGCTCACCGGTGGAGCAAGGCCGGCTGCGCGCCTTCCACACGCTCGACATCCCGCTGGTGTTCGACAACGCCGGCCTGCCCGGCGCACGCACCGGTGGCGGCGCGGACGCGCATACGCTGGCGGCGACAATGAGCGACGCACTGATCGCCTTCGCGCGCAACGGCGACCCCAATCATCGCGGAATGCCGCAATGGCCCCCCTACGCGCTGCCCCGGCGGCAGACCATGCTGTTTGATCGCCAGAGCGGCGTGGTGGACGATCCTCGTGCCGGCGAACGTGCGCTGTACGCGAAAGTACCGTTCGTGCAGCGCGGCACGCAGTGATGACACCGCGGTGCAAACATTCTGTTAACCCCTCTCGGCTAGAGTCGGGGCATGGGAACGATGTCCTTGCCACCGTCATTCACCGGCCGGGAGCGGCTGTTCGCTGCGATCGATGCCGCGGTGATGCTGGGCACGCCGGAGGCCATCACCGGTGCGCTGCAGCAGGTGCTGCGCGAGGCCATCGTCGATCCGTCCATCCAGCTGCCCCCCTGCGTGCGGCGCCCGGTCGAAGGGCATTACGCACGCCGTGAACTGCACCGCAGCCCGACCTTGGGCTACAGCGTCATCGCCATGTGCTGGGGCCCGGGCCAGGGCACGCCGCTGCACGACCACGATGCGATGTGGTGCGTGGAAGGCGTCTGGCAGGGCGAACTCATCGTCACTCCCTATGCGCTGATTGAACAGGATGGCGAACGTCATCGCTTTGCCGCCCAGCCCACGCTGTACGGCCACCGCGGTAGTGCCGGCAGCCTGATTCCGCCGCACGAGTACCACACGCTGTGCAACGCCAGCGAAGCGGACGTGGCCGTGTCGCTGCATGTCTACGAGGGCGTGATGGAACGCAGCGCGGTGTTCGAGCCGTTGGATGATGGCTGGTACCAGCGCCGGATGAAACGGCTGGAGACCGAGGCGTCCTGACCCACGCCGGATCACGCCCGGCGTAATGCAGGCATCATCGCGGCACGCCGACCACGTTGTTGAGCCGGGTCACTTCCTCGCCACCGTCGGCCAGCGCCACGCGCACGCGCAGGCCGCTGCGGTCACCGGCCGGCAACGGCAGCCAGACCTGCACGGTCTTCGGCTGCAGGTCACTGGGTGCCCCCAGCGCCGGCACGTCCGTGCGGGCGATCTCGCGACCGCGCGCGTCTTCCAGCATTGCTACGGCCACGCCGGTGCCGACATGGCCCAGGCTGTGCACGGTCACCTGCAGCTGGCTGCCGTCGATGCGTACGTCGCCGCGACCCACGCCCAGGTCCGGCCGTGTTTCCACCGGTGTTCCCTCGGACACGCGTTCGAACTCGAACACCTCGGTACGCCCGGGACGGAACTGCAGCGCCACCGAAGCGCTGGTTTCCAGCTGTACGCGGCGTTCGGCGGGCGTGCCGTCGATGTGGCCATCGCCATCGGCATCCACGCCGCTGCGTATCCGCCAGGTCCCGCTGGCCACGTTCCAGCCGGTCATGTCGGCGCCGATGGTGCGCGTGCCCAGGTTGTAGCTGGTAACGGTGAAACGTTCACGCGACGGCGCATGCACCAGCAGGGCGACCTGTTCGGCCGCTCCATCGCGGTCGAAGCGCCAGCTGACGGTGTGGCCGGGCCAACTCTGGTTGCGCTTCAGCGCGATCCCACCCAGGCGTGCGCGCTGGAGGAATTCACTGGGCGCTTCCACGCGGTCGGACCACCAGTGGCCCTCGGTGTTCATGTACGCGCGCTGCACTTTCGCCTGCAGGCCGTCGGCATGCAGGGCGGCGATGTATGACCTGTCGCCGCTGGCCTGCCAGGCCATCAGGCTGGCGAAGCCGGTTTTTCCCGCGTCAGCCTCGGCGCGCAGCAGCGGATACCAGTCCTGTTGCCGGCCCAGTACGTCCACGACGTTCTCGCCCAGGTTGGCCAGTGCGCCCGGACCGCCACGGGCCACGCGGTAGTCCAGTGCCTGCAGGTACTTCGCATCGCCGCTCCAGCGCCACGCCGCCCAGAAGGTGTGCATCGTGTCGCCACTGCCGGAGCCGTTGTTCAACTCGCCGCCGCGGGTGGCACCGCTGGCCCAGTTGATCTCGTTGGGCAGGGTGAAGCGTCCCTTGTCGTCCTTGCCTGCGTGGGCCAGATAGCCATCGGCCAGGCCGATCACCAGCCCGCGGCCGGTGGGGTCGGCGTTGTACTGGCCCAGCAGGAACGCCGGGTGCAGCACCGGGAACGAATACGGCTTCTGCCACTGCCAGTTCGGTTCGCGGTAGACCTTGTTGCCACCGAACCAGTTGCTGGAGAACAGCAGGTGGCCCTGCGGGTTGCGCAGGATGATGCGCTCGTCGAAGGCCTTCACCGTTTCCATCAGGCGTTCCAGCGTCAGCGGATCGCCCCAGTTGAGGTAGAGCATGGCGCTGTTGGTGTTGATGCCTTCCTCATAGGAATGCAGCTCGTCGGTCTCGATGGTACTCAAGCCGTTGCTGAACATGCCGTTGCGGTACACCGCGTCGGACAGCGCGGTCAGCGAGGCGTTCAATCGATCCGGCTGCACGCCCATCAGGGCCAGCCCCGGCCACTGCTGGGTCAGGTCGGAATCGTCCGAAATGCCACCACCGAAGTCACCGTAGGCCCCCTGCCGTTCGTCGATCCACCAGTCGACGAACTGCCGCACCTGCGCCAGGTCCTGCACCTGGTTGAATGCCCACGCCGGCACGCCCCTGGGCACGGCAGGCGCCGTGTAGGGCGGGCGGCCCTGGCTGTTGTAGCTGATGTAGTTCCAGTACAGGCGGCCGAGTTCATGGTCCGGGTCCACCCGCAGCAGGTCGCTCAGGTCCGCGTACACGCGCGCGTACAGGCGCTGGCGCTTGGACGTGGTGTGCTCTTCCACCAGGAAGCCCCAGTTGTCGCGGACTTGGTTGAAGCGGTCGGCCACGTGCTCCTTCAGCGCGTCGGCACGCGGCTTGAACACCAGCCGGACCTGCGCACCGTCGAGGGCATCGGCATCGAAGCCTGGTGCGGCCGAGGCGATGCTCAGCCACAGGCTGTCCGGGGTGAGGATGCGATCGCGCAGGTCCAGCCACAGCGTGCGCGCCTGCCGTGGCGGCACCGACACCGATACATCGATCATGTCGCGCGCCGGCCAGATCGGATCCTTGATGCGGATGTTCAGCGGGATCAGTCCATCGTGGGTGGGCGGCAGGTCCAGCGCGGGAAGGTCGATGGCCACGCCGTCCAGGCCGTCGTGCATGTTCTCCCAGCTGTAGGCCCAGCTGCGGATCAGCGGCTGGTTGGCCGGCGCGTCACCCACCCCGGAAGGAATCAGCACGTGCACGATCGGCTGCGGATGTGCGGGCAGGGTGCCGGCATCCCGGCGGCGGGAACCGGCGCCCTTCGGCAGCGCCATCACCGTGCTGCGTTCGGCGGCCGGGAAACGTCCGTCGATGTAGCGGCGCAATGCGTCCAGGTTGGTGTAGTCGGGCAGCGCCCGGCTGTCGATGATGTAGGTCTGCTTCACCGTGCCTTCCGGCTCGGTGCCCTTGCTCACGTGGTAGGCCCAGATTTCCTGGATCGGTGTTTCCTGCTCGACGTTGCTGAAACGCAGCACGCCGCCGCGCTGCGCGGCAATGTCGTCGACGCTGCGCACCACGCCGCGCGGGCGCGTGACCAGCACGTCGGTGGCATGTTCGGCGTCGGGCCCGTGGGAAAGGGTGCCGAAGGCCGCACCACGGATCTCCACCCGGTTCACCGTTTCGGTGGCCGGCAGGGTCAGGTCCAGGTGCTGGCCGCCTTCCACATAGGTGTTCCAGTCCGGAAGCTGGAAGTAGTCATTGCGGCCGGGCAGGCGCGAGCGGTTGTACACGCCCGGCCAGGTGGTTTCGGCGATGCCATCGGTGGCCTTCCACATCCACGCCTTCAGGTCGCGGGTGTCGGCGAATTCGATCTTGCGGATGCGGGTGCCGGCCGACGCCAGCGCAGGCGGTGCCGCGCCTTCCCACCCGAAGCGATGGCGCCACGCGCGCTCGTCGCTGGCCGGCGCCACCGCGCTGGCCGGCGCCTTGCCGCCTGCCAGTGCCTGCACGGCGGGGGCGTCGAGCATGCGGTCGTACACCCGGATGTGCTGGAAGTCGCTGCCACGCAGGAAGTTGTAGCGGCTCTGCACCTGGTAGGGCGCCATCACCCGCCCGGCCAGGCCGAGCTGGTCCAGCGCCGCATCGTAATCGCCTGTGGCTTGTGCACGCGCCACTTCGCGGCCATCGATGAACAGGCGCACGCCGTGGTCCTCATCCCAGGCGAAGGCCAGGTGCAACCACTGGTCGGGACGCGGCAGTGCATCCATGCGGAACGACACGCGTGTGCGTGCCAAGTTGGCATCGGTGACGAAGGCATCGAAGCCGTGCCCGTTCCAGTCGATGCGCAGCCAGGCCATGTCCCAGCTGCTGTGGTCGGCGTAGCCGACGCGGAAGATCACGAACGGCGCTTCACCCACCGCATAGCGTGAACGCCAGTCGAAGGCCAGCGTGCCGCGCTGGGCCAGGATGTTGCCCGGCGCGTCCCAGGCAAGCACGCCGTCGTCTTCCCATTGGATGGCCTTGCCATGCTCGCCGTCGTCGACCACCGCGACCTTGTCGCGAAAGTTCGCTACGGCCTCACCGTGAGCGGTCACGGCCTGCAGGCCGTGATTGGCATCCACATCGAAGAGCAGGGTGGGGACATCGGCGGCGGCCGTCGCGGGGCCTGCAGCCAAGGCCACTGCCAGCAGCAGGCAGCGGGACACGGTCGTGCGGTGCGGCATGGAGACATTTCCTTTCAACGGGCGACGGCCGGCGGCGGGCCGCCGGACCGTAGCAAGGCCACGCCGCAGCGGCACCTTGCGGCGCAGCAGCGGTCATGGCGAACCGCGGCGCGTATCGGTACGCGCCGCCGGCGTTGCTCAGAACTTGTAGCGCACGCCCAGCAGGAACTGGCGGCCGGTTTCGGTGTACTGGAGTGGCAGGCGGCCGGTGGCGGGCGAGTACACCCATTCATCCGAGGCTTCGTTGGTCAGGTTGATGCCTTCCAGGCTCAGTTCCAGCTGGTCGCTGATCTTGTAGCGGATGGACGCATCAATGACCGTGGTGCCGGTCATGCCGTGGTAGCCGTCCAGGTTGAAGCCGGTTTCCTGACCGGGCACCTGGGTGAGGTAGTCATCGCGGTTGGTGGCGGAGACGCGGCCAGCGAAGGTCTCGCCTTCGTAGAACAGCGTTGCGTTCCATGACGATTTGGACAGGCCCAGCAGATCGTTCTTCATCACCGGCTGGCCAGCCGAGTTGATGTACTGGATCTTCGATTCGACCCAGGTGTAGTTCAGCTGCACGCCCAGGTTCGACCACTTGCCCGGCAGGAAAGTGAAGGGCTGGGTGTAGTTCGCCTCGGCGCCGTACAGCTCACCGCCGGGGGTATTGACTGGCCGGGTGAAGGTGAAGTCGTCGGTGGGCGAGGCGCCGGTACCGGTCAGCAGTTCGGCAGGCAGGCCGCTGTCGGTGTACGGGCGGTTCTCGCGCAGGGTCTGGACCGAGGTCTCGATGTCCTTGTAGAACAGGCCCAGGCCCGCCATCGCGCCTTCGGCGAAGTACCACTCGAAGCCCAGGTCGACATTGGTGGCGCGCGTCGGGTCCAGGTTGGGATTGCCGCTGGAGATGGTGCGCGCACCACCGGCCACGGCCACGGTTGCACCTGGCGTCAGGCTGCCCAGGCCCGGGCGGGTCATGACCTTGGCCGCACCCAGGCGGATCAGGAAATCGGGCGTGACCTCGGCCACCAGGTTGAACGAGGGCAGGGTGTCATCGTAGGTGCGGGTGGCGGTGGTGGAGGTGGTACCACTGGCCAGCGTCGACAGCCCGGTGGAGGTCTGCCTGGTGCGCACGTAGCGCACGCCGAAGTTGCCCGACAGCGGCAGCGAGCCGATTTCGGTGCTGAACTCGCCCATCAGGTAGGCACCACGGTCCTTCTCTTCCACGCTGCGCACGTTGTTGGCGCGCGGCGCGACGGCATAGATGCCGCTGTTGCTGTAGATGTCGAACTGGTCGGCGATTGCATCCAGGTTCGGCACCACCCAGTTGGACGGATTGCCATTGATGCCCTTCAGGCCGGCCTGGTTGATCATGTCCACGGGCACGATCCTGCTGCCGCTGGCGAAGGTCGGCACGGCCAGTTCGCTGGCACGGCGCAGTTCGGTGGTCTTGAACGTGTAGTCCTTGGCAAGCACGCCGCCCTTCAGGCGGAAGCCGGGGCTGATGTTCCAGTTGAAGTCGATCTGGCCGGTATCGAAGTCGTTGTCCACGTACTGCGGGCGCAGGCGGATTTCCGCCAGTTCCCAACCGTTGGGGTCGGTCGGGTCGATGCCGTAGTTGAGGATCGGGAAGCGGCTGTTGCCACGGTAGTCGTAGCTGTAGCCCTTGACGTCGTACTTGTCCATGATGACGGTGGTCTGCACTGGATTCTCGTGCCTGGAGCGCGAGATGCCCAGCTTGCCGGACACGGTGAAGTCGTCGCCGAAACGGTGCTGGCCGTTCAGGCTGATCTGCTTGAACTCGGTGCTCCACTCGTCGTGGCGGTTCTCGGTACGGATGTCGACGTTGTCGAATTCACCGTACAGCAGCGCGCCGTTGCGGATCTCGCCGTTCCTGACGATGGTGCTCGGCTTGCCGACCAGGCGCGGGGTGCTGCTGCTGCCACGGCTGAAGGAAATCGCTTCGATGTACTGCTCGTCGCGGGTGGCATCGATCTTCGAGTACAGCATGTCCAGCGATACTTCACTGGCATCGCTGGGCTTCCACTGCAGCGAGCCGGTCACGCCCAGGCGCTTCTGCTCGTGTTCCATCTGCACGTAGCGCGGGAAGCGCGGGTGGAATACATCAGCGGCGCGTGCGGCGGCGAACGGCGATGACGCAGCGAAGTTGCCATTGCTCGGGCCGTTGGCCCAGCGGCCGGTGTTGGAGCCTTCCTCCAGTGCCTGGCGCTCGGAGTAGGCCACCGACAGGAGGGCGCCGAAGGTACCATCGGCGAAGGTGTTGGAGACCAGCGCGGCCAGCCGCGGGTCGGCCTTTTCGGCCATCTGGTTGTAGCCGGCCTGGCCGCTTGCGGCGAAGGTGAAGCCGTCGTAGTCGAACGGGCGCGCGGTGCGCAGGTCGACAGTGGCACCCAGCGAGCCTTCCTCGACGTCGGCCGAGGCGGTCTTGCGCACCACCAGCTGCGAGAACAGGTCCGAGGCAAACACGTTGAAGTCGAAACCGCGGCCGCGGTTGGTACCACCGCTCTGGTCACCGGCGCCGACGGTGGTCAGCGCTTCCATCCCATTGATGCGCACGCGGGTGAAATCCGGGCCCAGGCCGCGCACCGAGATGTTGCGGCCTTCGCCGGCTTCGCGTGTGATCACCACGCCCGGAATGCGCTGCAGCGATTCAGCCAGATTGAGGTCGGGAAACTTGCCGATGTCTTCGGCGACGATGGCATCGACCACGCCGGCCTCGCCGCGCTTGATGTCCAGCGCCTTTTCGACACTGGCGCGATAGCCTGTGACGTTCACCGTGTCCAGGTCGGTAGCGGTCTGCTGCTGGGCGGCCGCGCTGGTGGACAGGGCGAGTCCCACCCCCAGGGCCAGCAAGGTAACCGGTGTCTTTTTTCCATGGATCCGAGATTGCATGCCTTTCCCCTCTCCCAAAGGTCTGGTATCGCAGCTGCGCGGCGAAATGACACCGCTAGTCAAAACCGACGTTAGCAGCACCACCGGGATCGGGCATCTTGCACCGCAACAGATTTGCAATGTCTCCAAGACGCTTGCAGGACAAAGGTTTCGACATATAGCCCAAGCGCTCTCAAGGCGTCTTCGGTCTAGAATGACACCGCTAGCCAATCGCCACGCCCCTCGCGTGGTCCACTTACACGCCATGCAGTGTCCCATGCTGGTGGCACGCGTGAAGGAGCTGAGATGGGTCGTATCGTGTGTTTTGGAGAGTTGTTGCTGCGCCTGGGTGCCCCCGGCAACGAACTGCTGCTGCAGTCGCCGCAACTCCAGGTCCATGTGGGAGGGGCCGAAGCCAACGTGGGTGTCTCGCTGTCCCGGCTTGGACATCAGGTGGCCATGGTCAGCACCGTGGCCGGCAATGCGCTGGGGGCGCATGTACTGGGTGAACTGCGGCGGCACGGCGTGGATACGCGCGGTGTGCGCGAGGACGCCGAGGGCCGCATGGGCCTGTACTTCCTCACCACCGGCGCGGTACAGCGCGCGAGCGAAGTGGTCTACGACCGCGCGGATTCGGCGTTCGCGCGCAGCACTGCAGCCGACTACGACTGGCCAGCGCTGCTGCAGGACGCGCAGTGGCTGCACGTCTCCGGGGTCAGCCCGGCGTTGGGCCCGCACGTGGCGGCGGCCACGCTGGCGGCGGCGCGCGCGGCAAGACAGGCCGGTGTCCGCGTCTCCTTCGACGGCAATTTCCGGCCCCGCCTCTGGCAGCGCTGGGGAGGCGATGCGCAGGCGGTATTGCGCGAACTGTTCGCGCAGGCCGACATCGTGTTCGCCGACTACCGCGACATGGAGGTCGTACTGGGCACCCGCTTCACCCAGCCGGACCTGATGGAGCGGATCGACGCGGCCGCTGCCGCCGCGTTCGGTGCCTTTCCGCAACTGCAGTGGATGGCCTGCACGCAGCGGCAGGTGCTGAGCGTGGACCACCATGTGCTGGGCGCTGTGTTGCTGGGTTGCGACGGAACCCGCGCACAGGCCCCACTGCGTCATCTGCAGGGCATCGTCGACCGCATCGGTGGCGGTGATGCCTTCGCGGCCGGCATCCTGCATGGCATCCTGTCCGGCCTTGATGCCGACGCCACCGTGCGGTTCGGCCTGGCCGCCGGGGCGCTGAAGCACTCCATCCCCGGCGATTTCAATCCTGTCAGCGAAGCTGACGTGCTGGCCCTGATGGGCGAGGAGCGATTCGATGTCCGCCGCTGATCCGCGCGTACGCGCGGTCCTGAAACTGGCACCGGTGATTCCGGTGTACACCCCCGAAGACGTGAATGACGCGGTCGAAGTGGCCCAGGCCCTGTTCCGCGGCGGCCTGCCGGTGATCGAAGTGACCCTGCGCACGCCGCAGGCGCTGGACGCGATCACGGCCATGGTCGAGGCCGTACCGGACGCGGTGATCGGTGCCGGCACCGTGCTTACCCCGGCGCAGATGCAGGCGGCGAAGCAGGCCGGAGCGCGTTTCGCGGTGTCCCCCGGCGCCACGCCGGCACTGTACGCGGCCGCGCGCGATGCCGACCTGCCGTACCTGCCCGGTGCGGCCACGGCCTCGGACCTGATCCTGGGCCTGGAGCACGGCCAAGACACGTTCAAGTTCTTTCCCGCCGTGCAGGCCGGCGGTGCCGCACTGCTGGCGGCCTGGCACGGCCCGTTCGCCGATGTACGCTTCTGCCCGACCGGTGGCATCAGCGCGCAGACCGCGCCGCAGTTCCTGCACCTGCCCAACGTGCTGTGCGTGGGCGGCTCGTGGCTGACCACACCGGCACTGCTGCAGACCCGTGACTGGGACGCCATCGAGCGCCTCGCCCGCGAGGCGTCGGTGCTGGCCAGCTGAACCTGCTGCACGAATCGTCAAAGGTTTGATCGTGATCAAAGCGCCGGCCTCGAGCCGGCGTCATTCTGTGGGCAAGCGCACTACGGAGATCCGAACATGAATTCCACCATGAAGGCCGCTGTCGTGCGTGAGTTCGGCAAGCCACTGGTCATCGAGGAAGTCTCGGTACCACGCCCGGGGGCGGGCGAGGTACTGGTCAGGATCGAGGCCTGTGGCGTCTGCCACACCGACCTGCACGCCGCCGAGGGCGACTGGCCGGTGAAACCGAACCCGCCGTTCATCCCCGGTCACGAGGGCGTGGGGCACATCGTGGCCGTGGGAGGCGGGGTAGGGCACGTCAAGGAAGGCGACAGGGTCGGCATCCCCTGGTTGTACTCGGCGTGTGGCCATTGCGAACACTGCCTGGGCGGCTGGGAAACGCTGTGCGAGACGCAGCGCAACACCGGCTACTCGGTCAACGGCGGCTTCGCCGAGTACGCACTGGCCGATGCCAACTATGTCGGCCTGCTTCCGAAGGACGTGGGCTTCGTCGAGATCGCGCCGGTGCTGTGCGCCGGCGTGACCGTCTACAAGGGCCTGAAGGTGACCGACACCAAGCCAGGGGACTGGGTGGTGATTTCCGGCATCGGCGGCCTGGGCCACATGGCCGTGCAGTACGCCCGCGCAATGGGCCTGAACGTGGCGGCGGTGGACGTGGACGACAACAAGCTGGCGTTGGCCCGGCAGCTCGGCGCGCAGATCACCGTCAACGCGCGCACCACCGACCCCGCTGCCTTCCTGAAGAAGGAAATCGGCGGCGCGCACGGCGCCCTGGTCACGGCGGTGTCGCCGAAGGCGTTCGAGCAGGCACTGGGCATGGTCCGCCGTGGCGGTACCGTTTCGCTCAACGGTCTGCCGCCGGGCAACTTCCCGCTGGACATCTTCGGCATGGTGCTCAACGGCATCACCGTGCGGGGCTCGATCGTCGGCACCCGGCTGGACCTGCAGGAGTCGTTGCAGTTCGCCGCCGAGGGCAAGGTCGCCGCCACAGTCAGCACCGACCGCCTGGAAAACATCAACGAGGTGTTCGCGCGCATGCACGCGGGCACCATCGAAGGCCGCGTGGTGCTCGACTTCGCCGCCTGACCGCCTGTGCATGGCCGCCGTCGCTCCGTCCCCCTCTCCCACGGACGCGGCGGCCATGCCGATCCATCGGTAGTACCGGCCCCAGGCCGGCAAACCCCAGGCACGCCGCACAGCCGTACAATGCGCGCATGCCCGGCCTGCTCAAGACCCTGTTCCTGTCCTTCGTCGCCCTGATCGGCGGCGTGCTGTCGCTTGCGCTGGTCAGCAGCGTCGCCAGCTGGCTGCCCCCGCTGGTGGGCATGTCGCCGGACAACAACAGCGTGCAGCTGGGGTGGGATCTGGCCTTCAGCGTGCTCGGTGGCATCGCCGGCATTTCCTTCGCCACCTACTACGCGCCCTGCTGGCCACGCTCGCATGGTTTTTCCATCTGGTCACTGATCGCGCTGGGCTGCGGCTACGCGGTGTGGACCGCAGGCGCGGATTTCCCGCTCTGGTTCGTCATTTCGCTGCTGGCGTCGCTGCCGTTGCAGCTGCTGATCGGCTGGTGGTTCGGCCGCCGCGCGTCGCGCGACGCAAGGTAACGCCGCCCCTGTAGAGCCGAGCCCATGCTCGGCTGCCTGTGTCGATGTGCATGCAAGCCGAGCATGGGCTCGGCTCTACAGGTCCATGCGCGGCAGCGTCTGCTTCAACCGCGCGATGCCCTGCCATGGGTCACCCTTCAGCCGCTTCGCCCGCGCCAGCGCCTTGGCCATCGGAAACGCGTCGGCCGCACTGACGCGTGCAAGCTCTTCCCAGCGCAGCGGCACTGCCACGCCGGCGCTGTCGCGTGCACGCAGCGACCACGAGCACACGCTGGTAGCACCCCGTGTGTTGCGCAGCCAGTCGATGAAGATCACCCCGCCGCGCTTGGCCTTGCTCATCGTCGCCACGTAGCGATCAGGCTGCTCCAGCGCCATTGCCTGCGCGAACGCCTCGCAGAACGCCTTTGCCTCGTCCCAGCCTGCCTTGGGCTGCAGCGGCACCACCACGTGCACGCCCTTGCCACCGGACAGGCGTACGAAGCTCTTCAGGCCCACCTGTTGCAGGCGGTCGCGCACATCGCGTGCACCGGCTTTCACCTGTGCCCAGCTGACGCCTTCGCCGGGGTCGAGATCGAACACCAGACGATCCGGATGTTCGGGATCGGCCACGGTCGCGCCCCAGGGATGCAGCTCCAGGGTGTTCATCTGCACCAGCTGCAGCAGGCCGCGCGTGTCGTCGATGTAGACGTAATCCTCGCGGCCGCTCTTCTGCTGCAGGGGCACCGCATGTACCGCATCGCCCAGGCCGGGACCATGGTGCTTCTGGAAGAAACAAGCCTTGCCTACGCCGTCCGGGCAGCGCAGCAGTGACAGTGGACGTCCGGCGATTTCGGGCAGGATCCAGCGCGCCATGCGCTGATAGTAGTCGGCCACGTCGCCCTTGCGCAGTTTCTGCTTTGGAAACACCACCCGCTCCGGATGAGTGATCTGGACCTCACCTCCGGCTTCGGCATCTGCGGTGCTCATTCCCAGGTCCTCCTTCTGCTTGTCGCTGCACAGCCGCTTGAAACCGGCCTGGCGCAGCAGGCCTTCCTTGCCCCAGCCACGGAACGCCACCTCCGCCACCGCCACTGGTGTCACCCAGCGTACGCTGGCAGCGCGGAACGGCACATGCGCCGGCAGCTGCAGCACGGGCGTCTTCACTGCCAATGGCCGCAGTGCCTTGAGCAGCGCACGCAGGCTTTCATCGTCGAAGCCGGTGCCAACGCGGCCGACATAGCGCAGGCCAGCCAGCCGACAATCACGAACTCGTCGGTGTCTTCGTGCTTCACCTTCACCCAGCTGCGCGCGCGGGTATTCACGTACGGCGCATCCACCTGCTTGCTGACGATGCCTTCAAAGCCGGCCTCGCCGCTGGCATCGAATACCTGCGGCCCATGGTCGATCACGTGTTCGCTGAAGGCCAGGGTGCCGGGCGCGGGCCCGATGAGGTCCTTCAGCAGCGCCTTGCGCTCCACCAGCGGTGCACGACTGATGTCCACGCCGGCCACACCCGGAAGATCGAACACGATGTAGCGCAGTGGTTGTTTCGAACTGCCGTCGATCACGCGCTGCAACGCTGCGAAGTCACTGCGTCCTTCCTTGTCCAGCACCACCAGCTCACCGTCCAGTCGCGCATCACGCACCGGCAGCGCCCGCACGGCCTGCACGACCTCGGGAAAATCGGCCGTCCAGTCCAGGCCGTTGCGCGAGCGGAGTTTCACCTCGCCAGCGTGCAGGTCGGCCAGCAGCCGATAGCCATCCCACTGGATCTCATGCAGCCAGCGCTCGCCGTCCGGGGCACTGTCGCGATGATCGGTCAACTGCGGTTTGAACCCGCGCGGATAGGGCGTATCACGTGCGCCATGCAGCTGCAGTGCGCGTGCATGCCAGCGCGCATCGGCCTTGCGTGTGGTCGTCCGCGCGGCGGGGACCGAGCGCACCGCCTTCCCTGCGGAACGCTTCTTCGCCGCAGGTGCTCGTTTCGGCATCGGTGCCGTCAGCAGGTCATCCGCCTCGGCGTCGCGCGCTTCACCATCGTCGCGCTTGATCAGCAGCCATTGCACCTGGCGTCCTTTCATCGCGGTGCGCACCAGCTTCCAGCCACCGATCAGGCGTTGCCCATGCAGCACGAAGTCGATCTTTCCTGCCGCCAGTGCCTGCAGAGGATCACCTTCGCAGGCCCAGGTACCCTGATCAAACACCTCGACGTGGCCCGCGCCGTAGTGGCCTTCGGGAATGTCTCCCTCGAAGGTGGCGTAGGACAGCGGGTGATCTTCCACTTCCACGGCCAACCGCTTCTCGCCGACGCGAAGCGAAGGACCTTTCGGCGCCGCCCAGCTCTTCAGCACGCCGTCCATCTCAAGGCGGAAGTCGTAGTGGCGCGAGCTGGCATGGTGCAGCTGGATGACGAAGGTCGGCCGCCGCCTCGGATCACCGCGGACGCGCGTGTCGTCAGGCTCCGGTGTCTGCCCGGCGCCACCGCCAAGTCGGCGTTTGCGCCGGTACTGGTGCAGCGACATGGTTCAACCTGCCTTGCGCCGGGTGGTTTTCTTCACGGCCTTTTTGGCGGTCTTCTTCGCAGCCTTCTTCGCCGGTGCCTTGCGCGTCGCCGTCTTCTTCGCCGGCGTGCGCGTGTTCGCATCCAGGCTCTTCTGCAGCAGCGCCATGAAATCGACCACGTTGGTACTGGCATCTTCGCGCGGTGCCGGCTCATCGTCCACCCGCGTGGTGCCGCCCTTGGACTTGATGCGCTTGTTCAGCACCTGCTGGAGGCGCTCGCGGAACTCATCGTGGTACTGCGACGGGTCCCAATCACCGGACATCGACTCGATCAACTGCTCGGCCATCGCCGTTTCCTTGCTGGTGATGCGGTAGTCGGCGAGCTTCCCGGTGGGCAGCTTGTAATCCTCGGGATCCACCAGTTCCTGCGGATAGCGCAGGATCATCAGCACCAGCGCGTCCTCATGCGGCATCACCGCACACAGGTATTCCCGTGTGCGCACCACTACCCGTGCGATGCCCACCTTGCCGGTACTGCGCAATGTCTCGCGCAGCAGCACGTAGCCCTTTTCGGCCTTCTTGCCGGGTACCAGCAGATAGGGTTTCTCGTAGTAGCGCGGGTCGATCTGCGCCGCATCCACGAACGATTCCACCTCCACCGCTTCGTGGCTTTCCGGCGCGGCCGACCGGATATCACCTTCCTCCAGCACGACGTAGCTGCCCTTGTCGTACTCATAGGCTTTGACGATGTCCTTCCAGGGCACTTCCTCGCCGGTGTCGGCGTTGACCCGTTCGAAACGGATCGGCTTGCGATCGCGGGAGTCGAGCATGCGGAACTGCAGATCGACCTTGCGTTCGCCGGACATCAGCGACACCGGCACATTGAGCAGGCCAAACGACAGCGTGCCGGTCCAGATCGGGCGGGCCATGGGCGTACCTTTGGCGGGGCAGGGTGCCCAGCGTGGGCCGGAGGGCGTAAACCAACCGTGTCCGTGCCGTGCACGTCAGGTGGCGCGACCACTTGGCTGTAGAGCCGAGCCCGCGCTCGGCTGCTTCAAGTGCCCGCCACTACTGCAGCAACGGCCTCACCGCCGCCGCCGGAATATGGTCCAGTGCGCGCCAGGCATCCTCCACCACCGGCCGTGCCTGCGACCAGCTCAACCGCGACTGCCCGCGCATCTGCTCCCAGTGCTCGGCCAGTTCCTCGCAGGTATCGGCGGCATCACCACGTGGCCAATCCGCGGCGTGGGTGGTCAGCGCGAAGGCATACACCGGGCACAGATCACGCCAGTTGCGGTGGCTCTGGCCACGCCTCTCCTCGTAATCGCTGAGCATGTACTGCAGGTAATCCTGTGCCACCGCCTGCGGATCTTCCTGGCGGCGCGTGCGGCGCTGCGCAGTGCGCTGGCCAAGCGGATCGAGCAGGGCGTTGAACACGGACGGTGCGGGTCGTTCAAGACGGGGCATGGCCGGCTCCTGCAGCGGGGGCGGGTGGGCAGGAATACGCGCGGTGCCGTTACCGGGGGGTGAGCGAGATGTTCATGACGCCAGGTTCGCAGTGGCTTTACCTGCAGGGCGGTGTAGTGGGAGCCCCGAGTGCAGGTACCAGACCATGAGCCGAGAGACCTCACGAGACCCGATGCGGGAAAACCACCCGCCCCTTCCCGGTGAACAGCGCGGCAAGCGCGATGCCGACAACGCCGACTACCGCGGCACCGGTGCGCCGTTCTTCGATGCCGAGCACGGTGACGACCATCTGCCGGTGAGACATGTGGCTGAACAGGCGGCCCAGGACCGCAAGGATGGCGGTGACCGCCATCGCGGTGGCCAGGAGAGCCCGCTCAAGCGCCGCGAGCGCAAGCAGCGCGCCAGCGACAACCAGGACGAGGCGCTGGAGGAAACCTTCCCCGCCAGCGACCCGACCTCGCCGTTCGTACCGGCCAAGGCCCCCGATTGACGGTAGCGCCGGGCCCTGCCCGGCGCGCGCAGCGGTCCCGCGCTAGCGCCACGACCACTGCACACCCACGCTGGCCCGCCGTCCCGGCCCGGGCTCGTAGTAGCGGCCATTGCCATCGTTGACGATCACCGAGCCGATGTAGGCTTGGTCCAGCACGTTCTCCAGCCGCGCGAAAGCACGCAGTTCACCGCCGGGCAGGGTCCAGCGGCGTCCGCCCTCCACGTGCAACAGGGCAAAGCCCGGCGCCCGTTCGGTGGCGACGTCGTTGACCACGGTATCGCTGCTGGCCGTGGCCTCCAGTGCCCATTGCCAGTCGGCGGGGCTCCACTGCAGGCGTGCGAACGCCTGCTGGCGCGGCACACCCGGCAAGCGACTGCCCGCCGCGACCACGTTGTTCGAGGTCAGGTAAGGCGAGCGCACCTGCGCCTGCAGCCAGGTCCAGGCCAACTGCAGTTCCAATTGCTCGGCCAGCGGCTGTCGGTACTGCAGTTCCACGCCCTGGCGGCGGGTGCGGCCAATGTTGCGATAGGTGCTGCGCCCTCCGGTGTTGCTGGCAACGGCCAGCTCATCGTCGGTATCTGCACGGAACAGGCTGATATCGAGCTGGATTCCGCCCTGCGCGTGCCACTTGCTGCCAATCTCCAGATTGCGGCTGCGGGCGGCCGCCAGGTCCAGTGCCAATCCCGCCTGCCCGTCGGCGCGATAGCCCAGTTCGTTGAAGGTGGGGGTTTCGAAACCGCGGCCGACCGCAGCATGCAGCCGCCACTGCGGGCTGGCCTCAAAGCTGATCCCGGCCACCGGCGTGGTGGCCTGGTAGCGCCGGCGGCCACTGTCATCCGGGTTGCGGCCGATGATGTAGCGGTCGTCGGATTCGAAGCGCACGGTGCTGTGGCGCAGGCCAGCCAGCAATGACCAGCGTGGACTCCACTGCCACCACGCCTGCGCGAACTGATCGACGTTATGCACGGTGTCGATCTGGTCTCTGCGCAGGCGCCCACGTACGCCCAGCGTGCTGCCGATGAAGTTCTCGTAGCCGGTCCGATGCTGGCGCTGGCGGTCGGCGCTGAGCCCGGCCACCAGGTCCAGCGGCCGCCCGGCCAGATCGCCGTGCCAGCCCCAGCGCGCGTCCAGCCCGCCGTAGCCGGCGTCCAGATCGATCACGCCGCCGGCATGCAGCGGATTGGCCTGCGCCGTGGGCGGAATGGGCAGGAACTGGGTCACCGCGCGCTGCCCGGCATAGCCCATCAACTGCCAGCGCTGCGCTCCCGTTTCACGGGTCCAGCGCAGGCCGGCCTGCTGCTGGCGCACCGATTTGCGGGTGTTGTACTGGTGCGCAACTGCCGTGGCCTGGCGCGGATCAGCCGCCACCTGGGCACGGGTCAGGCCCAGCGGATCCTGTGCATCGGGGGCATCGAGCGCATTGAGCAACAGCTCCAGCCGCCCACCGCCCAGCGCACCACCGATGCGTGCGTTGAGCGATTCACGGCGCGCACGGCTATGGTCCCGCCAGCCATCGGTGCGGAAGTGATTGGCGGCGATGTTGTAGTCCAGCAGTTGGCCGGCACCCTTCAGCTGCGCGCCGACACTGAGCGTGTTGTCGGCGCCAGCGTTGAGCCGCAGCCGCCAGGGGTCGCCGGCCTGGCCCTGCGCGCTCCAGACCTGAAGCACGCCGCCGGAGGAATTGCCGTACAGCGCCGAGAACGGCCCGCGCAGCACGTCGATGCGTTCAGCGCCCAACAGGCTGGCATGCGACAGCTGGCCCTGGCCGTCAGGCATGGTCGCGGGCACCCCGTCGATCAACACCCGCACCCCGCGCACACCGAAGGTCGAGCGCGCGCCGAAGCCACGGATCGACAGCTGCGTGTCCTGCGCGAAGTTCTGCCGGTCGCGCGCCAGCAGCCCCGGTACCCCGGCCAGCGCCTCGGACAGCTGCGCGCCGGTGCCCGCGCGGCTGGCATTGATCCAGACCGTGTCCTGGCTGGCCGGCAGCGCGAACGGGTCGATGCCCGGCACCCGTGCGGCCTGTACCTGCACCGCAGGCAGGGCGGTGGGCGCAGGCTCGGCCACCGCTGTCCAGGGCGACAGCAGCAGGGCAGACAGCGGCAGGCAACAGCGTCGTGCGGCGGGATTCATGATTCAGGTTGATGGATCGGGCGGCAACGCACGCCATGGTACGGGGCTGCGGATGACGATGGCGGCGGCCAGCCCCGGCAGGCTTTGTTACGATGGGCTGTTTCCGGCCGAAAAGCCGCGAACCGCGTGGCGCAATTCCTCCCCCTTTCCGTCTACCGAACGAGTACCGCCGTGTCCTTCTTTGCAAACGTGGAACTGGTCCCAGGCGACCCGATCCTGGGCCTGACCGAGGCGTACAACGCCGACAGCCGCCCGACCAAGGTCAACCTGGGTGTGGGCATCTACTACGACGAGAGCGGCCGCATTCCGCTGCTGCGCGCCGTCAAGCAGATCGAGCAGCAGCTCGCCGCTGAAGCCAAACCGCGCGGCTATCTGCCGATCGATGGCCTGCCGGCGTACACGCAGGCCACGCGTGAGCTGGTGTTCGGCAAGGACTCGCCGCTGCTGGCCGCCGGCCGCGTCACCACCGCACAGACCGTTGGTGGCAGCGGTGCGCTGCGCGTCGGCGCCGACGTGCTGAAGAAGCTGCTGCCGCACGCCACCGTTGCGCTGAGCAACCCGAGCTGGGAAAACCACCGCGCCGTGTTCAGCGCGGCCGGTTTCGAGGTGCTGGACTACACCTACTTCGACCCGACCACCCATGGGGTTGATTTCGACGGCATGCTGGCCGACCTGGGCAAGCTGGAAGCCGGCACCGTGCTGCTGCTGCATGCCTGCTGCCACAACCCCACCGGTGCCGACCTCACGGTCAGCCAGTGGAAGCAGGTCGCGCAGCTGCTGAAGGACCGCCAGCTGTTCCCCTTCATCGACATGGCCTACCAGGGCTTCGACAAGGGCATCGAACAGGACGGCGCCGCGGTGCGCATCATCGCCGAAGCAGGCATCGACAGCTTCATCGTCGCCAACTCGTACTCCAAGTCGTTCTCGCTGTACGGCGAGCGCGTGGGTGCGCTGTCGATGGTGGCACCGACCGCCGCTGACGCCAAGGCGGTGCAGTCGCAGGTCAAGCGCGTGATCCGCACCATCTACTCCAGCCCGTCCACCCACGGTGCCGCGCTGGTGGCCGGCGTGCTGACCAACCCGGAACTGCGTGCGATGTGGGAGCAGGAGCTGACCGAGATGCGCGAGCGCATCCACGCCCTGCGCCAGGGCCTGGTCGAGAAGCTGGCCGCTGCAGGTGCACCGCAGTTCGGCTTCATCAACGAGCAGGCCGGCATGTTCTCCTACTCCGGCCTGAGCCGTGAGCAGGTCGAGCGCCTGCGCGACGAGTTCGGCATCTACGCCGTCGGCACCGGCCGCATCTGCGTGGCCGCGCTGAACCAGAACAACCTGGAGTACGTCGCCAAGGCCGTGGCCACCGTCGCCAAGGGCTGAAGCAACACTGCACTGGTTTGAGAACAAAGGCGCCGAAAGGCGCCTTTGTTTTTTCTCTTGCTCTTGCCTTTGCCTTCCTCACCGCGCTCGCGGCGAACCCTGAAGCGCAGGGCGAGGCACACCGTGGCCAGGACCGTGAGGCGCATGGATGCGCCGACCGAGCCCCCATGGATGGGTTTACGGCGTGTCCTGGCCACGGTGTGCCTCGCCCTGCGCCTCCATGAAGGAAGGCGCCGACAGCGCAACGCATCTGGAAACGATTACGCCTTCCCGCGCTCACGCACGGCCCCGCCATACGGGCGACAATAGGCGTTTTCCCGCTGCCGAGACCTGCCCGACCATGTCCCGTACTTCGTTGACCCGCTTCCTGATCCAGGAACAGCACGCCGGCCGCATCAATGCCGACCTGCGCCAGCTGATCGCGGTCGTCGCCCGCGCCTGCACCAGCATCTCCATCGCCGTCAGCAAGGGCGCCCTCGGTGGCGTGCTCGGCGACGCCGGTACCGGCAACGTGCAGGGCGAAGCGCAGAAGAAGCTGGATGTGATCAGCAACGAGATCCTGCTCGAAGCCAACGCCTGGGGTGGCCACCTAGCCGCCTGCGCCTCCGAAGAAATGGACCACAGCCAGCCGGTGCCGGACATCTACCCGCGTGGTGATTTCCTGCTGCTGTTCGATCCCCTCGACGGCAGCTCCAACATCGACGTCAACGTCTCCGTCGGCACCATCTTCTCGGTACTGCGCTGCCCGACCAATGTCGAACTTCCGGGCGATGACGCCTTCCTGCAGCCGGGCAGCAAGCAGATCGCCGCCGGCTACTGCATTTACGGGCCCAGCACCCAGCTGGTGCTGACCGTCGGCCACGGTACCCATGCCTTCACCCTGGACCGCGAGAAGGGCGAGTTCGTGCTGACCACCGAGAACATGCAGATCCCGGCGGCAACCCAGGAGTTCGCCATCAACATGTCCAACCAGCGTCACTGGGAAGCGCCGATGCAGGCCTACGTCGGCGACCTGCTGGCGGGCAAGGAAGGCGCGCGCGGCAAGAACTTCAACATGCGCTGGATCGCCAGCATGGTGGCCGACGTGCATCGCATCCTGACCCGCGGCGGCATCTTCATCTACCCGTGGGACAAGAAGGATCCGTCCAAGGCCGGCAAGCTGCGCCTGATGTACGAAGCCAACCCGATGGGCCTGCTGGTCGAACAGGCCGGCGGCGCCGCCTGGACCGGCCGCGAGCGCATCCTCGACATCCAGCCCGACCAGCTGCACCAGCGCGTACCGGTGTTCCTCGGTTCGCGCGAGGAAGTGGCTGAAGCCGTGCGCTACCACAACGCGCACGACGACGCACAGGGCTGAGGGCCTATCGCCTGACAGCGGTCATGGCAGTTCGATGACATGACCGTGGGGTGACACCGAGGGCGGCAAACGGCACCATCAAGCCGTTGCCGCCTAAGGAATGCACGCATGCACGAGCAGGGCCCGGTCGATTTCATCGAAGTCATCCACAACGCCGTCCCCAGCGAGGTCTGCGCGGCCATCGTTGAACGCCTGCGCGCCACGCGTGGCCTGCAGCCCGGTGCCGTGGGCAGTGGCGTGTTCCCGGAACTCAAGCACAGCAAGGATCTGCGCATCAGTGGCCTGGACGGCTGGCAGGATGTCGACCAGCAGCTGCAGATCGCGGTGTTCAACGGCCTGCTGACTTATCTACGCCGTTATCCACAGGCATTGATTGCGCCGCTGATGTTGCAGATCCAGGACAGCAACGGCCAACCGCGACGCCTGTCTGCCGAGGACTTCCCCGACATGCCGCCACAGCAACTGGCGGATCTTGCGCGGACCTGCCTGCGCCCCGGCGCCATCAACCTGCAGTGGTATGCGGCGGGCGAGGGTGGTTACCCCTACTGGCACTGCGAGCTGTACCCGAAGGATGCGCAGGCCGAGACCCTGCACCGGCACGTGCTGTGGACGCTGTACCTCAACGACGACTTTGACGAAGGCGAGACCGAGTTCCTGTTCCAGGGGCGGAAGATCGCACCTCGTACCGGCAGCCTGCTGATTGCGCCGACTGCGTTCACTCATACCCATCGTGGCAATCGCCCGCAGGGTGGGGACAAGTTCATCGCGACCAGCTGGATCCTGTTCCAGAGTGCGCAGAAGTTGTTCGGGGGGTGACGCCGAGCGGCTCGTCGGCCTCGGATGTAGAGTCGAGCCATGCTCGACGGATGGACTCAGAACAACGACCCCTGCGGCGAATCCTTCTTCGGCGGCAACGGCTTCAGGAACCGGCTGCAATCCAGCTTCGGCCAATGACTGTTCTGCGCGTTGAAGCCGAGGCGCTTGCGCGCCAGCTTGAAGCGGTTGTTCAACAGATCCGCATACACACCCTGGCCCCGCATGCGGGTTCCGAACTGGCTGTCGTAGTCCTTGCCGCCACGCAGCTGCTGGATGGTGCTCATCACATGCGCGGCACGATCGGGATGATGGGTGTCCAGCCAGTCGCGGAACAACGGCGCCACTTCAAGCGGCAAGCGCAGCAGCACGTAACCAGCGGTACTGGCGCCAGCGTCGTGCGCAGCCTCCAGCACGGCCTCCAGCTCGCTGTCGTTGATCCATGGGATCACCGGCGCCACCATCACACCGACCGGAATGCCCGCTTCATGCAGACGCTTCATCGCGCGCAGCCGTGCATGCGGCGCCGATGCGCGCGGTTCCAGCTTTGCGGAAAGATGCGGGTCCAGCGTGGTCACCGAGAAGTGCACGCTGACCAGGTTCTCCGCCGCCAGCGGTGCAAGCAGATCGATATCGCGCTCGACCAGTGCGTTCTTGGTGATCAGCGAAAAAGGATGCTTGGTCTCCAGCATCACTTCGATCAGCTGGCGGGTCAGCTTGAACTTGCGCTCGATCGGCTGGTACGCATCGGTATTGATGCCCAGTGCGATCGGCTGCGGCACGTAACCCGGCTTCGACAGCTCCTTGCGCAGCAGCTGGGGGGCATTGGTCTTGGCGAACAGCTTGGTCTCGAAGTCCAGGCCCGGCGACAGGTTCAGATAGGCATGCGAGGGGCGCGCGAAGCAGTAGGAGCAGCCATGCTCGCAGCCGCGGTAGGGATTTACCGACTGGCTGAAGCCGACGTCCGGCGAGGTGTTGCGGGTGATGATGCTACGCGCGGTCTCGGCACGCACCTCGGTGCGGAGGCGCGGGGCAAGGAACTCCTCGCTCTCGTCCACCGCCCAGCCGTCGTCCACCGCCTCGCTGACGGTGCTTTCAAAGCGCCCGGCAAGGTGGGACGTGGAACCTCGGCCCTTGATCGCAATACCCATTGTGGCAGCGTACATCGTGGCCGTCTCAATGGCTGCGACGGCCGCCTGAAGGGTTCAGGGCGGTGCTGAGCCGAGCATGGGCTCGGCTCTACAGTTGATGCAGAGACCTTGTAGAGCCGAGCCTACGCTCGGCTGCAATGCATCAGAGCAGCGCCAGGTAGCCGCGCACCGTAGCATCCAGCCCGTCATACAGCGCTTCGCCGATCAGCGCGTGGCCGATCGATACTTCCAGCACGTCCGGCACGTTCGCCAGGAAGTCACGCAGGTTGTCCTGCGACAGGTCGTGGCCGGCGTTGACGCCCAGCCCAACCGCCTGTGCGCGGCGTGCGGCGGTGGCAAACAGCGCCAGCATCGCCTCGGCATCACCGGCGGCGTGCGCTTCGGCGTAGGGGCCGGTGTACAGCTCGATGCGATCGGCGCCGACGTCGGCCGCCTGCTCCAGCAGCGGATTACCGGCGTCAACGAACAGGCTGACCCGGCAACCCATCGCCTTCAGTTCGGCCACCAGTGGTCGCAACCGCTCGCCGTCACGCTCGAAGTCGAAACCGTGATCGGACGTGATCTGCCCATCGCCATCCGGCACCAGCGTGGCCTGCGCCGGGCGGGTCTGTTCGCACAGCGGCAGCAGCCCGGGGTAGCCCTCGCGCGGCGGCGCGAACGGGTTGCCTTCGATGTTGAATTCGACGCCACGCGCGCGGGTCAGCGTCGACAGCGCCAGCACGTCCTCGGCGGTGATGTGTCGGCGGTCCGGCCGCGGGTGCACGGTGATGCCATGCGCACCGGCGTCCAGGCAGGCCTGGGCGGCACGCACCACGTCCGGTTCGGCACCGCCGCGCGAATTGCGCAGGACGGCGATCTTGTTGACGTTGACGCTGAGCTGGGTCATGGAACGGAACTACTTGGAAAGAGGGGACGGATCGTGGTCGTTGTGGTCGTCACCAGGGCGGGCCTGGGCCCGCTCGCGCAGGCGGCGCAGTTCCTCGGCATCGACCAGGGTGGCAGGGTCGCGCTGCAGATCGCCGAAGCGGGCCACGTAGCGGCCTCGCACCCAGGCCAGCAGGAAGGCGAGGGCGGCCAGCAGGCACAGAGTCATCAGCCCGGCGCTGGGGGTCTTCAGCGCGAAGGCGAAACAGCCCAGCGCCAGCAGCAGGTACAACCAGTACATAGTGGGGCTCCCCGGGTGATCGCCGCAGTGTAGCGCTGCGTCAGAGCAGCGGCGAGGCCAGCCGGGCGAAGGCCTCGGGCAGGCGGTGCAGCCACAACGAGCGGCCGGCCTGGTCGCGCACCCGCGTGGAACGGTCGAACTCACCCTGCAGCAGTTCGGCCAGGGCAGCCACCCGGTCACGGTCACTGATCATCATCGACAGCTCGAAGTTCAGCCGGAAGCTGCGGTGATCGAAGTTGGCACTGCCAACGATGCAGACATCGTCGTCGGCGATGAAGGCCTTGGTATGCAGCATGCGCGGGCCGTACTCGTAGATCTTCACCCCGGCATGCAGCAGCTCGTCGAAGTAGGAGCGGGCGGCCTGGGTGACGAACCAGGAATCGCTCATCTTCGGTACCAGCAGGCGCACGTCCAGGCCGCCCAGCGCGGCCGAGGTCAACGCCATCCGCGCCGCTTCGCCCGGCACGAAGTAGGGCGTGACCAGCCAGACACGCTCATGCGCTTCCTGGATCGCCGCCACGTGCAGGCGATGGATCGTTTCCCAGCCCGAGTCCGGACCGGAGACCAGCACCTGGGCGTTGATCGCACCATCGCCGCGCAGCGGCATGTCGGCCGGCCACAGACGGGCGATGTCCATGCGCGAGGGATCCTGCCCACTTGCGTAGAGCCAGTCCTCGGCAAACACCAGCTGCAGGCTGCGCACCACGTGGCCGCGGATGCGCATGTGCAGGTCGCGGTAGGCATCCGCCCTGCGGCTTTCATCCTCGTCGTCGGTGATGTTGATGCCACCGGTGAAGGCGAGGCGCCCATCGACGATCACCAGCTTGCGGTGGGTACGCAGGTTCAACCACGGGCGCTTGAACGGCTTCAGCAGCTGCCGTGGGTGGAACCAGATCGCTTCGCCACCGGCGTCGAGCAGCGGCTGCAGGAAGCGGCGGGGCAGGGCGGAAGAGCCTACGGCATCGAGCAGCAGGCGCACCTGCACGCCGGCCTGTGCACGTTCCACCAGCGCGTCACGCAGGGCGGTTCCGGCATGGTCCGGGTTGAAGATGTAGTACTCCAGATGCACGTGGTCGCGTGCCTGTGCGACGGCCTCAAGCAGCGCGGCGTAGGTCGCCGCGCCGTCCACCAGCCAGGTCACTTCGGTGGCGCTGCTCGGCGCAAGCCCGGTCGTGGCCTGGGCGATCTTGGCCAGCTCGGTGCAGTCGGCGTCGGGTGGGCAGACGTCGCTGTAGTGCTCCATGCCCGACCGCGCGCGGCCACGGCGCAAACGCTGCCGCTTCACCTTCTGCGGGCCCAGCAGGTAGTAGATGAAGAGGCCCAGGTACGGCAGCAGCGCCAGCGACAGGATCCAGCTCAGCGTCGCCACCGGCTCGCGCTTCTGCAGCATGATCCAGCCGGTCAGCGCGAGCAGGTACAGCAGATAGGCCACCGCCAGGATGGTACCGAGGTGGGCAATGCCGTCCAGCCAGTGGCGCAGGGAGTCGAAGAGGGCGAGCATCCGCCGATCATAGCGGCGCATGCCACCCGATGGGATCCAACCTCGACCCGTGTGCCAGGATGAGAACAAAAAAAGACGCCCCTGTTTCCAGGGGCGTCTGCAGTCGCGTCATGACTGTTGTGTTGCGGTGTAGCGATTACTGCTGCACAAAACCGATCTTCTTCATCTGAGCGTTCTTCGCAGCGGCCAGAACCTTGGCCATCACGTCGTACTCGGAATCAGGGCTGGCGTCGATGCGCAGTTCCGGCTGGTTGGTCGGGTCACGCTGGACCTCCTGCTCCATCCGCTGCTGCAGCTCGCTGGTATTGATCGGGCTGTTGTTCCACGAGACCTGGTTGCTGGCGTCGATCTTCAGTTCGATCGGCGGCGGCGGTTCGACCAGCTGCGGCGGTGGGTTGAGCACGCGCTGCGGCAGGTCCACGGCGATCGGGTACGTCATGATCGGCGCGGTCACGATGAAGATGATCAGCAGAACCAGCATCACGTCCACGAGGGGCGTGACGTTGATGTCTGCCATGGGGCCCTTGCCACCACCACTACTGAATGCCATGGCTTATTGCCCCTTTTCTTTGGTCGCGACGAAGCCGACGTCAAGCATGCCCTGCTCCTGCGCGACCTTGGTCAGGTCGTTGATGACACGCATCTTGGTGGTGCGGTCACCACGCAGGTTCAGCGGCGGCTGCGGGGTCTGCTGGGCGGCGGTCGCCAAGCGCGACTCGAGAGTCTGCTTGTTGATTTCTTCGTCGTTCCAGTAGATCGAGCCGTCTTCCTTGACTGCCAGGGTGATCGGTCCGGAACGCTTTTCAGCGTCTTCCGGCTTCTGGATCAGGTTGGCTTCCGGCAGATCCACCTTGACCTTGTGGGACATCAGGGGCGCCGTGATGATGAAGATGATCAGCAGCACCAGCATCACGTCCACGAGGGGCGTAACGTTGATGTCGGCCATGGGGCCGCCGCTGTTACCACTACTGAAAGCCATAACGGGCTCCGTCTAGATCTTGGTGACTACTTACGTTCGTCGCTGGGTGACGCGCGCCGCAATTAGCGGACGCGCGAGCCGGTGGCGAAGAAGTCGTGCAGGTCGTGCGCGAAGGTATCGAACTTGCTGATGGTCGCGCTGTTGATCTTGCTGAAGAAGTTGAAGGCGAACACGGCCGGGATCGCGACGAACAGACCGATCGCGGTCATGATCAGCGCTTCACCCACCGGGCCGGCAACGGCGTCGATCGAAGCGGAGCCGGTGGCACCGATCTTGATCAGCGCGCCGTAGATGCCCCACACGGTACCCAGCAGACCGACGAACGGAGCGGTTGCGCCGACGGTGGCCAGCAGGGTCATGCCCGACTGCAGCTTGTTGCTTTCGCGGGTCACGGCCTGACGCAGGGCGCGGTCGACGAACTCCGAACGGCTCAGGTTCTCACCCACGCCGCCGGTGGCGCCGCCTTCAGCGCGCTGGTGGTGGGCAGCCGCCTGGGCAGCGTCCAGGGCGATCTTCGAGAACGGCTCGGAAGCCGGCTGTTCTTCCATCGCACGGATGGCGTCCTGCGCGTTCGGGGTGTCCCAGAACAGGCTGACGACGCGATCGGCGGCGCTCTTCAGGCGGGTAGCACGGAAGATGTTGATGACGGTCCAGTACCAGGACATGGCCGACATGACGACCAGGGTCAGCAGCACGACCCAGGAAACCGCGAAATCACCCGGCTTGGTGGTCATTTCGTGGATCAGGTGCTCGAAGCCCATCTGCGACAGGGCGTTGGACGGATTGCCCCCGGCAGCAGCGGCGATGAAAATTTCCTGCAGCATGACGCTTACCTTTGTTGTGTGTGGTGATAAAGGGTGTAGCTAAGCTAAACAATCGAACCGGGAGCGGGGGTGGCCACGCGGCCACCCGGGCGCATCAGTTCAGCGCAAAGTTGACCGGAACGCGAACGCGACCTGCCGTCTTCTTACCGCCTGCTTCAGCGGCGTTGAAGCGCCACTTGCGAGCCGCTTCCATCGCAGCACGGTCCAGGTCGCGGTTACGGCTGGACTTTTCCACCGTGACATTGGTGACGTTGCCGCTGGCATCGACATCAATGATCAGGATCACTTCGCCCTGGATACCCGCGCGGAAGGCTGCCGGCGGGTAGCGCGGCGGATTCATGGCCTTCGACGAGATGTCCACGCTGGCCTCGATCGAGGTCGGCGGTGCCGGCGGCGCCGGAGGCGACGGCGGGGTGACGATGTCGTTCGGGCGCGGTTCCGGCACGTCCACGACCGGCGCCTGCGGCGGCGGCGGGACCGGCGACGGCTTCGGCGGCGACAGATTCTTCACCGGCGGCGGCGGAGTATCGGTCGGCGGCGGCGGCGGCGGCGGCGGGGGCGGCGGCGGCGGGGCGTCGACGATCGTCACCATGACGTTGCGCTCCTTCTCAGCCACAGCCTTGGGAGCCACGGCGGGGATCAGGAGCATCATGAACGCGGCCAGATGCAGGGCAATTACAAACGCGATGCCGACGATGCGAGGCCAGCTCAGCCCCTTGTCATCGGGTTGTTCGTACCGGTGAACGACTAGTTGTTCCGTCATGCGCCAAGAGCTCAATAGTGGGGCCGGGATGCCGGGGGCGGAATCCCTGATCAGCGGTGCATGACACCGCAGGAACCTCCAAGCTTATACCAATCCTGAGCGCCTGCGCATCAACTGTGCAGGCATTCAGGCGTTATTCCTACTTACTTCAGGTTGATGATTTTTTTGGCATCAGCCTGGTTCTTCACACCCTTCGCCAGCGCCTGCTGGGCGGCCTGCTTGGCCTCCGGAATGCGACCTTCGGCATGCAGGACGCGTGCCAGGTTCAGGTAGGTCTCACCGTCCTTGGACAGCGGGGCAGCCTTCTGCCACGCATCGATCGCCTGCGGCACCTGGTCGGAGTAGTAGTAGGACTGGGCCAGCGCCAGGTAGACCTGGTAATCCGGCTTCAGGATGCCCTTCTGCAACCCTTCGTTGATGACCGCGATGACGTCCTTTTCCTTGTGTTCGGTGTTGGCATAGATCGAGTACAGCTGCTTGTACTCGCGCTCTTCGGTGAGCTGGCCGCTGCTGCGCAGCTTGTCCATCACCGCGGCGGCCTTTTCCATCTGGTCGGCCTGCATGTACATGCTGGCCAGATTCAGCTGGGCCTTCTTGTCGTTCGGGTTCTTGGCGGCCAGAGCCTCGGCTTCCTTCACCGCTTCGCCGGACTGGCCGGCTTCGGCGAGGGCCGCCATCAGCAGCTGGTTCCAGTTGTCCTTCGGTTCGGTGGCACCGGCGATGGCCTGCTTCAGCACCGGGATCGCTTCCTGGTAGCGCTCCAGCTGGTACAGCGCCTGGCCCTTGGCGATCAGCTCTTCCGGCTTGGTCGACTTGCTCTCGGCGAAGTACTTGTCCAGGGTCGCCAGGCCATCGGCGGTCTGGTCTTCCTGCAGCTGCAACTGGCCCAGCATCAGCATGGACTGGAAGTGGCCGTTGTTGTCCAGTCCGTTGAACTGCAGGACCTGCTTCAGGTAGGCAATGGCAGCCGGGGTATCGTCGGTCTGGTAGGCAGCCTGCGACGCCAGCTGCGCGGCCAGCGACTTGTCATACTCGTTCGCGGCGCTGTCAGCCAGGATCGCGTCGGCCTGCGTGCGCGTCTCCGGGAACTTTTCCTTGTTGTAGCTGTCAATCATTTTCTGAAGCTTGCTGCCCAGCTTGGCCGATGCCTTGACGGTCGGCTCCTGACGGGTCGCGTTGGGGTACAGCGCTTCGGCCTTGGCCTGCTTGCCGCCGCGGTTGCCACGCTCGGAGGAACGCGAGGATTGCGCGAAGGCATCAGTGACCACGGCGCCGGTCAGGGCGGTCGCGACGAGGACGGAAAGCACAGCTTTGTGGTTACGGAAAATCATCGTTCACCTCGATCGAACCGCCGGATAGCGGCAAAGTCGGACTGTCAGAAAAATCTGAGCCGCCAAACGTATCAGAAACAGATGGCGTGAGAAATCGTTTTATGTGCTGCAATACAGCATAGAACTGCGCACTCATCCGCACTTTGGCCGCAGCCCGGCGGCCTGCGCCTGCTGGTAGACCGGCGTCAGCCCCGGCGCATCGCGCCGCAGTTCCTGGATGCGGTTGGCCGGATCAGGGTGGGTGGACAGCCACTGCGGGCTGCGGCCACCACTGGCAGCCATCATGTTCTGCCACAAATCGACCGCCTGCGCCGGGTTGAAGCCGGCCTGGGCCATCAGTCGCTGGCCGATTACGTCGGCCTCGCTCTCCTGGGTGCGCGAGCCGGGCAGCAGGAAGGCCGCCTGCGCGCCCATTCCGCCAAGCTGGTTGACCGTGCTGGCGGCACCTTCACCGTACGCCGCACCGGCCAACGCACCGAGCACCGCCAGTCCGGTCTGTGCGCCCATCTGGCGGGTGATGCGCTCTTCGTGGTGACGGGCAATGACATGCCCGATTTCATGGCCGATTACGGCGGCCAGCTGATCCTGGTTCTTGGCGACGGTGAAGATGCCGGTGTTCACGCCAACCTTGCCACCGGGCAGGGCAAAGGCGTTGGGCTCCTTGTCGACGAACACGGCCGTCTCCCACCGTACGCCACGGTATTGAGGCGGCAGCTGCGCGACCAGAGCGTTGACCACGCACTGCACATAACCGTTCTGGCGGCCGTCGGTGCTGATCTTTTCCTTCTGCTTGGTTTCGGCGAACGCCTGTGCGCCGAGCTGGTCCAGCTGTGCCTGCGACACACCGCCCACCATCTGCCGGCGGCCGGTAGGGGAGGTCGTGGTCGCGCAGGCGCTGACCAGGGTGGTTATGACAAGGGCCAGCAGCAGTTGTTTCATGGGTCCACCCCCGTGTTCATATGCGCAGTGTGTAGCGTAGCGGCTTAATCTTTCGTCAAGCGGACACGGCGTTACGTTGCCCCGAAAAACACAAGCGCGGCAAGCGCCACGCCGTTGTTCAGGGCGTGCGCGGTGATCGCGGCCCAGAGCGTGCCGGTGCGCTTGTACAACCAGCAGAACGCGGCGCCCATGCCGCCATAGACCAGCCACAGCTGTGCGATTTCGGCCGGGCCGTTTGCACTGGTGCCAGGGATTTCATGGATCAGGGCGAAAGCAAGGCTGCTCAGTACAATACCCAGCCACGGGCGCCCCGCCTTCCACAGGCGTCCAAACAGCACGCGGCGGAACAGCAGTTCCTCGTAGGCCGGTGCCAGTACCACCGCGAACAGCATCAGGAACAACGGGAAGCGCGCGATCGCGCTCTGCATCAGTGCCAGGTTGGTGGGGACCGGTTCGATGCCGAACTGCTTGGCCAGGAAGGCGATACCGTTGCTGCCCAGCACGATCAGGGTCGCCACCAGCAGGGTCCAGCCCCAGGTGGAGGGGCGGCGCAGTGCCTGGCGCGACGCATGACGTTCGGCGGCGTTGGCCGGCCGTCGCCAGAAGTACAGCAGCAGCGCGGCGCCGCCGGTGGCAAACAGCGCCATGAGAATCTGCGCAAGTGCGCCGGGCTGGCCCAATGACGCCGCCACCGAACTGGCGTCGGGTGCGCCAGCGCCGGCCTGCGCGGTCGCGTAACCGACCACCACGCCACGGTACAAGCCCCACAGCACGCCGCTGATCAGGCTCAGGCCGAACAACGTGACAGCGGCGATGCCCAGGTCGATGAAGAACCCCGCCAACGGCGAAACCGCACGCGGCGCGACAGAAGACGGCGGAACCGGGGGCGGAGCGGAAACCGGGGCGGATGCGGACATCAGGTACCTGCGTTCAAGAGTCGAAAGCCGGCGCGCCTCCCCGCGCACCGGCCGTGTCCCGATTGTGTCAGATATCCAGGTTTGCGACCTTCAGCGCGTTGTCTTCGATGAAGTCGCGACGCGGTTCGACGACATCGCCCATCAACGTGCTGAAGATCTGGTCAGCAGCGACAGCGTCTTCGATGCGCACCTGCAGCAGTCGACGGGTTTCCGGATTCACCGTGGTGTCCCACAGCTGCTCCGGATTCATTTCACCCAGGCCCTTGAATCGCTGGATCTGGCGGCCGCGCTTGGCCTCCTCGAGCAGCCAGTTCTGTGCCTTGGCAAAGCTGTCGACTTCGATCGACTTGGCACCGCGGGAAATGGTCGCGCCTTCGCGGACCAGACCGTGCAGCAGCTTCGATGCCTGGTGGATTGCGCGCAGTTCGCCGCTTTCGAAGGCCGACATCGGCAGCACCTGGATGTGCTGTTCACCCATGTGGCGACGGGTCACCAGCACAGCGGCCGGGCGCTCGTCGTTGGCTTCCTGCAGTTCCAGCGTGAAGCGCGGGCTGCCCAGGCTGCCCTGGTTGAGGCGCTTGGCCAGTGCATCCAGGCCCTCGCCTTCACCGGCAGCGCGCAGGCTTTCCAGGTCCATCGGTACGAAATCGACCAGCGCTTCAAGCAGGTTGCGGTCGTAGCGATGTGCGTTGCGCTCGATCGAATCCAGCGCTGCCGCGTAGGCCAGCAGCAGCTTCTCCAGCGCAAGGCCTTCGATGCCGGGCTCGCCGGTGGCCGGCACCAGTGCAGCGTTTTCCACTGCGCTGCTGGCCAGGTAGCTGTCCAGCGCCGGGTCGTCCTTCAGGTACAGCTCCTGCTTGCCCTGCTTGATCTTGTACAGCGGCGGCAGGCCGATGTAGACGTAACCGCGCTCGATCAGCTCCGGCATCTGACGGTAGAAGAACGTCAGCAGCAGGGTGCGGATGTGGGCGCCGTCGACGTCGGCGTCGGTCATGATGATGATCTTGTGGTACCGCAGCTTGTCCGGGTTGTACTCGTCACGGCCGATGCCGGTGCCCAGCGCGGTGATCAGCGTACCGACCTGGTCGGAGGACAGCATGCGGTCGAAGCGCGCGCGTTCCACGTTGAGGATCTTGCCGCGCAGCGGCAGCACCGCCTGGTTCTTGCGGTTGCGGCCCTGCTTGGCCGAGCCACCTGCCGAGTCACCCTCGACGATGAACAGTTCGGACAGTGCCGGATCCTTTTCCTGGCAGTCGGCCAGCTTGCCCGGCAGGCCAGCGATATCCAGCGCACCCTTGCGGCGGGTCAGGTCGCGGGCCTTGCGCGCAGCTTCACGTGCACGGGCGGCATCGACGATCTTGCCGGCGATCGCCTTGGCTTCGTTCGGGTTTTCCTGCAGGAACTCTTCCAGGCGCGCACCGAAGGCATTTTCCACCGCCGGACGCACGTCGGAGCTGACCAGCTTTTCCTTGGTCTGGCTGGAGAAGCTCGGGTCCGGCACCTTCACCGACAGCACCGCGATCATGCCTTCGCGCATGTCGTCGCCGGTCAGGTTGATCTTGGCCTGCTTGGCGATGCCGTTCTGCTCGATGTAGTTGTTGAGCACCCGGGTCAACGCACCGCGGAAACCGGCCAGGTGGGTACCGCCGTCCTTCTGCGGAATGTTGTTGGTGAAGCAGTACATCGTCTCCTGATAGGAGTCGGTCCACTGCAGCGCCACGTCCACCACGATGCCGTTGTGCTCGCCGGTGACCGAGATGACGTTCGGGTGCAGCGGAGTCTTCAGCTGGGCCAGATGCTCCACGAAGCTGCGGATGCCGCCCTCGTAGTGGAAATCATCGCGACGGCCATCACCACGCTCGTCGGCAAGGACGATCTTGACGCCGGAGTTCAGGAACGACAGCTCGCGCAGGCGGCGGGCCAGGATGTCGTAGTGGAACTCCACGTTGTCGTGGAAGGCGACAGTGGACGGCCAGAAACGCACGGTGGTGCCACGCTTGGTGGTGGCTTCCAGCTTGGCCAGCGCGGTCACGGCGGCGCCGTTGCTGAATTCCTGCTGGTAATGGGAGCCGTTCTGGAACACGTCCACCAGCAGCTTCTGCGACAGCGCGTTGACCACGCTGACGCCGACGCCGTGCAGGCCGCCCGAAACCTTGTAGCTGTTGTCGTCGAACTTGCCGCCCGCGTGCAGGACGGTCATGACCACTTCGGCCGCAGACACTTCGCGGCCGAGCTTGGCGCTCATCTGCTCGTGCTTGCCGGTCGGAATGCCGCGGCCGTTGTCGGACACCGAGACCGAGCCGTCTGCGTGGATCGTCACTGCAACATGGTCGGCGTGGCCGGCCAGCGCTTCGTCGATCGAGTTGTCGACGACCTCGAACACCATGTGGTGCAGACCGGTACCGTCATGCACGTCGCCGATGTACATGCCTGGACGCTTGCGGACAGCCTCCAGGCCTTCCAGGGCGGTAATGCTGTTGGCGTCGTAATTGCCGTTGTTTGCCGGGGTGTTCTGTTCGTCGCTCATTGCGCTTGCCGTAGGCTCCGCAGGTCGGCCACCGCTTGGGGCGATGCGCCGAGAATGAAAGGATTCCAACCCGAATTATACCAGCCGGGGTCGAGCGGCCCTGGTGTGCCCACTATGGCACAGCCACGATCTGTGCATGTTCCACGTGGAACCGGGCGATGTGGGTCAGTTCCTGCAGCGCCGCCGGGGTTTCGGTGGCGGTGATGAAGATCTGTGCCGGGCCATTGAGCAGGCGCTCCAATACCCGCGCCTGGTGGGTGCGATCCAGTTCCGAAGCCAGATCATCCAGCGCGATCACCGGCCATTCGCCGCGCTGTTCCGCATAGTCCTCGGCCTGTGCCAGCAGGCACGCCAATGCCGTCAGCTTGGCCTGGCCGCGGGACAGCGCATCACGCCCCGGAATGCTGTGGAAATCCACACTCCAGTCCGCCCGGTGCGGGCCGACCGAGGTATACCCGGCCTGCCGGTCACGTTCCCGGGCCAGAAGCAAGGCATCGGCCAAGGGAAGCTCATGCCGCCGCCATCCAGGACTCAGGTCCAGTCCGTGGATGCCCAGTTGCGGCGCCAGGCTGGCGGCCAAAGTCACAGTGCGCTGCTGCAGACGCTCCAGGTAGTGCTGGCGGCGGCTGGTCAGCGGTTCTCCGGCCTCGGCCAGCTCGTGATCCCAGGTATCGAGCATCCGCGACGGCCCGCCCTGCTTGAGCAGGGCGTTGCGCTGCTTCAGCGCCCGGGAGTAGCGGCGCCACAAGGACAGAAAATCCGGTTCCACGTGGAACAAGCCCCAATCGAGGAAGCGGCGGCGGGGTTCGCCACCACCACTGACCAGTGCATGGCTCCCGGGCTCGAACGTCACCACGGCCAGTGCTGCGCAGAGATTACCCAGCTGCGCGACATCTTCGCCGTCCAATCGCCCCTTCCAATCCTGACCACTGTGGCGCAACCCGGCTTTTCGGCGGTGCGGCGGGTGATTGGCACGCTGTTCGTCCCATTCCACGAAGATTTCCAGCGCTTCCTGGCCCTGGCGCACCAGACCGTCGCGCACTCGACCACGGAAGCTGCGCCCATAGGCCATCAGGTGCAGGGCTTCGAGCACGCTGGTCTTGCCGGCACCGTTGTCGCCGGTCAGCAGGTTCAATCCTGGCTGGGGCGACAGGTCCACCGCACTGAAGCGACGCAGTTGATGCAAGGCGAGGCGGCGGATCTGCATGGGGCGCGAAAGACCATCCGCACGAGGCGGTAGAGGGGCAGGGAATCCATCAGCTTACTGCATCGGTCAAGCCGGGCGCGGGGGGCAGGCCGGTCGAGCCGAAGGTGCAGCTTCTGCACCCATCGATGGACGCGTTCCACGTGGAATGCGGGTGACGCGCCCGCGCGTTCCGGGCTGGAACGGCCCGAAATTTCTTCAAATCTGCGCGGGGTTCCAAGGCCCATACCCTCAGATTTCGCCAATTTCGCGAGCGCTGCAGGTCCATCGCGGGACACCTCGCGGGTGGTTCCGACGGATGACCCCGCCGATTCCTTCAAATCTGCGATCCGATGCCCTGGAGGGTTCCACAGATTTCAAGAAAATCAGGACGCTAGTTCCACACTGTCCACAGGAGGCATGTATGACTTATACACAAGGTATGGGCAATCTGTGGATAAAAAAGCCCTTTTGCTCAGCGCTGAAAACTATCCACAGGTTCCCCCCCAGGCCGGGGGCCCTCTATACAGGGGGTTTCAGGCTCATAAATCCCTTTAAAAACAAACAGATAATGCATTTCTCCACGAAATCTGGCTCTACCATCACCACCATGCTTTAGATTTATACCCAGATTTAGAAGCTAGGATTGCCCAAGTGTGCCCCCGAGCCGGCCAGTGGTCAGTGCCGTTTGCAGAAGCGAAGGACCTCCTCCCGGGGAAGATGATCTGCTGCTTCCACCATTGAAGATCAGGACAACGAAGTGGGACATGCGAAGCGCTCGCTGCCAGAACCCAGATCGCATGGAGCCCGACGAGCACTGCAAGACGAATTCCCAACGTCCTGGATTCCGAGTTGCTTCGAGCAAGCGAGATCGAGTTGGTGTGGGGCCGAGCAGGGCACGTCCAGGATTTCTACGATCCGTTTCGACAATGCTCCACGTGGAACATAAAAAAACGCCCGGGAGGTCCCGGGCGCTTCTGGGTTCCACGTGAAACAGCGTTTCCGTCAGAGACGCAGCGGCATCACCACGTGGCGCGACTTCTCGCTGCTGGATTCACGCACCAGCGCAGAGGAGTTGGAGTCGCGTAGCTGGATGATCACTTCCTCGTCGCGCAGGGCAGACAGGGCATCCAGCAGGTAGTTCACGTTGAAGCCGATGGCCAGATCGCTGACCGTTGTGTCGGCTTCGATCTCTTCCTGGGCTTCTTCCTGTTCCGGATTGTGCGCGCTGATCTTCAGGTTGCCCGGCGAGACTTCCACGCGAATGCCGCGGTACTTCTCGTTGGACAGGATCGCGGCGCGCTGCAGCGAGGCACGCAGTGCTTCACGATCAACCTTCACTTCGCGGTCGGCACCGATCGGGATCACCGCTTCGTAATCCGGGAAGCGGCCGTCGATCAGCTTCGAGGTGAAGGTGACATCGTCGCGCTTGACGCGGACGTGGCTGCGGCCGACTTCCAGCTCGATCTCGCGATCGCCGCTTTCCAACAGGCGCTGCAGCTCGGTCACGCCCTTGCGCGGCACGATGATCTGGCGCTTCGAACCGCTGGGCTTGGCCAGGTCGGTTTCGCAAAGGGCCAGGCGGTGGCCGTCGGTGGCAACGGTGCGCAGCGCATCGCCACGCAGGTCGAACAGCAGACCGTTGAGGTAGTAGCGCACGTCCTGCTGGGCCATCGCGAAAGCGGTGCGCTCGATCAGTTCCTTCAGGGTTGCTTCGCCGATGGCCACGCGCTCGGTGGCTTCCACTTCGTCCACCGACGGGAAGTCATTGGACGGCAGAGTGGCCAGGGTGAAGCGGCTGCGACCGGCCTGCACGGTGATCTTGTCACCGGTCTGCGAGACGGTAATCCGGCTGCCGTCGGGCAGGGCGCGGATGATCTCGAACAGCTTGCGGGCGGGAATGGTGGTTTCGCCGTCCTGGGCGTCTTCAACCGCGATCCGCGACACCATCTCCACTTCCAGGTCGGTACCGGTCAGCGACAGCTGGCCGTTCTGCACCTGGACCAGGAAATTGGCCAGAACCGGAAGGGTCTGGCGGCGTTCGACCACGTTGACGACCTGTGCCAACGGCTTGAGAAAGGCTTCGCGCTGCAGTGTGAAACGCATGTGGTTCCGTGCCCCTATGCTTTAAAAAATGTGGAATAAATCAAAAGCTTGGTGGTGCTGGTAGAGACAGAATCGCTGGAAAACAACGCTAAGTCTTTGTAAATAAAAGAATTTCAGACCTCGAAACCCTCTGTATTACCGACCCCCAGGGGGTGGGGAAAGCTGTGGATAAATTCGGCGCGATTTCAAACGCCATTTTTATCCACAACGTGTCCCGCGCTTGCTACCGGATTCTGCACCGTTTTGTGCGATGACGCCTCATCGGCATCCGTGCATCATTCGCTCAGCTTCCGGATCAGCTTGTCCCAGTCCTCGCGGAGCTTGCCGTCGGTTTCCATCAGGGTCCGGATCTGACGGCAGGCATGCAGCACCGTGGTGTGATCGCGACCGGCAAAGGCATCGCCGATCTCGGGCAGGCTGTGCTCGGTCAGTTCCTTGGTCAGGGCCATGGCGACCTGGCGCGGACGTGCCAGCGAGCGGGTCCGACGCTTCGACAGCAGATCCTTGATCTGCAGGCCGTAGTAGTCGGCAACGGTTTTCTGGATGTTGGGAATGCTGATCGCCTGCTGCTGGGCGCGCAGCAGGTCGCGCAGGGTTTCCTGGGCGAATTCGGTGGTGATCGCGCGGCCGGTGAAATTGGCGCGGGCGGTCAGGGTATTGAGCGCACCTTCGAGGTCGCGCACGTTGGAGCGCATCTTCTTGGCGATCAGGAACGCAACATCATCGGGAATCTCGGCACCGCGTTCGCGTGCCTTGGCCAGCACGATCGCGGCGCGGGTCTCGAAGTCCGGCGGTTCGATCGCGACCGACAGGCCCCAGGCAAGCCGCGACTTCAGGCGCGCTTCCAGGCCTTCGACCTCGCGCGGATAGCGGTCGCAGGTCAGGATGATCTGCTGCTTGCCATCGAACAACGCGTTGAAGGTGTGGAAGAACTCTTCCTGGGTGCGGTCCTTGCCGGCGAAGAACTGGATGTCATCGATCAGCAGCGCGTCGACCTGCTGGAACTGGCGCTTGAACTGATCCATGGTCTTTTCCTGCAGGGCCCGGATCATCGCGCTGAAGAACTGTTCAGAACGCAGGTACAGCACCTTCGCGCCCGGATTGGCCTGGCGCATGGCGTTGCCGGCAGCGAACATCAGGTGGGTCTTGCCCAGGCCGGTTCCTCCGTACAGCAGCAGCGGATTGTGCGCGCGGTCGCCCGGCTTCTGCGCTGCCTGGAAGGCGGCGGCCAGGCCCAGCTGGTTGCTGCGGCCTTCGACGAAGTTGGCGAACGTGTAGTGATTGTCCAGGTTGCCGGCGAACGGTACCTGCGGTTCACTGGACACATGCGCCGAGGGCGTGGAAACCGGCGCGTTCTGCGCCTCCACGGGACGCGGGCGCGAGCCGATTTCAAGAAAAACGTCGCTGAAACCGGCGAAATGCGCCAGCAGTTCGCGGATCCGGGCCAGGTACAGCTCGCGGACCTGGTCGACGATGAAGGCATTCGGTGCATACAGCACCAGGCTGTCCACGCGCAGATCGGCCTGCAGTGGCTTCAACCAGGTATGAACGTCTTCCGGCGGGAACTCCGCTTCGAGGCGCTCGAGACTACGGGACCAAGCATCCAT